>NZ_CP185262.1:1776416-2125332 GCF_018215285.2 Streptococcus sp. 11-4097
TAGCCTGAACACTGGGTTCATTGTGTAGTTTAGATTTCACACATTTGGCTTTTGAAATCGGAAATCGAGCTCCAAGTGGTAAATAATTTTCCCAATCTAGAGCGAAAACTCCCTGAAAGAGCTCCTCAAAAGTCTTAGCTGGAAAAGTTCCTACGATAATCTTGATACGGTCTGCTGCCCGAAGCCAGAGGTTGGTTTCGATAACGGCTCTCACGTCTCCTTGAAAACGAACACGTCCATTTTCAACCTGACAATCGTAGCCCAACTCTCGCACTTCACGACCAACGACAGCCTCAAGACCCGCTGCAGCAGTAGCGATTAAATTAAATTCTTTTTTCATTTTCAGACTTATAAGACCTTTCTGTATGTCCACTTTAAAAAATGAGGTTGAGAAAGTTTTCTCAGCCCCAACCTATATGCAATTTTCTATAAGCCATGTTTTGTTCCAGAAGTGACTAGGACCACTTCCTTCGATAATCATCTGTCTACCACTAACAACTTACAGCTGATAGCAGTCAGAGTACTACGTTCGTTTCCGTGTACTCCATGCCCCGACCGAAATTTGGGTTGCTAGCTTGAGGGGTTTACCGCGTTCCACTCTCTCTGTTTCCAGAAAGACTCCGTCACTGTGGCACTTTCAAGCCTACTCTGGCCTATCCAAGGACTTAGCCATTTCGACTGCCGTAACGATCTCTCGTCCCTAGGCTTATGGATTCGCCTAGCACAAACACTACAGGCATCACAGCCTGTGCTAGCATGGACTTTCCTCATGAAAAGAAATTCTCCTCACGCGATTATCCAAAAATTGCACTTTTCAAATACACTCTTATAAATCAGAGTTATCCAAAATTTGTTTCCCAAATACTTCTTTCTCAAGACGATTTAGACGTTTTAAAATATCAAAATTCGTCATAGAAGTCGTTGCTGTCATTTCAAGTGGTTCTGCTTGAACCGGTGCAGATTCAGGTTTGCGAGACAATTCTTCCTTCAACTCTGCAATTTCTTGACGGAGAGACTTGACTAAGGCAGCATAAGTTTCATAGTCCTTGATGACATCGTCCAAAAATTCATCAACTTCAACCTTACTATATCCACGGACTTCACGTCCAAACTCTTGCTCAAAAATATCTTTTGCTGAAAAAATAATACTTGCCATCTCTCTCTCCATTCTCGGTTTCTAATAGTATTATTATATAAAAAAAGGCAAACAAAAATCAAGGTCAAAGCCTTACTTTTCAGAAAAATTTTCTACTAGCTCATTTAAGTCTTCAAAGGTTAGCCTTTTTATGCGATAACCTTCCTGATTTTTCATCAAATTGTCTATAAATTTTAATTTAGTCTCATTTTCTGGGTCATAGAAAAAATAAGCTAAATCAGTATTTTCCAGTAAAAATCGTTGGTAGTCTCGTAGTTGCCCCATATGTTCATATTTAGGATAGGCATATTTGACAAAATCGACCTGCTTAAATTGGCTAAGTTTAAGCTGATTCGCTTCATTCCAATTTTCCCCGTGTGTTTCAAAATCAAAAATGGTCGCTAGGCTGAAATCATATTCTTCTTTCATTTCATTTGCGACATCCAGCACCCAAGATTCAAATCCCAAGTTTCCTGTAAAGACCAGCCATTTAATCCCTTCTTCTGCTAAACTTTCTAAATCACGGCGAATGGCTTTCTTTATAATTTTTAACCTGATATCTTTTTCATTAAACAAACCCAAGTCAAAATTAGAATATCCCATAATTAAAGCTGTAGTCATTTTTACACCTTTCTTTCTATTTTTATGGTATAATAGAGTGATGTTATTGTACCAATAAGGAGAAATATGGTCAACTATCCTCATAAAATTTCATCAAAAAAAAGCCAAACATCCATTTCTCAACCAAAAAATTTCGCAAATCGAGGAATGACTTTTGAAAAGATGATCAACGCTACAAACGACTACTATCTGACGCATGGTATGGCAGTTATCCATAAAAAGCCAACGCCTGTTCAGATTGTTCGAGTAGACTATCCTCAACGTAGTCGAGCCAAAATTGTAGAAGCCTACTTTAGACAAGCTTCCACAACAGATTACTCTGGCGTATATAGAGGACATTACATTGACTTTGAAGCCAAGGAAACGCGGCAAAAAAATGCTATCCCAATGAAGAACTTCCATCTTCACCAGATTCAACATATGGAACAAGTTCTAGAACAGCAGGGCATTTGCTTCGTACTACTTCATTTTTCTTCTCGACAAGAAACTTATTTGTTGCCGGCACTTGATTTGATTCGCTTTTATCATCAAGATAAGGGCCAAAAATCAATGCCACTTGGATATATTCAAGAATACGGATATTTAATAAAGCAAGGAGCTTTCCCTCAAATTCCCTATCTCGATATTATCAAAGAACGTTTACTAGGTGGTAAAACAAGATGAATAAACAAACTATTCTGCGATTCTTAAAGTATATTGGAATTACATTTCTTACCTTATTTATCGCATTATTTCTATTAGGTGGAGGTGTCTTCCTCTACTTTGTTAGCAAGGCTCCAGCCTTATCTGAAAGTAAATTAGTTGCGACAACCTCTAGCAAGATTTATGACAACAAAAACGAACTGATTGCTGACCTTGGATCTGAACGTCGCGTAAATGCCCAAGCAAATGAAATTCCTACTGACTTGGTCAAGGCCATCGTGTCTATCGAAGACCACCGTTTCTTTGATCATAGAGGTGTTGATACCATTCGTATCATGGGGGCGGCATTGAGAAACCTCCAAGGGAAAGGAGGGCTCCAAGGGGCTTCAACCTTGACTCAGCAATTGATTAAATTAACTTATTTCTCTACTTCAACTGCCGATCAAACCTTGTCACGTAAAGCCCAAGAAGCTTGGCTAGCCGTTCAATTAGAGCAAAAAGCAACCAAGCAAGAAATCCTGACCTACTACATCAACAAAGTCTACATGTCTAACGGTAACTATGGAATGCAAACCGCAGCCGAAAATTACTATGGAAAAGACTTGAAGGATTTAAGCTTGCCACAGTTAGCACTCTTAGCCGGAATGCCTCAAGCACCAAACCAATATGATCCATATTCCCATCCAGAAGCTGCTCTAGAGCGTCGTAACTTGGTACTTTCAGAAATGAAGGGACAGAAATATATCAGTGCAGAAGATTACGAAAAAGCTATTAATACGCCTATCACTGACGGTCTTCAAAGCTTGAAGTCAGCCAATAGTTACCCAGCCTATATGGACAACTACCTCAAAGAAGTAATCGACCAAGTCGAACAAGAAACGGGCTACAACCTTCTTACCACAGGTATGGAAGTCTATACTAATGTCGACAAAAATGTTCAACAGAGACTTTGGGATGTTTACAATACAGATGAGTACGTTGCTTATCCAGATGATGAACTTCAAGTAGCTTCCACTATCGTGGATGTAACAAATGGTAAAGTCATTGCTCAGTTAGGTGCCCGTCACCAATCAAGTAATGTATCTTTCGGAATCAACCAAGCCGTTGAAACCAATCGTGACTGGGGTTCTACTATGAAACCAATCACTGACTATGCTCCCGCTTTAGAATATGGAGTCTATGACTCTACTGCTTCTATTGTACATGATGTTCCTTATAACTATCCTGGCACTGATACTCCAGTCTACAACTGGGATCATGGCTACTTTGGAAACATTACAATCCAGTATGCTCTTCAACAATCACGAAATGTCACAGCCGTTGAGACTTTGAATAAGGTCGGTCTAGATAGAGCTAAAACCTTCCTTAATGGTCTTGGTATCGACTATCCAAGCATGCATTATGCAAACGCCATTTCAAGTAACACAACTGAATCCAACAAACAGTACGGTGCAAGTAGTGAAAAAATGGCTGCTGCTTATGCTGCATTTGCCAATGGTGGTATCTATCACAAACCGATGTACATTAATAAAGTTGTCTTTAGTGATGGTAGCGAAAAAGAATTTTCTGACCCTGGTACCCGAGCTATGAAAGAGACCACTGCTTACATGATGACAGAAATGATGAAAACAGTCTTGACCTCTGGAACTGGTTTTAACGCCTATATTTCATGGCTTCCTCAGGCTGGTAAGACAGGTACCTCTAACTATTCAGATGAAGAAATCGAAAATCATATTAAATCAAGTCAACTTGTTGCACCGGATGAAATGTTTGTCGGCTATACTCGTAAATATTCGATGGCCGTATGGACAGGTTACTCAAATCGTCTTACTCCAGTCATCGGCAATGGGTTCACAGTTGCTTCTTCAGTCTATCGTTCAATGATGACTTACCTATCAGAAGATGACCACCCAGGAGATTGGACTATGCCTGAGGGCTTATATAGGAGTGGAGAATATGTCTTTAAGAATGGAGCTCGTCCTACATGGACTGCTCCTGCTACTCAACAAAGTTCTACACCTGCTCCTGCGAGCCAGACTCCAGAGACTTCAACCTCTCAGTCAAGTGTAACGACACCAAACACAAATCCAAATGCAAATACAGCTACTCCCAATGCTGGAACCAACGAGAATACGGTAACACAACAACCAAGTACCAATCAAGGTCAGCCTAACCAAAATCCTCAACCAGCGCAACAATAAATTACTAACCACCCAAAAATTGGGTGGTTTTTCAATCTTTTCTTTATTCAATCAATAATTAGATAATAAAAACGGCTCTATAATATTTGTAGTGGGTAAATCCCCTATAGATATTATGGAGCCTATTTTTGTGTAGAAAAAAAGTCCCATATGACCTATAATGAAAAGCGACGAAACAACTCATTAGAAAGAATCATATGGAACCATTACATTTTATCACAAAACTACTCGATATCAAAGACCCTAATGTCCAAATTATGGATGTTGTTAATAGAGATACCCACAAGGAAATCATCGCTAAACTGGATTATGAGGCCCCATCTTGTCCTGAATGTGGAAGTCAAATGAAGAAATATGACTTCCAAAAACCATCGAAAATTCCTTACCTTGAAACAACTGGTATGCCTACCAGAATCCTCCTTAAAAAGCGTCGTTTCAAGTGCTATCATTGCTCTAAAATGATGGTCTCACAGACCTCTCTCGTCGAGAAAAATCACCAAATTCCTCGTATTATCAACCAAAAAATTGCGCAAAAATTGATTGAAAAAACTTCTATGACCGATATCGCTCATCAACTGGCTATTTCAACTTCAACTGTCATTCGCAAGCTTAATGACTTCCGTTTTAAGCATGATTTTTCTCGTCTTCCAGAGATTATGTCTTGGGACGAGTATGCCTTTACCAAGGGAAAGATGAGTTTCATTGCACAAGATTTTGATAATCTTAACATCATCACTGTTCTTGAAGGCAGAACACAGGCTATCATACGAAATCACTTTCTGCGCTACGAGCGAGCTGTTCGTTGTCAGGTGAAAATCATTACGATGGATATGTTTAGTCCTTATTATGCCTTGGCTAAACAGCTTTTTCCATGTGCTAAAATCGTTCTAGATCGATTTCACATTGTACAACACTTAAGCCGTGCTATGAGTCGTGTTCGTGTCCAAATCATGAATCAATTTGAGCGAAAATCCCATGAATACAAAGCCATCAAGCGCTACTGGAAGCTCATACAGCAGGATAGTCGTAAACTCAGTGATAAACGTTTTTATCGCCCTACTTTTCGCATGCACTTAACAAATAAAGAAATTCTAGACAAGCTTTTGAGCTATTCAGAAGACTTGAGACACCACTACAATCTCTATCAGCTCTTACTTTTTCACTTTCAGAACAAGGAGCCAGACAAATTCTTCGGACTTATTGAGGACAATCTAAAGCAGGTTCATCCTCTTTTTCAGACTGTCTTTAAAACCTTCCTCAAGGATAAAGAAAAGATTGTCAACGCCCTTCAACTACCCTATTCCAACGCCAAATTGGAAGCGACCAATAATCTCATCAAACTTATCAAGCGAAATGCCTTTGGTTTTCGGAACTTTGAAAACTTCAAAAAACGGATTTTTATCGCTCTCAATATCAAAAAAGAAAGGACGAAATGTGTCCTTTCTCGATCTTAGCTTTTCTTCAACCCACTACAGTTGACAAAGAGCCATAAAAACCTGAGAAGGCCAATTGTACTTCTCAGGTTTTTTGTTCTATACACTCCACTGGTTTAGAATACTATTAAGAAAGAGTTTAATTGTCATACACAACTAATCTTTTTTGCTTTTTGCTACAAAGATAGCAGATAAGGCTAGTCCAACGCTTGCCAAGAAAATAGCTGTTTCTGACTGTTTTTCACCAGTCTCTGGCAATCTCTTGTCTTCCTTGGCAACTTGAACTGGTGCTTCTGGAGTCTGAGATTTTTCTAACGAACTTAGCTTAAATTCTGGTTTTTCTACTGTCGGAGCTGGTTGGTCACCTACGGTTGATAATGGACCTGTGTAGGCTGGTAGCTCATGTTTCAAGGCCATAACGGAGTTAACTCCACCCTTGAACTCTGGTTTCTCTACTGTCGGAGCTGGTTGATCGCCTACGGTTGACAATGGCCCTGTGTACTCTGGTAGTTCGTGTTTCAAGGCCATAACGGAGTTGACTCCACCCTTGAACTCTGGTTTCTCTACTGTTGGAGCGGCTTGGTCACCTACGGTTGACAATGGGCCTGTATAAGCTGGTAGCTCATGTACCAAAGCTTCAACTGCATTCACACCACCCTGAAACTCTGGTTTCTCTACTGTCGGTGCAGCTTGGTCACCTACGGTTGACAATGGGCCTGTGTAGGCTGGAAGCTCATGTACCAAGGCTTCAACTGCATTCACACCACCTGTAAATTCAGGTACCTCAAGCACTGGTGCTGGTTCTTCACCCTTGCTCGATTGAACAGGTTCTTCTGTCAATTCTTGATAGAAGCTCGCCAATTCATAAAACTCAGCCTTGCCACCTTCCCAGACCAGTTTAACATCTAGAAGAGAACCACCATTTCGGATAGCAAATGTTTGGAGACTAGATGTAATGGCGCCGAGGTCTGTCCAGCTCTCTTGACCATCCTTGAGTGTTCTCGCTTGAACTCGTGCTTTCGCTCCTTCAGGAAGGCTTGAAACAAGGCGTAGATGGTTGGCATTGGTTGGTTCTGACAAGTGGTAAACCATTTCACCCTTATCATTTTCCGCCTTGTAGCTAGTCAAAACTTTTCCGTCTACGAGATTAGTATAGAAGTTGCCTCGGCTTTCGCCACCGTTTCCTTCTACAGTTGGATCATTGATTGATTTGACAAATTCGCCATCATTGATCACCAATTCTGTAAATCCTACAAAACGAGCATCATAGTCAGCTGTATAGAGGACACGAAGATAGTTTGCTTTGACTGGTGTCGTCAATTCACCCTCGATATAGCGATTTCCTGGCATCTTAGAATCATGTGTCCAACCATCTGTCAATGAATCATCGTGTGTACTATTAGCTACACCATCTCCCACTGTCACAACATCTGTCCAGGTTTTACCGTCTTGGCTGACTTGGATTTTACCATCACGAAGATAGTTTTGAGTTCCGTCTTGGATGTAGGCTCTGATCTTCTTGATAGTGCGTTCGCTACCAAGTTTCAAGGTTACATGGCCATCTTTATGGGCATAGTCTGAAAACTCAACGAAGTTGTTATACACTCCATCAAACAATTGATCGAGGTTATTAATCTTACGAACATCATTACTTCCATATGTTGGATGAATGCCCATAGTTGTAGATTCTAGTTTGGTTGGTTGTACTTCTTTAGTTGTTACAAGGATAGAAGTCGATGGAACAGCCTGCTCTTGGTCTGTTTTATTCACAAGACGAACATAACGTACCAAGTGGGTCGCGACAGATCTGTCTGTCAACTGGCTAGCTGGTGTCCATTCTTGAGCATTTGCAGAGTACTCTAAACTTAGGGCTGGGTTGGCCTGTCCTTGGAGCTGTATGCTCTTGACTTGATGGATACGATCAAGCTTCATACCTAGATAACTATTCGCAGGAAGTTTGGTTCCAGCTGGAATTTGAAGCTCGTAACTGCCCAAGCTATCCACTACTGGTGTTTCTTTCAAAGCATCCACGTTGGTGTCTGTTAAATCGCTATTTCCAGAACGTGTCTCAACAGAGAAGTCTTGGATACGCCACCAAATGTCACTTGCCTTGGTATTTCGTACTCGGATGTAACGAGCATTGATAGCTCTAGTCACTTCCTTAGTTTGTTCTCCTGCCAAACGATCTAATTCTTGCCATGCAATTCCATCTGTAGAGTACTCAAGTACACCTGTGCCAAGTTTATCATCATTTCCTTGGCGAAGACGAACTTTAGTCACTGACTTGATTTCACCGAGGTCAAGCTGTGCCCAGGCATCTACTGGAGTCGTATTGCTACCGTCAGCATTTGCCATCATGGCTTCTGTATTGTCCTTGCCATCAGTGATTTGACGGGCTGAGGTATTTAGTTTGTAAACTAAGTTTGAGCTAAGACTAACTGTCGTCGCTTGTTGGCCACGTGCTTTTTCAACTGGACGGTTGACTGCAATTTCCTGAACCGCAAACCAGGTATTTTCACGATCTTCTGTCGCAACCATACGAACTGCCTTAGCCTTAATATGGAGATTCTCAAATTTAAGAAGAGATTCATTTCCGACATAGCTTGGCTCTTTCAAGGTTACCCAGTTATCATTTTCATCCAAATACTGCACTTCAGCCTTGCTAAAGGTATCATGTGGATTTGCCTGAGTTCCCATAGCAAAGGTCAAGGTTTGGATATCTACCGGTTTGTTGAATTTCATACCGATATAATCACCTGTCTTGATGCTATTTGGTGATTTAATCAAGGCATGAGTTGCCAAGTCACCATCCGTTACTTCTGCCAAACCACCTTCTACACCTGTTCGATTGGTAATAAAGGTGCTGATGATTTGATCTGGATACAAGACTTTTTGAACTTCAGACGCTAGAACTTCTTTCAAGGATAGGATAAATGGACGGATATGTTGAACACCCAATTCAGCCTTTTCAAGATGGTCTACATAATGGAAGGTATGAGTTTGAGACTGTTCGTACAATTTCAAACCTTTATAGTAGCTATCCCAAAGTTTGGCTGCATCATTTGTAGCCATAGCCTCTGTTCCTGTTAGGAAGGCATCAAGGGCATTCATTTGGTCGATTGCATTATCCAACCAATAGTGGATCTGTGCAACCATCTTTTGATCACCTGATGCTTTATAAAGTTCAGCTGCTTCTTTAATCTTGGCAAATTCTGCACGCAAGGTTGCACGTTCTGCAGTTACATCCTGACCCGCTTTGAGCTTAGTCATGAAGTCTGTCAATTTTGGAGCTAATTCAACTGATTCTTCTAGTTTAACGACACGACCATCCATGTTTTGGTTAATCATATGCTTACCAAGTTCGCGGAAGGCTGCTGATACCTTGCTATCTTCAAAATGACCATTTTCAACAAAGTTGAAGGCAATGTCATTGAGTTTCTTGGCCTCTTCTTCTGATTTCCACTGTTTCCATGTATATTGAGCTCCAGCGAAGAGGGCTATCTTAGATGGTTCAGACTGTTGCATTGGGTTCAACATGATACCAGACAGCAAGCTTGGATCTACATTCGGATGAAGGAATTTCTCACCACCACCTAGAATCAAGTGTTGTTTAGAGTTATCTGTAACTGGCCAGTTCACCCAAAGTGATACTGGACGATAAGTTTTACCACCTGCAGTTAGATTGTTCTTGAGAGTTGATAGGAAGCCTTCAGAAACTTCACCCCAAATCTTACCCCCCGTCAAAGTCATAGAGGTTGAACTTGGGAGATTTTCATTTAAAGATTTCAACTCTGCTTCACGCCCATTACCCCAATACTGACCTGGAACAAAGATCATTTCTTTGCGAAGTCCACTATAAGTTCCTTGCATTTCTGTCAACCAGTTAGTCATATCCTGCATCAAGCGGTTGTAGCTATTGTAGCCTCCAACTGGGCTTGGTGCATCATCGGCTAGAATACCAAATTCACGGACACCCACTTTCATCAACTGGGTAAATTTAGCCTTGATGGTTGCCAAGTCTTCTTGGTAATGCGCTTCATTACCAAATCGGATACGGTTGTTCATGAATGGATGAATGGTCCAAACATAGCGAGTTTTACTTTGATTTCCAACGCGAGCAAGTTCACGAATTTCAGCTAGTTTTTCTTCTGGGTAAAGTTCACGCCATTTCTTGTTGTGGTATGGATCATCTTTTGGTGCGAAGAAGTATTGGGTCAATTTCAAATCGCCACCAAAACGCATGAGTTCAGCACGATCTGCATTAGACCATGGATTTCCATAGTAACCTTCGATGAAACCACGGTTCTTGATTTCAGCGTAATCTTCCACTGTTACATTGCGAAGAACTGGAACTTGACTTTCCTTGAGCATATGTTTCAAAGTTGTCAAACCATAGAAGACCGCATCTGTGTCTTTTCCGACGATGGAAATCGAATTATCCTTGATGGTCAAAGCATAGGCATCAATCTTATCAAAGAGACCTGCTGAAACATTAGACAAGTTTTGTTCTGCTTGTGAACCTTGCCCATGCACTCCAAGATAGATATTAGTTGCGCCAGCAACTGCTGATTTACTAGTAGTATAGGATACTTGATTGTCCCGCAAGACACTCTTCAAGCGATTACGAGTATAGACATCGAGTTGATCTCCCATTACCAGATTGACTTGCTTACGAAGAGCTGTGACTCCTTCTCCATAAGTCACTTTTTGTGGAGTTGGGAAAACCTTGTACTCTTTCTTGAGATAATCTGCGCTCTTGCTGGCAGCTGCAATACTATCTTCACTAGCTGGTTTGCTTGCAGTGAATTGATCCGCTAGTTCAACTGTTCCATCACCTGTTTGCTCGACTTTTGGAGTTTCAGGTGTAGATGGTTGTGCTGGTTCTGGTGTTTCTTGTCCCTCTTTGATAGGCTTCAATAGATGAACTTCAGCTGCACTTGCAAAGCCCCCAACACCTGATAGAACTTTCAACTCAATCTTGTTGGTATGAACCGCCGTAAAGTTGACTGTTTTTTCTTGAGCGTTGTTGTCCCAGTTTCCTTCTGAAACCTTGACCATTTGGCCATCTTTTTGTGCGTAGATTTCGTAGCGAGTCACGACCCCATTTCCACCACCTGGACGTGGGAGATAAGTCAAACCATTGACTTTTTCTGCTTCTTTCAAGGTCATAGAAAGAGTGTACGGAGCAGTATCACCAGTCCATTTAGTATGCCAGAAGGTATTTGGATCATTGTCAAAGGCTTTTTCAACAGTACCTTCAGTCGCTGTTCCTGGTGTTTCTTGACTAGTTGCAGAAACTGTGAAATGATCTGTTGGAATCAAACGAGGATTTACAAATGGTTTAGCTGACAACTCTGCACTATGTAAAATCCCTTTGAACCCACCGATGCTCTCAAGCGGTAGAACCAAGCTATTGTGAGCAAAGCGAGGGTGAGCTGGATTTGCGATACGTTCAATCTTCTCACCATCCACATAGAATTCCGTTGATTGTGGTTTGGTCACGATAGAGATTTGATAACGTTTATTCTTTTCAAGTTTTTTCTTGAACTGGATATGGAACTGTTCAAATTGATAAGCAAGATAGCCGTCTTTATCAGCTAGATAGATACGGTTGTCTCCACTTGTTGAGAAGGTTTGTTCACCGTCTCCAGTGACAGTTACATCAAACTTCAAGACATGACTTGGACCAACGTCACCTGCCAAGCCTTCAATACTACTGTCTTTATCAAATGCTAAACCTTGATCAGTAGCTTTTATTTTCTTACTTGCATAGTTTTTCACTGTTTCAGGATTGATAGTAAATAAATCACTTTGATCAATCTCTTTTTCAGGATTTGACTGTGGCGCATAAGGGCTCGTTGGTAGGGTACGTTCTGCAAAGGTCGCAGCCGCACGGTCAGATCCCCAAGTGCGTTCTGCAGTTGTTTGCATGCTCTTAAAGAAGCGTTTAAAGATATCATAAGATGTCAAACCTGTCTCATGAAGATCAATATTATCATTCCAAACTGCGTGACCACCACCAATTACATTTGGATTTGATGCTTCTAGAAGTGGACCATGACCTGTTCGGAAATCATTTGGTGTCCACCTATTATATTGTGTTTCATAGTTAGCATAGTCACCATAAGCTGTTTGACGATTATCACCATTTGGTACACTATAGGTTGGAATATCTGTTATGTTGATAATCTTAGCTCCTTGAGCAATAGCTTCTTTTGGTTGCTGCCAGCCAATACTCCAGATATCAACTTCTACATCTTTCCAATCGACCGCTGTTTTACCTCGTTTCGCACTGAGCGATCCCCAAATACGAGGTGTATAGCCTTTCCCTTTAATGTATTTAATAAGGTCATTGACATAACGACGATAGCTTTCTCTACTTCCGTAGTATTCATCCGTTCCGATATGAACAGTAGATACCCCATGAAGTGGTGCATCTGGACCATCAAGAAGTTTATCATAAACTGATTTGACAAAAGCCAGCGTTTCATCGTATTTATTATCTAGGTCGAGCATGGCTACGCGTTCTACGTTATGTTTACCTCTGTAATCGCTCAGGCTACCTTGATACATGAGGTCTGGACGAACTTTGACAAATGACAGAGCATGACCTGGCGTGTCAATTTCTGGAACTAGATTGATATGCAAGGCCTTAGCAAGTTTAATCAGATTTTGCATCTCTTCTTTAGTATAGTGCTCATCTGATGTTAATTTTTGACCATTCTTACCGACAATATCTGTCTCTACACGGAAACCTGTCTTAGCATGTTCTAGAACATACTTAAGCTCTTCTTCTTGTGTTAGATTCTTACCTGCCAAGTGTTCCTTTAGGAAGATATAGTTATCGTTGAGGTGCAACTGCAAGTCGTTCATCTTGTAGTAAGCCATGTTAAGCATGATGTCTACAAGGGTGTCATAAGGAATAAATTTACGACCTGTATCTAGCATAAAGCCACGGTGACTGAAGCTTGGGAAATCACGAATTTCTCCATTTTGGAGATTGCTTTCCCCCATTTGAAGAAGAGTACGAGTAGCATAGAAGGCTCCTGTGTTCGTTGCAGCTTCGATGGTAATGACACCATCTTGAATCATGATGCCATAGCCTTCCTTACCATACCCCTTATTTTCAACTTTTTTAAATTCAATTCGTTTTTGAGCCTGCTTGTCACCTGTCGCAAGTTCCAATCCACGGCTGGCAAGGTCTGACTGGTAGAAGGTTGCTGCTTGTTCAAAGCCGGAATCCCCCGTCGCAAGAACTGTATCTGAAGTGATAGAAGATTGACCTTCTTTTCCATACCATTGTTGAACAGCTGGTGCTACTTTTGGTTTGACACCCACACCTTCGTCCTGATGTAGGCCCTTGATGACTACTTCAAATTCTTTAGTAAAGGTATGTGAATCTTTAATTTGCTCTACCATAACCTTAACGCGTTGATCAGTCAAAGGTTTATAAATATGATTTTGAAGGTCAATCACACCTTGTTTGTTGCTACCGATAAGACTGACTTTTCCTGGTAGAGTTGGCAAGACAAGAGACTGTCCGTCTTTAGATATAGTCAATTCTGTAACCTGACGGATATCCGTTACCTTACTTGTATCAGGGATATTTGAATAAGCTCGAATTTCTTGAATACCAACGTTTCTCCAGCCCATTGTGCCCGCTTGATAGTCATTGATTTCTAACTTGAGATATTTAGCTTGAATACTATTGGCTAAGTCAACTTTCTCATCTAAAACAGGTTCTCCAGTCTTGGTATGAGCTAGTTTCCATTGTTTTTCTCCACTAGCATTTACATCATCTTGACCTGCATAGTAGAGACTCCAAGATTTGATATTTGGATCATTTTGCCCATTGCGAACACGACGATCCCAATCAATTTCCACATGTCTAATAAGTGTAGTCTTGGGAAGAGTTAATTCGAAAGTTGGTTTGTCAATATTTTGATTTGTTGCCCAACGAGTATCAGGATTACCGTCCACTGCCTTGTCAGCAGTATAAGGAGTACCAGTTTCTGAGTCGTTTACTTGAACAGTGACACCTTCTAAGTGGTTACGATCTTCTCTATCTTCAATTTGCTTTTCAACTGGTTTGATTGTAGGTGTAGCTGGTTCTACAGGTTTAGAATCTGCTTTTGGTGTTTCAACCGGCTTCAGAGTCTCAGCTGGTTTGGGAGCTGCTGGAGTTGTTGCTGGGCTTGTTTCTTCACTTGCTGCAGGACTTGTTCCTGCAGTATTTTCATGATTTTCTTCATGACCTGCATCTGCCTTTGCCTCTGATTCAGCTTTCTTTAAAACAGCTGCTAAATCGTCCGGCAACTTATCTAGTGGCTGAGCTTGTGTGATTGTTCCTTCTTTCTCAGGTGTTCCAACTGTCTCTGCAGCTTGCACTACATTTGCACCAAAGATACTAGCACCTATCATTACAGAGGCTGCACCAATTGCAAATTTTCGAATACTATAGTGACAACGTCTTTCAAAAAAATGTCTATCCATCTTTCTCCTATTCCTTTCTCCCACTTATTACAGTAAGCGGTCTCATTTTTGATTTGAAAATGGAGAGAACCTAGAGGTTCTCTCCAACTAAGTTATTTCTGTCTGAATTCTAGTTCCTGTAAGTTCTAAAATTCAGTCTTCTTTAATTTTCTTTTCGTTTTGTCGCAAGGACAGCAGCAGATAAGGCGAGACTGATGCTAGCTAGGAAGATAGCTGTATCAGATTGGCTTTCTCCCGTTTCTGGCAATCTCTTCTTATCTTCTGTTGAAACTGAAGTTTTAGATTCTGCAAGTTTACCTTGGCCCAATTGACTAATCTGATACTCAGGTTTTTCAATAGTTGGTGCTGCTTGATCGCCTGCTGTAGCCAATAGCCCTGTGTAGGCTGGCTTTTCGTTTACCAAAGCTTCTACCGCATTCGCACCACCTTTGTATTCTGGTAATTCATGAACTAAGGCTTCTACCGCATTGGCTCCACCTTTGTATTCCGGAACTTCATTGACAGCTGCTTCTGCCGCATTAACACCACCTGTAAATTCAGGAATTTCAACTACTGGTGGTTCTTGATTTCCCTTACTTGTTAGTACTTCAGGCTCTGGAGTTGGAACTGGTTCTGGAGTTGGAGTTGGGGTTGGCTCTGGAGTTGGTGTTGGAGCTGGGGTTGGCTCTGGGTTTGGAGCTGGGGTTGGCTCTGGGTTTGGAGCTGGGGTTGGCTCTGGATTTGGAACTGGTTCTGGAGTTGGAGCTGGAGTTGGCTCTGGGTTTGGAGCTGGCTCTTCAGTTTCTTTAATCTCTTTCAAGCCTTCTACCAATTTATCAAGTCCTTTTGGAGTTAATATGTTATGTTCTGCAAGACCATTCTTGTACGCTTCAACAGCTGCCAAGTATTCTTTCGCATCTTGACGATCAATCTTACGAACACGTTCTACTTCAGCATTGTATGCAGCTTCATCTAATGGTTTATCATCTTCAATTGGAAGGACGAAGCGTAACTCCGCTGCTGAAATATGTCCAGGATCACCGTATGTTTCGTTACCAGTAAAGATTGCTTTCTTCACTTTGATTGGAGCATCGAAGTTAATCACTTTTGTTTTCGCATTATTTTCCCATCCAGTAAAGCTAAAGTTATGTTCTTGTCCTTTTTCATCAATCACTGTAAGGCTACCGCTCATCACACGTCCGTTTGGACCTGAAGGACGAGGAACATATTCAAAGCGAGTTGATTCCATCGGATTATTGAACTCTACTGTTAACGGTTTCCCTAAGCTATTCACTCCATAAGGTGTATGCCATAAAGTATTTGTATTGCCATCAAATGCATACCATACATTATCTGCTTCTTCATAAGGAGCATCAAGATCATGGATATCGTCCCAATCTGGAGCGCTACGTTTCACAGCAAGTTTTTCTTTAGCCTCGTTAACGCGTTCTATAAGAGCTTTAGCATCATCCACACTAATATTATCGTCCGCTTCTAATAAAGCTGCTACAGCGTCTTTATAAGCATTTAATGAATCTTGTTTGTAGTTGCCATTTATGACTGGAGTATTCTTTTCGTATGCTTCATCGATGAGCATCTTACCTGTTAACTTGATTTCTTCAATTTCAAGGTTATCTAACATGAAGTCTTTATAACCTTTGAAGTTGATTTCGTTATTGTTTGAATCTCCTTTAGTATCTGCACCACGCGCATTTGAATAAATACCAATCCAAGTATTTCCACCCTTTTCACCTGTTACATAGAAACTTACTTTCTTAGGAGTTGATGAATTTTCCCAAGTGTTTTCTAAATCGTATTTCGTTAATTTACTACGACGAGTATTTTCGCCATTACCGATTACGAATGAGTATGCTCCATGTGAACCTGCTTCATAATCGAAGGTTACTTTATAAGTCTTACCTTCTTCGAAGCGGAAGTTTTGTGGAATTGTTTGGTAAACGAGTTTGTCATTTCCTGTTAAACCGTTCGTCTTCAATGACCAATTTCCTTCGATAACATCGTTGACTTTCTTACCATTCCATCCACGTTGAGTATATGGTTCGTGTTTTTCAGATAAGTGAGTACGGTTATCTTGTACACCTTCAACATCGCCGACTACGAATGGGAAGATACCTTGAGGCACTTCTTCAAAGTCTTGTTTGAATTTACCATTTCCTGTATCGTGTTTTTCGTTATACATTACAGATTGGTTTTCAAATACACGAATTTCATCGAAGTAAGTTGCTGCTGCATCTGCATCACGTCCAAGTTCTAATGTCACATTAGAAACATCTTCGCCTGTTGTGAAGTATACATACATATTTTGGAAGTAACTTGTATTATCCACAGTTGCGTTCTTCTTAAGTGTGTTATGCGCATGTGCTTGTACATAGTTCTTCGCAATTGATTTGTTTGTGTAGTTAGAAATTACTTTGTCGCCTACACGGATTGTGATATCTGCACGTGCATCGCTTCGATTATCCACGCCTACATAAACAGCATATCTTGTATTTGGTTTTAAATCTGTTAAGCGTTGTTTCAATGTCACACGTTCAGTGTTTCCTTGAATACGTAACATTTCGTTAGCTCCTTGAGATTTCACGATTTCAGCATGAGCGCTGTCACCAGTTTTTTCCCAATGATCTAATGTTCCGCTGTTGAAACCTTGGTCATAGATGTGTAGACCTTCACTCCATACCATTGTCTTCTTGCCTTGAGGAGCTTTGTAAAGTACATATGGTTGGTTCGCTTCTCCCGTAATTTGAATCTTACGGTCTGCGCCAACTGTTAATTCTACAACATCTTTCTTACCTTGGTCTGTTAAACGATAAAGGTATACTTTATCTCCAGTCCAATCTTCTGGAAGAGTCCATTCAGTTGTTCCACCTTCAGTTGTGTAGAAGTACATCTTTTCTTTGTCGCCTGTTAAAGCTTTCCCATTTTCATCCCAGTTCCATGGTACTAAGTAGCTTCCACCATTTTCGATCACACGACCGTTTAATGTTGTTACACGTTTGCGGTAGTCTGGGCTGTTAGGGTCGTTTGATTGACGAACAATCTTCACTTCATCCCCATTGTCATTTGTTAAATGTACTTCCATCTCTGGAGTCCACTTGTAGTTTTGACCGTTGTCGCTCATCGCAACTGGGTCACCGTTCACCCATTTAGAAACTTTGTAGTGTTGGAAGAACTTCGTCATGATGTTGTTTTCGAAGAGGTTACGAATATATCCTTCGTAGTCGCTTCGACCTTGCCATCCTTCGAAGTCTTTCATGTTATATCCACCAAGTAATGGATAGTTAGCGGCACCACCGTAGCTTGGATAGTCACCTACCCATGAGTCTTTTTGGTGGTTACGGATGAATCGAGTGATATTTGAGTTAATACCTTTCAATGTATATCCACCGTAAGTTAAGTCAGCTGCCCAGTGTTGGAATGTTGAGTCATATTCCGCACCGAAGCCCCACTCAATAGCCATACGCCATCCTTGAGAGTTTAATTCTTTAGCAAGTACGTGAGTTGGCCAAGCAGTGTTATCTCCTGATTGTCCGTTACCCCAAACGTCCACATAGATGAAGTCTAAGTCAGCACCTAGTTTTTCTCTTAACTCTTTCCAACGATCCAAACGTCCATGAGCTAAGTCATATTCTGCATCGATGTTGATACCTTGGTCTAACCAGTTCCAACCGTACATATATGTTCCGTCAGAGTTTCTACGTAAAATCGCTTCGCTGAAGTATTTAGATTCAGGATATGTTTCAGAAGCATTGACGTGAATACCGATTTTAGCTCCGTATTCTTTTGCTCTTGCTAATAATTTCTTGAAGTCTTCAACGCCACCGATTCTCTTACCGATATCCGCATAGTTTAAGTGACCTGAGTCGTGACCTTCACTACCATACCCTTTAAGTAGGATTGATTGGCCTAAACCATCCGTGTGTAAGTTAATCTTCTTAATACCATCTAATGTCATTAAGAATGGGTTTTGCGCTTGAGATGCGAAGTTCATCGCAATACGATACGCTACTAAATCTGGAACAGATTCTGCTCCTTTTGGATTGTTCATGATATTACGATATGCAATCGCACCATCTTGCCAGTCCACAACATTATCTTTGTTTAAGTCTTTTGTGATGACTACTTTAGAACTTGGTAATTCTAATGTGTATTCTGGGAATACTAAGTTCTTATAAGCACGTTGGTACCAGTAAGGTGAGCTTTGGATACCTAAATAGTTTACGCCTTCTACACGTTCTAACGCTGTTGTTAAACGTGCAAAGTCATTTCCTCTGTATGTAAATTGAGAGTTACTCCAAACAGATGCTGCTAATTCATTAGAAGAAACAAATCCATACATGAAGCCGTAAGTATATTCATTCATCTTGCCTTCTTTCAAGTCTAAATGATAGTCTCCACGGTTATGTGTGTTTGTAGACATTTGAGCTCCGTCGAATTTTGCACCTTGTTTGTTAGAACCAACAGAAACAAGTGTGTTTCCTGGGAATTCAATAGTTTGGATTAATTTGCGAACATTGTCGACTGGTTTACCCATTTCGACATTGTTTTTGTTCACTACTTTTGTCACATCGAAGTGCATTTCGTTGCCAACTAATTGTAATTTTACAGTGATTTCAGCGTTGATGAATTCATCATCGTTTCTTACTTTCATTACATATTCTGCAGTAGTGTCATCAATCTTACGGTATTGAACTTCTGGAGTGACTAATACACCGTTGATTGACATTTTATCTAATTTTTGAACTTGACCTGTTAACGTTTTTCCATCTAATTCATATTCTTTAACACGTGGAAACGCTGTGTCGATAATCGCTTTTAATTGTTCTGATTGTAAAGTTTCATAGTGAACATCTTGGTCATTGCGACGCAACCCATCATCCACAGCTGGAGCTTCTTCTTCAGGTTTGATGTTATCTTGGTTATCCGCTTTGATCGATACAGAAGATAATTCTGTACCGTAAGTACCAGCTTTGAGGTAAACTTTATTCACATCAGCTAAAGCGTTCTTGACAACTTCTGGAACGACTTCTGTGCTAAATAAATTTTGTCCATTATTTGTAGCATTTAATTGACCGTCTTTTTTGTAAACGATAGATAGGTGGTTTTCTTCACCTACATTTGGTGCTTCTACACGAGTCTTACTATACCAAGTGTTTACATTTGGTCCTTTGTATTGCCAGAACCAACCGCCCTTGTCATACCCAACAAAGATGTTGTTGTCATTATCTTTATATTTTAGATATACCCCAAAGCGTGTTTCAGCTGGAGGGGTGTTTGCCTTGAACGTTAAGTCAACGCTTACATTTCCTTCCGCATCCGCCTGTAATCCAGCTTTTTCAAATAAAGCTTCGTTTGCTCCATTGTCGTTAGCTGTTGTTGAAGTTAATTTGTTGTAGCGTACTCCGCCTTCTTCAACGACTTCAACATTCCCTTTCACACGGCTTACTGAGTCCCACTCTTTTTTCACTTCGGCAGTAGCGCCGCTAGTTTCTCCCGTTGCTGCTTCAGCTGGTTTATTCTCAGCTGGTTTGTTTTCAACTGGTTTTTCTTCTTTCGGCTTATCTGCTTTTGGCTTTTCTTCAACTGGTTTTTCAGTTTCCTCTAAATTCGCAGGTTTTGAACTAGAGATTCCCTTAATATGATCTTGGATCCATTTTAATTGTGCTGGAGAGAAAAGGATTCCTCCACTACGAACGCCAACCACACCATTTTGATGAACCCCAATCAATTTACCATCCGTGTCAAAGATACCGCCACCGCTAGCACCTGGTTGTCCACCTTGATAACCAACTCCTTGGACTCCTTCACCATAAGATTCAGCAAAATCCACAGCAGTGTTAATAACTGGTGCCAACTTACCAGCAGGATAGCCAAACATATTGACTTTATCCCCAACTTTCTTAACAACTGGCTTTTCAGTAACTTCTACAGGAGCATTTTCAAGAACTGTACGCAATCTTACAAGAGCCAAATCATTCTTATAACCCTTTAGATAGCCATCTCGATCCCAGTGAATCACATCTTTTTTACTAAATTTTACATCTTCTAAACCAGGGTAAGAGATACTAAAAATATCACCATCCCCTTTGTCATTGTCCACAACCTTACGAATATTTCCATCTTGTTGATCCTTGATAAAGTTGTGAGAAACAGTCAAAACAAGATCCTTACCAATGACAATACCACTACCTTCTCCTGATGGAGTCTTAATCTTAACAGTAGCGCCATAGTTCAATTCTCCATTTTTTGTTTTGGCAACATCTTCAGGAACTAGACTACCAGTATCTTGTGCTAATTGATCTTTATTTACCTCTTTACCATTATCAGTAGCTTTTTCAACTTTACCTTCTAATTCTTTCGGCAACTTGTCAGTATTTTCTTTGTTTTCCTTTTCAAGAGCTAGTAACTCTTCTTCAGTTTTTGGTCCATCCGTTGTTTCAGCAGAACCTGGATTTGCTGCTGCAGCCTCTTTATCGAAATCCCGTCCATTATCGCTCGCTTTTTTATCCAAATCTGCTAGCTCACTTGGTAAATTATCTGTTGAGCCAACTGTTGGTGTGTTAGCCAATACTGGAGCAGTAGCAAAAAAACTAGCCCCAATCATAACTGAAGCAGCACCTAGTGCAAATTTACGAATGCTGTATGTACATCGTTTTTCAAAAAATCGTTTATCCATTAACTCCTGATTCCTTTCATCAATCATCGTAAGCGTTTACATTTCTTGCTCGAAAAATACTCCTTTCTATCTGAAAAGTGCAATGCTTAACGTTTATAAAAAATAATTACACTTTTAATATAACAATTTTTAATAGATAAAGCAATAGAAAAGCTAGGAAAATTGCTAATTTTTTTTCTTAATTCTGACAAAACCATACTCTGAAATTAAGGGGAAAATTGTCACATAATAAAAAGGATTTAGCATTCCTATCGAATGCCAAACCCTTTATCAATCAGTTTCTATAGATGATTAAAATCTATTTCACATGTTTTGCGAGTTCTTCTTGCGCTTTTTTATTGGATTCTTCTTTTTCTTTCATCCATTTATCTTGAGCTTTTTGGTATTCATCTGCAGTAACTGCCTTGTCTTGAAGTTCAAGGTATTTGTATCGAAGCGGATCGCTTGTCCCCTTGTTACCTGAGAAAGAGAAAGGTAAAGTAAATGGTACCATCTTAGACAAGATTGGACGACCAGTTTTAGAAGTTGTTGGTATGATCAAAGCACTATCTGTCAACCAAGCTTGGGCAGCAGCATATTTTTCATAACGTTTTGTAACATCTGTAGTTTCTTCCCCCGCTTCATTGACCATTTTATCATAATCATTGAGACCAACCTTCTTAGCCGCCTCATTGTCTTTTCCTGAATCAAATCCTAGGTAAGTTCTCGTATTTTCTCCTACAGAAGGCTTGATGATATCAAGATAAGTTGATGGGTCTGAGAAGTCTGGTCCCCATCCAACGTTATCAGAAATATCCCAATCCTCACCAGCAGCAGTTTGTGCAAATAAAGTAACATTAAGCACTTCATCTTTTTGCAATTGTTGAATATCAATAATGACATTATCAGTTCCTAAAGTCGCTTCCAAGGATTGTTTCATAGATTGGACACGTTGAACTTTTGTAGTTGCTGTTTGGTCAACAGGCATATCTAGGTGAATTGGAAATTGCACTCCTTCTGCTTGAAGAGTAGTCTTAGCCTTAGCAAATTCTGCCTTGGCTTTCTCTGGATTATAGAGACCATCTTGGGCATCAGCAAGGTTCACATCCTTCCATTCATCCCCATAAGTCACCAATTTTTCTTTGACCATGTCACCAAAGTTTTTTCCATCTGCTTGGACAAATGTTGGTGGAACAAAGATATTACGTAAGATTTTGCTTGCTCCAGTTTGTCCATTCAACTGAGAAGCATAGGCTGTACGGTCAAATCCAAAGGCAATAGCCTGACGGAAATCCTTGTTTAAGAGAGCCTTTTTAGTTGAAGTCTTTTGTTCTTCACTAGTCTTAGAAGTATATTTATAGGACTGACGGTCAATGTTTGTTCCTACTACATAAGTCGTAGAGTCCTGTTGCGTATAGACAATATTGTCCTTCATCTCTTTCTCAAGTTCTGCGAAACTTGCACTTGTTGGATAGAGACGAGCTGCTGAAAGGCTACCGTCTTTAAAGTTTTCTGCAGGTTTACTAGTATCTTGACCATCCCAGAATGACAATTTAACTTTGTCAATATGGACATTGTCTTTATCCCAGTAGTTAGGATTCTTCGCAAATTCAACAGTAGATTTGGTTACAATGGATTTCAACAAATAAGGACCATTATACAAGATACTGCTTGGATCCGTAGCTTTGGCAAAATCATCCCCTTTTGAGTTCAAAAACTCTTCATTGACTGGTGCTAAGACACCCATTGTTGTTTTAGAATTCCAAAAACTTTCAGGTTTGTTCAAAGTGTATTGGACTGTTTGATCGTCAAGAGCTTTAATCCCAAACTTGAGAGAAATCTTTATTTTCCCCTTTAGCGTATGCATCCAAACCTTTGATTGAATCCTGTACCAAGTATAGGGCTTCTGATTTCTTATCTGTCGCATATTTAAGACCTGTCACAAAGTCCTGAGCCTTAACAGGAGCATACTCTTCTCCCTCAGATGTGTACCACTTGGCATCCTGACGAATCTTATAAGTATAAGTCAAGCCATCTTTAGAAACTGACCAATCCTCTGCCATTGAGGGAACCAAATTCCCAAAGCGATCACTCTCCAATAATCCATCAATCACATTACTAGTAATGTCAGCAGTCGCTGCCTTACCAGTCGTTAAGTAGTTGAGATTATCTGGGTCTGTCTCGTAGGTAAAGGCAAAGGTCTGCTCACCTTTAGCGCCTGATCCTCCAGAACAAGCCGATAAGACGCCAGCTGCTAATAAAGTGACTCCCGCAAGAGCCAATACTTTCCTTGTTTTCATCATATTCTCCTTTGTTTTTCTATCTATTATAGACCCTTTGCAATCTATTGTCAATATATTTTCTGAATTTTCATATTTATTTGTTATTTTCTGACAAAAACGGGGTGTTATTTCATTTTTTTATCTATTTTTAACTATAAGAAAAGAGGGAATCCAGTAACTCCCTCATCTATCTATTTGTGTAATTTTTAGATTCATTAATTTAAAGCTTGTAATGCAGAAAGAAGATAAGAACCTTCACGAATTTTTTGACCTACGGACTTAGCATTTTTGATCAAATCCTGATACTCTTCTTGAGACAAATTGTCCAATACTTCTTCTAAATCAAGTAAACTCTCAACACTAATTCCACACTCTTTTTCTAAGACGAAATTAGCTAAAGCAGATTGCCCCCAGACAATAATAGGAAAACCAGAAGCCAAATAAAGTGAAGCCTTGTGGGAATTATTGTATTTCAAATACTCACCAAATACTCCGCTACAAGTTTTAGAACTATCACCATCCCAAACCAAACCAAAGCTTCCTTCTAATGCTGATGGTAGTTCATCTGGAAGAAATGAACCAAAATAGGTTGCATTTGATAGCTTTCTAGACTCATCAAAACCAACACCATAGAGGTTATATGCCGGTCTTGCAGGCAACTCATATAAGTAACCTGCTTTTTCTTGGGCTAAATTTCCAGCTACAATAATAGCCCCTTCCTTAGATAAATCTTCTTTATCCTGATAATTCGGGATCAGATAGTCAAAAATGCCTAAACTAACTATTTTTTTCTCAGAAATCCCCTTATCAACAAGCACTGATTTCATAACTGGATTATGAGCAATAAGACCATCAGCTTGTTTCAAAAGACTAGACTCTTGAAGATGAACACGAATCTTATGCTTCAAGGGTACTGTATCCAAATTAGCATAGCGCAAAACTTCTAAATCATGGATAATAAAGTGAACCTTCACTCCTTTACGTTGGATTCTTTTGACTAAATGAGTCGTAAAGAAACTATGATGAAGCATAGGAAATTGAATCAGTAGCTGATCCCCTTCCTTCAACTTAGATATAGCCTTGGATAGGGCTTTAGCCTTGTGTCGTTGAGCCTTAATAGTCCCCATTTGATACCAATCATCTACCATCAATAATAAAGGACTATAGCCCTCACGAACTACTATTTCTTCAACATCGTTTCGAGCCTTATTTCCCGCATTTCGTGCACCAGAATCCTTCAAAAATTCTTCTTTTAAATAATATTTCATCGATCAATTTCATCGATCAATTTTATTCTTCATTATCTTATTTAAACTCTTTCTCCACAACCTCAAGAGCACGTTCAATGACTACATGCATGTCGTAGTATTTATAATCGGCCAAACGTCCGCAGAAAATTACTTTATCATTTTGTGCTGCTTCTTCTTGATATTTAGCAAACATGGCATTGTTTCTCTCATCATTGATCGGATAATAAGGCTCATCTCCACGTTTCCAATCAGCTGGGTATTCACGAGTAATAACCGTTTTATCTTGTGTTCCGTACTCAAAATGTTTATGCTCAATAATACGAGTATAAGGAATTTCTCGCTCTGTGTAGTTAACAACTGCATTTCCTTGATAGTTCTCCTCATCAAGAACTTCATGCTCAAAACGAAGACTACGGTATTCTAACTCCCCGTGTTTGTAGTCAAAGTATTGATCAATCATTCCAGTAAAGACAACTTTATTAGCTGATTTTTCCAGCTCTTCACGATTTGCAAAGAAATCAACCCCAAGCTCTACTTCTACATCGCCCAACATGTTTTCAATGATGACGTTATAGCCACCGATTGGAATACCTTGGTAACGGTCATTGAAGTAGTTATTATCAAATGTTAGACGAACTGGTAGACGTTTAATGATAAACGGTGGAAGGTCAGTCGTAGAACGTCCCCATTGCTTTTCAGTATATCCTTTAATCAACTTTTCATAAATATCTGGACCAATCAACTTGATAGCCTGTTCTTCCAAGTTTTTAGGTTCAACGTCCTTCATATGAGCCGTTTGCTCAGCAATCTTATCTTTAACTTCTTGAGGAGTTTTTGTCCCCCACATAGCATAGAAAGTATTCATATTGAAAGGTAGGTTATAAAGGCTACCCTTGTAATTAGCTACAGGCGAATTGATATAGTTGTTAAATTCAGCAAATTGATTAACATAATCCCAGACTTTCTTGTTAGAAGTATGAAAGATATGTGCACCATACTTATGAACATTAACACCTTCTACATTCTCACAGTAGATATTCCCACCAATGTGGTCACGTTTATCAATAACTTTTACTTTTTTTCCACGCTTGGTTGCTTCGTAAGCAAAAATTGCTCCAGACAAACCAGCACCAACGATTAGATAATCGTACATAGTTAACTCCATTATTTCTTAATAATTTGTTTTAGTTCTTTTACATCTACCACTTTCAAAGATAGAATTGTAAAAAGATAAATGATTCCACCAAGCACTGCAAAGACTAGAACATTCAGAGTTGGTGAAAAATGTATAACTGTTTTTGAACCTAGCAGTATACCGTACATGATAGCTGATGCTAGAACAATTTTTGTCATAGATCCGATAATAGGAACTTCTTTTAGGTATCTGCTAGTAAAGTATAATTGTATCGCCCATACTAACGCCTCTGTCAATACAGAAACAATGGCTGCTCCGATATATCCAAGTTTTGGAAGGAATAGTAAATTCAAACCTACACTGATAATGGCAGGAGCTGTTGTTGAAATCATGAATTCTTTATTTTGATTGTGAGGTATCAGCATCTGAATTCCCATGATATTGGTCCAACCGATAAAGAACATACGGAAGATCATAATGGCGATTGCATAACGTGCATCCTGAAAATCTTGACCAAGGAAAAACTGAACAAAATCGTCATTGACAATCAAGATTCCTGCCATCATTGGGAAAATCACTAAATTATAAACGAGGAAGGACATTTCATGCATCTTATTGACTGCCTTATAATCACCTGTCACTAACAAATGAGCGACGCGTGGTAACATAACGCTTCCCAAGGAAGTTACCAAGGTCAGAAGTATATTTACCAACTTTAGAGCCTGATCATAAATCCCTACATCTTTTGTAGAAGCTAATGCTCCGAGCATGGTACGATCAAGCGTAACATACAAGGAAATTGCTACTTGCGGAAGGAACAATAATATGACAGGCTTCACATGATGCCTAGCATATTCTATGTCAAAATGCAGTTTACCGATAAGCTCCTGAGCAGGTAACCACATACTTAGTTGCCCCAAAAGTTCAAATATGGTTAGCAAAAAAACATAGAGATATAGGTCATTTGCAGATTTAACAAAGAGGAAGATTGAAATGACTCCAACGATCTTGACCGTGATATTTCGAACAGTAATCTTTCGAAAATCTTCCAACCCTTGAAAGAGCCAGGAAATGTCTAAACCTTTTGAAACTAAACTCAAGCCTAGAATGTAGGCTACTGGATTTTTCATAACAGGAAGAGTCAGACAAAGAAGAGCATACATGGACATAGAAATAACTGTTGCACCTAATTGCAGAGAGTAGATCCCCCAAAAGTTTTTTTCAATTTCCTTGCGATGTCCTGAAATGACCTTGGTCCCATAGTTAGCAACTCCTAGCGTCGCTAAGAGGATGAAGTAGGTGACAATGGAATTAAAGTATCCGTACGTCCCTAAATCATCCGAAGAAAAGACCCGTGTTACATAGGGAGTCGTAATAATCGGGAGTAAAATCACCAACAGTTGGTAAGATAGATTGTAGGCGTAGTTTTTTAGTACTTTCATCTCAACCTGCCCTATTATAATCAATCAGTGACATTGAAAATCGTGAACGAACATACTTATAATGGGCAATTCTTCTAAACGCTTCTTTCATATTTCCTCTTTCCTACAATTTTTTGACACTTGTTGCAAATTAAATTGGATCTATGTATCATACTATCGTAGCAACAAATACAATTCAGGGCTAAGCATAAAAATAAGGTATTTTAGTTTTAGTTTCAATGATAACTTACTATTCTTTAATAAGTCACTCATTTCGACTCTCAACAACACTTTATCTTTTGAAAAATCTTTTAAGCCTGAGTCAGCTTTTGCACCAATTACTACAAAGCCACCTAATAATTTTTTAGCTTGCAAAGCTTGCTTTAATTCTGGGCTCTGAATGTACTCTCTTTTAATAACTTCCTCATTTTTTGCAACAGCTTTAAAGAAATCATATCTTTTTTCAGTAAATGTTGAACGAACTATACTCCCTTCCCTACGATAGTAATTGTAGGTTTCAAGTGGACTGATCACGATTCTTTCAGCTAAGGCAAGATGTTCTGCTACAACATAAAAATCCTCATAGATTTTCCCGACTGGAAATGGAACGCGCTCCAAGATGCATTTCCGATAAAGTTTTGCACAGGCAGAAACCGTTGCAACTTTGTCATCCAACATTAGTTGTAGAGCCTTTTCTTTTGTAATCACACTCAAGCTTTCATAATCTGACTTCTTAAGATGATGGGAACTATAATCATTATATTTTGAAGTAGCTTTAACCTTTGTTGAAATCAAGTCTGCTTGATGTGTTTCCTGAATTTTCACGATTAACTCTAGAGTATATTCTTCAAGATAATCATCTGGATCTAAAAAGAAAATCCAGTCTGAGCTCGCTTTAGATACTCCAAAGTTACGCGCATCAGATAACCCACCATTTTCTTTGTGGAAAACATGGATATTTTCATATTGCTTTGCATAATCTTCGCATAATAGAGGAGAACCATCTGTAGAACCATCATTTACAAGGATTATCTCAAAGTTTTGATAGGTCTGTTTAATTAAGCTTTCTATCGCATAATGCAGATAGTCTGCAACATTATAAACCGGAACAACGATGCTGATAAACATCCTAAATGCCTCTCTCTTTTTCTTTCTTTTCAGAGTATTTCTTCAAAATCGGATTAAAAATTATCCCCAAAGCAAAGTTAGTCCTATAATTTAAGTAAGACAATCTGTCAAATTTTTTCGTAGGAATATAGTCATATGAACTTTTCTCAATTTTGCTATATAGTTCCTTCAAGAGTGTTTCGGAATCGTTAACCATCCAAGACAAGTCAACCTGCAAACTGATGAGATAAACTAAGGTTTCAGAAACTACTCGGTTTAAAACGGGTTCACTTTCAATTTTTGTAAAATAATCTAGAACTGAATTTGTAACAGTCAAATGATAACCGACATTCCGCTTCATACTCTCGATATTCATACTTTGCTCTGGTCTACCTATGTAGTATTGATAAATATCATAATTCCAATAACTGAAACTATGAACATACTCCAAAGGAAAGAGTGTGTATTGAATATCAACATAAAATGTTTTTTCACTTAAACGAATCTTGTTTTCCGACAAGATTGATGTCTTATAAGTAACCGAGTGCATCGGGATGCGAACGTCCGGAATTCCCTTGTGTTTTTTGCCAATTTCATACTTATCTACGAAGTCATTTCGTACCGTAGTATTGTTATAGACATGCTGCTCTGTAAAATCTGTAATCACCATATCTACATCAACAGTTTCAAGAGTATCTAAAAACTTTTCAAATTCTGATGGAATAACCCAGTCATCCCCATCAATCACTTTAAAAAATTTCCCCTTTGCTTCTTGAATACCGCGATTGATTGTCGAACCATGACCGCCGTTTTCTTTTGTAATGACACGGCCATCTAGCAACGAATCTTTGGCTAGTATCTTTTCTGCTACTAAAGCCGTATCGTCTGTACTTCCATCATTGACAACCAGTACTTCAAATTTATTTTTATAATCCGGGTGTACTTGTTGAAAAGACTCCAGCCCTTTTGAAATGTAGTCCTGAATATTATAACTGGGCATTACAATTGTTAACAAACAATCCTTCATCCTATCTCCTAAATCGTCTCAATTAGTTCAAGCCACTGCTTGAGAATTTTATCTTTATTAAATTTATCCAAATTGTCTTTTGCATGTTCTGAGAAAGACTGTCTCAAAACTTCATCTTCCATCAGTTCAAGCAATTTTTCGCTCAACTTGTCCGTATTATAACACTCAACCAGATAGCCATTAACTCCATCTTCGATAATTTCATTAGGTCCTGTCGGACAACTGAAGCTAACTATAGGAAGATTGTATTGTTGAGCTTCTAACAATACCAAGGGTAAACCTTCGTAACGAGAAGTCATGACATAAATCCCTTTATCTCCATAAATCAAATCCTGATTTTTTTCAAGTCCTTTTATGACTAACTTTTCCTGTAAACCATTTTCGTTGATTAAATCTCTGATTTTGTCTACTTCATCTTGATCGCCGGAACCGTAGATTTCCCAAATCCAGTCAGACCTTTTAGCTAACACTTTTTTCGCGACTTGAACAAGATAATCATATCCTTTTTGATAATCGAAGCGACCTACTGTTACAATTTTCGCTGACTCATCGTTATAAGCTACATTGGAAATACCATCATCTTTCCAATTATAGATGTAATCAATTTTTTCCTCAGAAATACCATATTTTTTTATGTAATTTCTACAATCTTCTTGTGTGAGAGTAATAATCTTGTCTGCAAATTTAGCACCAACATATCTCTGGACTTTTTGAGAAAATTCTCTATTATCCGTAATTGAATTAGTATGATCACACAAAACTACTTTAGTTTGAGTCCCTATTCCTGCAAAAGATAAAAATACATTAGCGGATATCCCTATCCCAAAGGCTACCTCTATCTCATTATCTCTAAAATATTTTTTTAACATTTTTGAGATTTTTAAAATATTCTTAGACAAGCGTACTCTATGGTCAAAAAAGTTGGAGTATTTTACCTGAGAATTGATTTTAAAGAATAAGTCCGATTGCTTTGTTGTAATCCCAATCAAATGAACTTCATACTTTTTTGTAAGTTCGTTTGCTAACGATATAGCAACTCGCTCACCGCCACCAGAGTCATCCAAAATCCATTTCACTAAAGCGATTTTTTTCATGTTTCAACTACTCCCATTCTTCATTATCACCAAGAGATATTATCTTATAGTGATGTTGGTTTCGCTTATCTTCTGGAGGTAACTGCATATAATTCTCTCCATAAATTGCTACTAAATATTCTTTATACTTACGAGGACAACTCAGATCAATCTCTTCAAACTTTAATGATACTGGATCTCCAAAATAATCTGAAGGTACGATTTCTCTAAGTTTATATGCTCCTGTATAATTTCCTGCAAAAGCTTCCTTAAACGAATATTTTTTTAACGTTTGTAAATATTTTTTCTGTGCCCAGTTAAAAGAAATAATCTTTTCAATATTAACAACGTTCGCAAAAGCAATAATTATCTTCTCAATTAATGGTCGATTTTCTTTTTTCTGATTCACCAAACTATTGAATTGCGAGAGTTGAACCATCATCCTAGCGTACAAGTACCTAAAAGAATGAATTTTTTTCTTTAAAACATTAGATGGCATACCATCCAACGGAAAAATGTCTATCCACAAACTTTCTACCAATTCTTCTTTACTATAATTCATGATAATTTTTGTAGAATCATCTCGGATCACAGAGAAAGCTTTTTTGTAGTTTAATGTATCTTCGCTTAAAAACTTGTAGTTTTCTGGCAAAACATTTGAAGCTATTTTTTTAAATTTTTCATAATCTTCTCTTGGCATGCCAATATCGATGTCATCATCCCAAGGTATGAAACCTTTATGACGTACCGCTCCTAGCAAGGTTCCCCCTAGAGCATAGTAGGTTAGGTTATTTTCTTCGCAAATATTAATAAACTCTTTCAAAATAGATAAAATCTTATCTTGAATGATTTTGATATCCGACATACTTTCCTCCTAAGTAAAAGGCAAGTCTGAAAAGAACTGATAAATGTTCTTTAAAAGAAGATCCGTTTTACTATAATCGATAAAATCAAAAGGGAAATTCTTATTATAGAAAAAACCTGTGATAAACGATATACTAAGCAAGCTAAGCTCTAGGCCATAAACTAGGCTACGATTCGATAAGATTTTCAACTGCGCTCGATATGTAAACAATATGAATGAAGAAATTACAATCATTGGCAAGAGTAAAAAAAGATTCCTATCATATATATTTCGAAACGGCACAGACCCCATTGATAATAATGTTAAATAATAAGTCATCTTGACAAAAGATATTTTCCAATCATCAATCTCTTTAATAGTTCTACTCAAAACAAAATATTGAATTAAAAATAAAATCATTAGAACCACACCAATATATAACCTCACTGTTAGAGTAGTATTAAAGAGCTCTGCATACGATGCGTTATCAGAGTAAATATCAATTTTTCTAATAAAAGATTGAAAGAAACTAATACCCGTCCATTCTGCAAATATTGGTGTTAATTTTATTATGATTGGAAAACCCAATAAAACAAGTAAACTCTTTCCTAGCGTAATCTTTTTCAGGTAGAAAAAAATGAATCTCAGAGCAACAAAATAAACAACAGCCGAATGAATGCTTATTGGAACTATGTACCATAGCATCATCCAATTCTTTGTATAATTATATTTCGATTCCAAATACATAATTAACATTATCAGAGAAATTGCCATACAAAATCTCATGCCACTAGTGGTATATCTATAGTTATTTAACAAACAAACTGTAATTAGAATCAGAATATAGGTTAACTTAGAGTAGTTTTTATAGGACTTAAACAAATCAACAACAACATAACCAAAGCTAAAATATGTCACAAACGCTGAAATAAAACTAAGCAAACTATAATGATGAGTATTTCTGACAAAATACATCAATGAAGTAAATACCGGAACAGAACCATAATCATATCTACCAACTCTAAATCCTGATGCAAAAGCTTGAAACATTGAAATAATGTTATCAAAATTAGTTAGTACTTGTGTTGCTCTAAAATGAAACGCTCCATCATCTAATGGATGAGGGATATAACGCAAAGCTATTATAGAAATCGATAAACACGCAAGTACTAAATAAGTTACCGAAAACCTTCTGTCGTTTACTATTCCTACCATGCTTAAAAACAAAGATAAAACTGGGAAGACTAAAAAAATTAAAAAAGTAAGTAATAATAAAATCATGATCTAAAAACTCTGTCCATATTTTTTCCCGAAAAATTTTGCTTGTAAGAAGGATTTTCCTTTTTGAATCAAGTCAATTTTCTCCATATAGATAAACGGTATCTCTTTTACTCGCAAATCTTGTTTCGCAATCCAAACATTAAACAAGCGTTCGCTTACACGTCCAAACAATCTCGCATCAAAAGCCGAATAACCTGTAATATCCAACCGTTTATATAACTCATTAATAATTGGAAATAACCACTCACAATATGCAGCTACATTATCTTTTGACATAATAAACATGTTAAACATATAGCCACTACGTTGTTTCATCACTTTATCAAATGTATCAATATAATCAGGATTTAATTCACTAATGATTTGGCGAGTGACATCTAAATGACCTCCATCATGAGTATGTGCATAGTGAGAATAGAGAGTCTCAATATAGTATTTTCTTTTACAGGGAACAACAACATCATAGTCCAGCATCATTTTTTCGACCTCTGATTTAGATAAAATAATGCTATCCATATTGATTTCTTCACGATAAGCTTGACTCTTAGATGTGAAATAACGACGGTAATGTACCAATCCAAGATAGTCACATTCTAAGTTTTTCCATGCCCAATAAAGTCCAGTTAATTCACAATAATAGGGATTCAAACACGAAATGTTGTCCCCTTCATTGTCACATTGGTATCCTAATTTCTCTTTTCCTTCACTACCAACATGAATAGGTAAATAAAGTTCAGTATCATCTGGCATTGTAAATTTCTTGTGTGTTGCAACGATAATTTTATAATTTTTTGTCATTTTAAAATCCAGTTAAACTTCCTACATTTATTGAAGGTAATTTGCATATATTGACATTCTATTTAATATTTCAATTAAAAAGATTATCAAACTAACAATTAATAAATACTGTTCCTAATTTTAAAAATGAAATCGAATACCAAAGTCATATTATTCGTACTCAATTTCACTTTCTAAATATCACATTCCATAATAGCAAAAACCCTATACTTAATGTGCCCCTTCTCTAGTTAAAACTTGTTTTATGGTTAAAAAGATAATTTTAATATCCAACCAAAATGACTGATTTTTAGGATAATACAATTCCATTTCACAGCGTTCAGGGTAGAACACATCACTTCTACCTGAAACTTGCCATATACCAGTGATACCAGGACGAACAGATAATAAAATTCTACGTTCTTCCTCAGTATACTCGTCTAACTCATTATCAAGAATCGGCCTCGGTCCAATAAGACTCATATCACCTAGCAATAAATTTATAAATTGAGGAAGTTCATCAATACTAGTTTTTCTTATGAAATCACCAATATTTGTAAGCCTTGGATCCTCATCTGGAGGTAATTTATAGCTATTTTTTTTATATTTTTCATACAGTTCTTCATTAAGTTCCAAGATTTCCTCTGCATTTTCAACCATTGATCTAAATTTAATAATTTTAAATTTTTTCCCTCCAAGACCTGCTCTATATTGTGTAAAAAAGATACTTCCCTTATATCCTTTTATTTTGTAAATAATTAAAATAATTAGATAAGAAGGCAGTACTATAAATATAGTTCCAAGAAATCCAATAATAAAATCCATAATCCTTTTAAAACTAATATAGATAACGTTATTCCGTTTCACTTAAAATCCCCTCTCATGTAGTAAACTAAAACAGTTTAAATTCTATGAGATATTTTTATCCCTTTCTCTTCCATAACTACTTCCTTAGTCTATCCCTTATTTTTTACCGTAAGAACCATACTCACCGTAAAAACCATATTTCTCAGCTGAAGTATTGAATTTATTTAATACAACTCCCAAAAATGGCTTATTCGTTTGTTCCAATTGATCTTTAGCCTTGAGAACATCTTTTCTGTTAGCCTCTCCTGCCGCAGTAACTAAAACAGATGCATCACATTTTTGTGTGATAATAGCTGCGTCGATAACGATGCCAATAGGCGCTGTATCAACAATAATATAATCAAAATATTTGCGAAGTGTATCAATCATAGTACTGAAGTTTTCACTTTGCAATAAAGCAGTTGGGTTGGGTGAAATAGACCCAGCTTGAACTACAAATAGATTTTCAACATTGGTATCACATAGACCATGAGATAGATCTGTTGTTCCAGATAAAAACTCTGTCAATCCAGTTATTTTTTCACGTGATTTGAAGACACCTGACATGACAGAATTCCGAATATCAGCATCTACTAACAAGGTCTTATAACCTGCACGTGCGAAGGCCCAAGCAATATTTGTAGAAGTCGTTGACTTTCCTTCACCCGGTTTCACAGAGGTGATAGAAATCACTTGTAAATTATTTCCACTCAATTGTATATTCGTACGCAAGGCATTATAGTATTCTTCCGCTTTTTTGGCCAGATCTAATTTTTTCTGTGCTATTTCTAATGTCGGCATATCTCTCTCCTATTTCAATTTATCCAAATTTGGAACAACTCCCAACAATGCGATTTGCATAACGTCTTCAATATCCTCTGGACGTTTCACTCGTGTATCAACCAGTTCAACGATAAGAACAGCGATAACTGTAAAGACTGTTCCTCCAAGTAGACCTATAATTGTATTTTTACGAATATTTGGAGAAGATGGTGCTGTAGCGGGACGAGCTTCTTCAAGTGTTGTGACATCAGAAACGCGTGTGATACTGATAATCTTTTCAGCAGCTACTTCTCTCAAGGAGTTAGCAATACGACTAGCTTCCTCAGGAACTCTATCATTAACTGAAATAGAAACGATACGGGTATCGACTGGTACAGTTACCTTGACTTTACTAGCCAAAGCTTTTGGTGATAGATCTAATTTCAAATTAGATGTCACCTTTTCCAAAACATCTTGAGACAAAATAATTTCACGGTAGTCTTTAACCAAGTATGATCCAGCTTGCAAGTCTTGGTTTGTCAAACCAGGCTTATCCCCCTGATTACGGTTGACTACATAAATCCGTGTAGTACTAGTGAACTCCGGTTTAACGATAAAAGCACTATAGGCAAAAGCTAAAGCTCCAGCTACAATTGCTACTAATGCAATTAGAATTTTTCTTTTCCAAAAAATTTTAAGCAGGTGAAATACATCGATTTCCATAGTATTTTGTTCTTTCATATTTTCTCCTAAATTATTTGATCCATTATAATTTTCCTAGGGTTCTCTACAAATAGCTCCTCCGCCTTGGCCCTACCATACTTTTTAGAAATAATCTGATAAGCATCCTCCATATAGGGAGGTCTACTATCTAGGTTATGCATATCACTTGCAATGACATGAACCAGGTCTCTCTCCAAAAAATATTGGGCTCTCTTTTTCATGAATTTATAGGTTTCACCAAAGAGCTTAGGTTTTAGAACATGAGAACTATTTACTTGCGTATAGCATCCCATATCAATCAGTTCCTGAACACGTTTTTCATTGTTTTCCAGAGCATCATAACGTTCAATATGAGCAATCACCGGGGTAATCCCCAACATCAAAATATTGCTTAATCCTTTATGAATATCGCGATAGGGTGTATTCATACTAAATTCAATCAAAGCATAACGACTGTTATTGAGAGTAGGAATGCGCTTGTTTTCTAATTTTTCTAGAACATCTGGAGTATAGTATATCTCTGCTCCGTAAGCAATGACCAAATCATCTGCCACTTCTTTAGCAATCTCACGAACCTTTAAAAAATTCGTCGCTATTTTTTCTTCTGGAGTCTCAAACATCCCTTTTCGACGATGGGAAGTCGAAACAATCATCCGAACCCCTTGATTATACGCTTCTCTTAAAAGGGCTTTGCTATCTTCTATAGACTTTGGCCCGTCATCTACATCAAAGACAATGTGAGAATGGATATCAATCATATCATCTTCCCTCCATCACATCTTGTATCGCACTTTTAGCAGCTGCTAAACTACTGTCATCGATTTCCATCATATAGAGGTTACTATCTGGCATAGCATAAGAAGGAAGTCCCATTCGGCCTGTACCTTTGAGGTCTTGAGAGTTGACTTTATAACTGCCACCACTCTCCAATTGAGTATTAACCAAATCCATCATCGTTTCGATAGGCATATTTGTTTGAAGGGAATCTTGCAAACCTTGAAGAATATCACTATAATTTTTCAATGCTTCGGTAGAAGTTAATTTCTGTATGATTGCGACGATCACCTTTTGTTGATTACGACCACGGTCACGATCCCCATCAGCTAAAGAATAGCGCTCACGCACAAAACCAAGAGCTTGCTCCGAGTCAAGATGAACGTTCCCTACAGGATAGAACTTCCCATTTGTATGAGCGGTAAACTCTTGATCATTATAGACATCAACTCCACCAAGGAGGTCAATCAATTTCAAGAAAGTTGTGAAGTTCAAGCGAACATAGTAGTTAATATCAACTCCATAAAGATTTTCCAAAGTATGAATAGAGGAGTCTACTCCATAAATACCTGCATGAGTCAATTTATCTTTTTGATTATTCCCTCCGTCTGCAATCGGAACATAGGAATCTCGAGGGGTTGTTGTCAATAGAATTTTTTTTGAATCTTGATTAACAGTCATCAAAATGTTGACATCTGAACGAGAAACTGAACTAATTGGTCCGTAAGTGTCAATACCACTCACATAGACATTGAAGGATTTGTTCTTAGAAACTTTAGGAGCAGCTACTTCTTTGGTGATATTTTTAGTGTAGATTTTCCTAATTTTTGATGCGTAATCAGGGTATTCAGATTCTATAATATTTTCAAAGACGCTATTTAAGACAATCGCTTTTGCTTCACCTGATACCAAACTCTTATAAGCTGCAAGGTATGAGGTGCTTTGTTCAACCGTCAATTCTTTGCTCTGACTAGTTTTGATATCAGCTATCAATTTTTGAATATTATCATTATCAGTATCCGTAGGTCCTGTAACACTATCTAATTGCGTGACATTATGAACGTCACTATCTTTCAGAACAACAACACTCATTGAGTATTCTGAGTAATTTGACGTAGAATTGATATGACTAGTAAAGCCGACAAATTGTTGCAGTGCAAAAAAAGAAACTGAACTCATTAAAATAGCTAGTGTTAAAAAGAAAATTGTAAACTTTTCTGCTTTTCTATAAATGATCAAAAGCAGACTCGCTAAAGCGACCAAAATCACTACAGTTGCCGTTATGACATTCAGGTATCTAAACGCCAATATATTATGTCTAAAAATCAAGAACAGCAAAAAACCACCCAATAATACATAAATGGTTAATAAAGCTATATTAATGCTCCGCTTAACTTTACCCGAACGGGCTCTTTTTGAACGTTTATTCATAGTTTTCCCCTATATGTTGATTATCAGAATTATTATATCACAATCATGAAATAATTTCCATTTATTCCTTTTTTTATCAGCGTTTTCAATACATCTTCTAAATGCACTCCGAAGGAATAATTGTTTTTTTATAACCTGTATAGTATCTATCGCTTCCTATTTTGACATTCTCGTTTCATAGACAGAGGAATACGAATCAAAAATATAACAAACAAGGTCCCTTACGGAACCTCGCTCATCTTTATTTAACATGATTTTCTGCTTCTTTTTGAGCTTTTTCGATTGCTTTTTTGCTTTCTTGCTCCCATTTAGTCTTAGCTTCTTCAAACTGTTTGGTTGTCACAGTATCTTTTTGCAGTTTCATGTACTTGTAGTTATTGCCGTCACCCTTGATGCCGACTAGTGAATAACCTCTTGTAAATGGCGTTACTTTGGTTACAGATGCTGTTCCACCGCTTGACATAGCTGACATAATCAGAGAATTATCAATCATCCAAGCCTGTGCTTCAGCATATTTTTCATAGCGTTTGGCTACATCTTTATTTTCGCTATCTGCATCTTTGAGCATCTTGGTGTAAGTATCAAGACCCAAGCTAGCAATCTTAGCTTTATCCTCTTGAGCATCTAAACCAAAAATCTTGAGGTAGAATCCATCCTCTGCATTGAAAGGATTGAGATAAGTTGACGGATCTTGGTAATCACCTACCCAACCATCAAAGTTCAAATCGTAGTCTCGATCAGCAGGCGTTGGTGCCAAGAAGGCTACGTTATTAAAATCATCTGTTGACAGTTGCTGAACATCAATGACAATGTTATCAGCGCCTAAAACTGACTCAAGGGTCTGCTTAACAGAGTTCATACCTGTCACGGCATTTTTACTTGTTTGATCAACTGCAACATCCAAGTGAATAGGGAAAGTCACACCTTGACTTGCCAATTCTTTTTTAGCTTCCGCAAATTTTGCTTGGGCTTTTTCTTTGTTAAAGTAGGCATCCTGAGCATCTGCCAAGTTAATACCTGACCATTCTGTGCCATAGTTGACCAATTTAGAAGCGACTACTTCTCCAAAGGTCTTGTCTCCCACTTGGACAAATGTTGGAGGCACTAGAGTGTTACGAAGGGTCTTGCTAGCTGCTTCTTCCCCATTTGACTGGGCAGAATAGGCTGTGCGGTCCAAGGCAAAGTTCACCGCTTGACGGAAGTTTTTGTTCAAGACAGCTGTCTCAGTTGATTTCTTCTGCTCATCTGTCGTTTTCGATGTATGGTTGTAAGCCTTACGGTTGACGTTGAAATTGAAGTACCAAGAAGTCTTGTCCTGCAAGCTATAAACGATATTATCCTTATATTTTTCTTTGGTCTTGGCGAAGTTAGAACTATTTGGATAAACCCCAGCGATTGAATAGGCTCCACTTTCAAAGTTACGGATAGTCAATTCTTGGTCTGAACCATCAAAATATGCCAATTTCACGTGTTCAATTGATACTTTGTCATGATCGTAGTAATGCGGATTTTTCACATACTCGATTGATGATTTTGATGTGAAATCTTTTAACAAATAAGGTCCGCTGTAGAGAATACTATCTGGAGATAAAGTCCCAAAATCTTTCCCTTTCGAGTTTAGAAACTCTTCATTTACTGGGAAAAGGATACTGTTGGTTGTTTTTGAATTCCAGTAAGGTTCTGGGCGTGCCAAAGTATACTCAACAGTCTGGTCGTCAATGGCCTTCACCCCAACCTTAGAAAAGTCAGAATCCGCTCCTGTAATATAATCATTCAAGCCCTTGATCGAGTTTTGAATCAAGTCAATGGCCTGTGATTTATTATCCACTGCATACTTAATCCCTGTCACAAAATCTTGTGCCTTGACTGGGGCGTACTCTTCACCATCAGCCGTGAACCATTTGGCATCTTTTCTCAATTTATAGGTATAAGTCAAACCGTCGCTTGAAACAGACCAGTCTTCCGCCAAAGATGGAACTAGGTTCCCGTGATTGTCATTTTCAAGCAAACCATCAACTAGGTTGGTAATGATGGCTGTATTATCAGCGTAGTAGTCTAATAGGTAGTTAAATGTAGTTGGATTTCCACTAAAGGTTGATGAGTAAGTTTTTGTATCTGAACCTGATTGTCCGCAAGCAGCTAAAAGCAAAGCAGCCGCAAAGGTCAGGCCTGCGCTAAGAACACGCTTTTTTGTATTCATCTTCTTTCTCCTTTATGTTAGTTTTTATAACATAAGTTTATTTTACCAAAATAGTGGGAATTTGTAAAGTTAATTGAATTTTGAGAATGAAAGTTTATAAACTTTAGTCATAAAAAAACAAAGGATTTCTGTCTTTCATACAGTCCTCCCTTATTTTTATACGATTTCATTTTTAAATTTTTCTTTAAAAAATATTTATAGTAATTCCACACAGAAAGCATCCCATGGAGCCAAGATTTGTTTTTCAAAAACTTCTTGAGCCACGGTGTTTTCAATCAAGACTGATTTAACATTTCCTTCTACTGTCAAGTCTTGTTCTTCATTAGACAAGTTAGTAACAACTAGGAAACGACGGTCACCGTCCTTACGGATATAGGCAAAGACCTTGTCAGCTGTATTAAGTAATTCAAAGTCAGCTCGTATCAGCCAGCTGTTCTCCTTGCGTATTTGGACGAGTTTTTGATAAGTATAGAAAATTGAATCTGGATTTGCCAGTGCTTCTTGAACGTTGATGGCTTGATAGTTTGGATTGACTGCTAACCACGGTTGACCTGTTGAGAAACCAGCGTTTTTGCTTTCATCCCATTGCATCGGAGTACGGGCATTGTCACGTCCGATTACACGGATACTGTCCATGATTTCTTCCATCGGAACACCTTTTTCAAGAGCTTCACGCGCATAATTGAGAGATTCAATATCTTCTACTTGGTCCAGCGTCTCAAACGGATAGTTGGTCATCCCAATCTCCTCACCTTGATATATATAAGGTGTCCCTCTCATCAAATGAAGTAAAATTGCAAAGGCTTTGGCAGATTTTTCACGATATTCTTGGTCATTTCCCCAGATAGAGACGATACGAGGGAGGTCATGATTGTTCCAGAAGAGCGAATTCCAACCGTCCTCAACTCCTAACTCTGTCTGCCATTTGTTGAAAATCTCTTTTAACTTAGCGATATTTAGCTCTTTTTGATAGTGCCACTTAGGTTGTCCTTCCTGATACTGAAGACAAATATGCTCAAACTGGAAGACCATGGACAATTCTTTCCCCTTTGGATCAGAGTAAAGTTTAGCGATTTCTGGCGTCGCTCCCCAGGTCTCTCCTACTGTCAAGAGATCTTTGTCGCCAAAGGTCTCCTGATTCATTTCCTTGAGATAGGGATGGAGCATAGGGCCGTTATTGACTACTTTCTCATCAGGAATTTTACCAATCATATCAATGACATCCATACGGAAACCGCCAATGCCTTTATCAATCCAGAAGTTCATCATCTCGTAAATTTTCTGGCGAAGTTTTTCATTCTCCCAGTTGAGGTCAGGCTGTTTCTTGCTGAAAAAATGGAGATAGTATTGACCCGACTTTTCATCGTATTCCCAAGCAGACCCACTAAAGATAGAATCTAAATCGTTAGGCTCATCCCGCCAAATATAGTAGTCTCGCTCAGGGCTATCAGGATTTTCACAGGCCTCGACAAACCAAGCATGTTCATCTGAGGTATGATTGACCACCAAGTCCATGATGATACGAATATCACGTTTCTTAGCTTCCGCGATCAGTTGGTCCATGTCCTCCATAGTTCCGAAAATAGCTGCAATCGCTTGATAATCAGCAATATCATAGCCATTATCATCCATAGGACTGTCATAAACAGGAGAAAGCCAAATCGCTGTAATTCCTAACTTGGCTAGATAGTCTAACTTACTGGTAATTCCTGGCAAATCGCCAATTCCATCTCCGTTGCTATCCATAAAGCTCTTAGGATAAACTTGATAGACTACGGCATTGTGCCACCACTTTTCTTGCATCTTCTTACCTCATTATTTTAATAATCTATAGTCTATGATAGCGCTTTTCAGATTTTTATGCAAGCGTTTGCCTAATCTTTTTGATTCCTTTTTTAACTCCATAGTTTCCTAACTTCCAATTTTTTATTATAATAGAGGTCAGAGGTAAAAAAATGAAAAAACAAGCTTTTAGTTCTGAACAATATTTGAATCTACAGCGCGACCACATTTTGGAGCGCATTAACCAATTTGACGGCAAGCTCTACTTGGAGTTTGGTGGCAAAATGTTAGAAGATTTCCACGCTGCTCGCGTGCTTCCTGGTTATGAGCCTGACAACAAAATCAAGCTCTTGCAAGAATTGAAAGAGCAAGTCGAGGTTGTCATTGCCATTAACGCTAGCAACATCGAGCATTCTAAAGCACGTGGCGACTTGGGCATTTCTTATGACCAAGAAGTTCTTCGTTTGATTGATAAATTCAATGAATTAGGGATTTTTGTCGGCTCCGTTGTCATTACACAATACGCTGGCCAACCAGCTGCAGATTCCTTCCGCAACCAACTTGAGAAAAACGGAATTGACTCTTATCTTCATTATCCAATCAAAGGATATCCAACGGATATGGATCACATCATTTCTCCAGAAGGCATGGGAAAAAATGACTACATCAAAACCAGTCGCAACTTGATCGTCGTAACTGCTCCTGGACCTGGTTCTGGAAAATTGGCAACTTGTATGTCAAATATGTACCACGACCAAATCAATGGTATCAAGTCTGGTTACGCTAAATTTGAAACCTTTCCAGTTTGGAATCTTCCCCTTCATCACCCAGTCAATTTGGCCTACGAGGCTGCCACAGCTGACCTTGATGATGTCAACATGATTGACCCCTTCCATCTCCAAACCTATGGAGAAACCACTGTCAACTACAACCGTGATATCGAGATTTTCCCAGTGCTCAAGCGCATGTTAGAACGTATCCTTGGTAAATCTCCATACGCTTCTCCGACAGATATGGGTGTCAACATGGTTGGTTTCGCTATTACAGATGATGAAGCTGCTGTCGAAGCTTCTAAACAAGAAATCATCCGCCGCTACTATCAAACTGTTCTTGATTTTAAAGCCGAAAAAGTTGGCGAAGCAGCTGTCAAGAAAATCGAGTTGCTTATGAATGACCTCGGCATCACACCAGCAGACCGTAAGGTTGCGGTTGCTGCACGCCAAAAAGCTGAAGAAACTGGCGGACCAGCCCTAGCCCTTGAATTGCCAACCGGGGAAATTGTCACTGGTAAGAACTCAGAACTCTTTGGTCCTACAGCCGCTGCTCTTATCAACGCCATCAAGAAATCAGCTAACATTGTTAAAGAAGTAAAACTAATCGAACCTGAAGTTGTTAAGCCAATCCAAGGTCTTAAGATCGATCATCTGGGTAGCCGCAATCCACGCCTTCATTCAAATGAAATCCTGATTGCACTTGCTATCACAGCTACGGAAAATCCTGATGCTGCTCGTGCTATGGAAGAACTTGGCAACCTCAAAGGAAGCGAAGCCCACTCAACCATCATCTTGACAGATGAAGACAAGAATGTCCTTCGTAAACTGGGTATCAATGTAACCTTTGACCCTTACTACCAATACGACCGCTTGTATCGTAAATAAAGATTTCAACCTCTCCACTCTCGGAGAGGTTTTCTCTCTGTCCCAGGAGCCAGCTTTATGTTATAATGATAGGAGAAAACTGAAAGGATTTACCATGTCAAAAGAAGTTATTGTTGAAAGTTTTGAACTTGACCACACCATTGTTAAGGCACCCTATGTTCGCTTGATTGGAGAAGAGACTGGACCAAAAGGAGATATCATTTCTAACTTTGATATCCGCTTGGTTCAACCAAATGAGGACTCTATTCCTACTGCTGGACTTCATACTATTGAGCACCTCTTGGCTAAGCTAATCCGTACTCGCATTGACGGTATGATCGATTGTTCACCATTTGGTTGTCGTACAGGGTTCCATATGATTATGTGGGGACGTCATTCTAGCGCTGAAATTGCAGCTGTCATCAAGGATTCGCTCAAGGAAATCGCTGAAACAACAACTTGGGAAGATGTCCCAGGAACAACTATTGAATCTTGCGGAAACTACAAGGATCACAGCCTCTTTTCTGCTAAGGAATGGGCAAAATTGATTCTCCAACAAGGAATCTCAGACGATGCCTTTGAACGTCATGTCATCTAATAATTAATAATAAAAAAAGAAACCAGCTTTTGAACTGGTTCCTTTTTTTATTTTCTAAATCTTGATTTAGGCTTTTTCACGAATGACCAAAACACCATCTTCCATGTCAGCTTCAAGGTGTTTAGCATCAAGGTTATCCAAGTGGAAGTCTGTGACTTTGTCACGGATTTGTTGTTCAACCACACGACGGAGTGGACGAACACCCATGACTTCATCGTAGCCTTCCTCAGTCATGTATTCTTTAGCAGCTTCGCTCACTGCCAAGTCAATGTCTTTCTTAGAAAGAGTCTTATTGACATCAATCAACATCAAATCAACAATCTTAGAAAGATCTTCCTTGCTCAAATGTGAGAATTCGATAACAGCATTGAAACGGTTGAGGAATTCTGGACGGAAGTAAGGTTTCAAACGATCCATCAATTCTGGTTTATCAGCATCTTCTGTCAAGTTAGCTTCGTAACCAAAGCCTGCGTTTGAAGTTGCGATAATCACCGTATTCTTGAAGTTGACAGTGTTACCTTGACCATCTGTCAAACGACCATCGTCCAAAACTTGAAGGAGAAGGGTGATGACTTGAGGGTCAGCCTTTTCAATTTCGTCGAGAAGGACGATTGAGTATGGATTGCGACGGACGCGTTCTGTCAAGGTATTGTTGTTGTCATCGTAACCAACATAACCTGCAGTTGTACCAATCAATTTAGATACGGCTGTGCGGTCACTGTATTCAGACATATCCAAACGAATGATCGCATCCTTGGTTCCAAACATATCTAGCGCCAATTGCTTAGCAAGCTCTGTCTTACCAACGCCAGTTGGTCCTACAAAGAGGAAGCTTCCGATTGGGCGATTGCCTTCATCAAAACCAGCACGGTTACGACGGATAGCACGAGCTACTGCTTCTACCGCCTTATCTTGACCGATTACCTTATCTTGCAAGCGATGAGCCATATCTTTCAAACGTTCGATATCTGACGCTCCCATTTGTGATACTGGGATACCCGTCATTCGTTCTACAGATTCAGCCACATCGTTGACACTTGCAGTCACTTTCATATCTTCTGTATGGTTTTCGATTTTCTTTTCCAATTCTGCAATGCGTGTTTTATAGTTTAGAGCTGCTTCAAAATCTTCTGCCTCAACTGCTTTTTCTTGCTTGTCTTTTTCTGCCTCAATTTCACGTTCAACAGCATGAACATCTGTTACTGGATGCTGAGCTGCCAAGTGAGCCGCCGTAACATCGACAAGGTCGATAGCCTTATCTGGCAAGCTACGTTGAGGAATGTATTGGACTGAATAATCTACCGCTGCTTTCAAGACTTCGTCTGGCAAGATGACATTGTGATGTTGTTGATAGAGATCACGAATTCCTTGAAGGATTTTATATGTATCCTCTGCTGAAGGAGCATTGACTTTGACTTCATTGAAACGACGAGCAAGAGCCGCATTCTTCAAGATGGTGTTACGGTATTCGTCTTGAGTCGTTGCCCCAATAACGGTCAATTCCCCACGAGATAGGGCTGGCTTAAGAATATCCGCAAGTCCCTTAGAACCACTGTCACCTCCAGTAGATCCAGCACCAAGTATTTGGTGAATTTCATCAAAGAAGAGAATGATATTTCCCGCTTCTTTCACTTCATTGACTAAGTTTTGAACGTTTTCTTCAAAACTACCGCGGTATTGAGTACCAGCTTCAAGTCCAGAAATATCAATGGAAATAATTTCCTTATTCTTAATAGCAGCTGGAACATCACCATTCACAATAGCTTGTGCTAGACCTTCGACAACTGCTGTCTTACCAACACCTGCATCTCCAACCAGAACAGGATTGTTCTTGGTACGGCGTGAAAGAATTTCAGATGTTTCTTGAATTTCCTTGTTTCGTCCGATAACAGGATCCAACTTGCCCTCACGCGCTTCTGCTGTCAAGTTTCGACCCAGTTTAGCAAGGACACCATCTTGTTTCATACCTGAAGCCTGTTGTTTCATTTGTCCATCAGCTTCTGCATTTCCTGGCAATTGACCAGTTGCACGATAGTGAGCAAATTCCTCAGGTGTGACTTCACGTCCATTAATCAAGTAACGGCGATTTTCAGAACTGTATCCTCGCATACCACCCATCAATTGGTTAAACAAATCATCCATGTTGTTAAAATTATTAAAGTTGTTGTTCATATTCTTTACCTCTTTTTATTTACTTAGTTATGATTACTGACATTGACTATCTTTGACTTTTATTTTAAAAAATTTAGACTAGCTAAATCGCTACTCTACGTACTATTTCTGGTTTTTCTTTTTCAAGCAGGAGTAGACTATCTTTACTTCTAAAGATTTCTAGATTAAACATAGACCCCACCTCTTTCTATTTTACTTTAAATAAGTGTTCTAGTAAGGCTTTCATTTACCTTACGTTCATAATATACTACATTAGTCAAAAAAGGTCAAGTAATTTGACTTTAATTGACCAATAAATTTTACAAAAAGAAGAACTAGCTTTTAACTAGTCCTTCTTTGTATTATTTTATATAATCTTAACTCAACGCATCCAAGGCATCATCCATTGAAAGAACTTCGTGGAAGACACGTTGTGTCAATTCAGTTTTTTGTTCTGGAGTGAGGTATTTAGTGTTTACACAATATCCAGAGATACGTACGATAACATCTTCACCTGACATGATTTTTTCGTAAACATCGTTCAAGTCCATAACGTTCAAGTTAACGTGTTGTCCACCGTTTTCGAAGTAACCATCAAGGATTGTTACCAAGTTATCAACTTGTTCGTCACGAGTCTTACCAAGAGCGCGAGGTGAAACTTGAGTTGTCAATGAGATACCATCAGCTGCATAACTAAAGTCAAGGCTAGAAAGTGAGTTCAAGTTTTGCAACCATCCACCTTTAGCTTTGTTAGATGGGTTAGCACCTGGTGAGAAGAATTCAAGTTTAGACAAGTTCACAGAACCATCTTCGTTGAGGTATACACCTTTGTGGACTGGTGAGTTACCAGTTTGTTTAGAGTAAGCAACGTTAGATGTGATAGTCAAAAGTGAAACTGTAGCTTCTGCATCTTTGTAAAGTTTGTGGCTACGTAGACGAGTTGTGTAAGCTTCAATCAACCATTCTGCCAATTCGTTTGAACGAGGATCATCTTCACCCCAACGTGGGTATTCACCGATTGTTTCGTAATCGTAGATATAGCCGTTTTCGTCACGGATTGGTTTAACTGTAGCGTATTTGATAGCTGACAATGTATCAACAGTGTTAGCAAATCCACAGATACCGAATCCCATGTTTGCACGTTGTTTAGTTGGCAAGAAGGCCATTTGAACAGCTTCGTAGTTGTACTTATCAGTCATGTAGTGGATGATGTTCAAAGCATCTACGTAAGTGTCAGTCAACCAGTCAAGAGATTTTTCAAAGTTTTCTTTAACTGATTCGAATTCAAGAACTTCGTCACGAATTGGTTCGATGTCAAATACTTTGTAGTCTTTGTGAACATCGTCGTAACCACCGTTCAAACCAGTAAGAAGCGCTTTCAAAACGTTTACACGAGCACCGAAGTACTGGATGTTGTGGCGTTGTTCTTCATTTTCTGGGTCAAGTGGAGAGACACAGCATGAAATACAGCTCATTTCACCATATCCGTCTTTGGCCATTGTTGTTACACCTTCGTATTGGATAGAAGAGTGTTTGTGGCTCATGTGCATACAGTAGCGACGGAAGTTGTATGGCAATTTGTCAGTCCAAAGAACTGTCAAGTTTGGTTCTGGAGAGTTACCGATGTTGTCAAGAGTGTTCAAGAAACGGTAGTCCATCTTAGTAACACGGTGACGACCGTCGTTACCCATACCAGCCATAGAAGTTGTGATGAATGTTGGGTCACCTGAGTACAATTGGTCGTAAGCTTTTGTACGAGCAAATTTAACTGTACGAAGTTTCATAACGAAATCATCAACAAATTCTTGGATTTCTGATTCAGTAAATGTACCACGAGCAAGGTCACGTTCTGCAAAGATGTCCAATACGATTGGCACACGACCTAGGGATGTAGCAGCACCGTTGATAACACGGCAGACAGACATGAAGGCGATGTTAACCCATTGGATAGCTTCTTTAACGTTCATCGCTGGTTTGCGAACATCAACTCCGTAAAGATCACCCAAGCGAACAACTTGTTGCAATGCTTGGTATTGAAGATTGATTTCTTCACGAAGACGAATTGTTTCTTCATCGATTTCTTCGATTGCATTCCAGTCGTTTACTTTTTCTTGCATCAAGTAGTCAGCACCGTAAAGAGCAAGACGTGCGTAAACACCGATGATACGTCCGCGTGAGTATGCATCTGGAAGACCAGTTACAGTGTGAGCGTGACGAGCGCGACGAATGTTTGAAGTGTAAGCACGGAAGATACCGTCGTTAACTGTTGTTACATATTTAGTGAAGATTTCGTGAACAGCTGGGTCTGGTTCGTATCCATTTTCTTTCAAAGTAGTTTCAGCCATACGGATACCACCTTTTGGCATGAAGTTCAATTTGAAGAGTTCATCGTTTTGGATACCAAAGATAACTTCATTTTCTTTGTCGATAAATCCTGCAGGGATATCAGCAATAGATGTTGGACGAGTGTCCATTGGGAAACGAGTTTCTTCGTAGTGAGCCTTAGTTTCTTCTACAATCTTTTTGATGTGAAGTGAACGTTCTGTTGGTCCTGCAAGGAAGCTTTCGTCTCCATCGTAAGGTGTGTAGTTAGCTTGTACGAAGCGTGATACACTTGCTTTTTCTTTCCAATCTACGCCTTTGAAGCCTTCCCAAGCTTTGTCAAAAATATCTTGTGCTTCAACAACTGTCTTAACAACCATGTTAATGTCCTCTTTTTTCTTTCTAGTAACAGTCATCTGTTACATTCATGAGACAAGTATACCACACAGTAACCGATTTCAACAAGTGGAAAAGGCCTATTTTTACACTTTCTTTTCTAAAACAGTCTATATTTCGCCCTAAACTGTATTATATTTTTGAAAAAAATAAAGCCTTTTTTCTTTTTTTCAGAAAAAAGGGTATAATAAAAGAAAATAAGCTGTAAAAAGGGGGGCCAGGCATGTTGATTTTTCCTTTGTTAAATAATTTGTCAAGAAAGATCATCCATATTGACATGGATGCCTTTTTTGCTGCGGTAGAAATCAGAGATAATCCTAAACTTAGAGGAAAACCTGTCATTATCGGAAGCGACCCTCGGCAAACAGGTGGGCGTGGTGTCGTTTCCACTTGTAGCTATGAGGCGCGAGCTTTTGGTGTCCATTCAGCCATGAGTTCTAAAGAAGCCTACGAACGTTGCCCCCAGGCCGTCTTCATCTCAGGAAATTATGAAAAATATAAAGCTGTGGGCCTCCAGATTCGAGCGATTTTTAAGCGCTATACAGATTTGATTGAACCCATGAGCATCGACGAAGCCTATTTGGATGTAACAGAAAATAAACTCGGCATCAAGTCAGCGGTCAAAATTGCTCGCCTCATTCAAAAAGATATCTGGCAAGAACTGCACCTGACTGCTTCTGCTGGCGTTTCCTACAACAAATTCTTAGCTAAAATGGCCAGTGATTATCAAAAACCACATGGTCTGACAGTGATTCTACCTAACCAGGCTGAGGACTTTCTCAAACAAATGGATATTTCCAAGTTTCATGGAGTAGGAAAAAAGACGGTGAAAAGACTTCATCAAATGGGTATTTTTACTGGCGCTGACCTACTTGAAGTTCCTGAAGTGACCCTGATAGACCGTTTTGGTAGACTAGGTTATGACCTTTATCGAAAGGCTCGTGGCATCCACAATTCCCCCGTCAAATCCAATCGCATCCGTAAGTCAATCGGGAAGGAGAAAACCTATGGGAAGATTCTCCGTGCTGAGGAAGATATCAAAAAAGAGCTGACTCTCCTATCAGAAAGAGTCGCTCTCAATCTACATCAACAAGAAAAAGTTGGAAAAATTGTCATTTTGAAAATCCGCTACGAGGATTTTTCAACTCTTACTAAACGAAAAAGTCTTGCTCAAAAAACACAGGACGCTAGTCAGATAAACCAAATAGCCCTGCAGCTCTATGAAGAATTAAGCGAGAAAGAAAAAGGTGTCCGCCTATTGGGGATTACCGTGACTGGATTTTAAAACCTTGAAGAGCTGCCCCTTCAAGGTTTTTCTTATACAAATAAACGAACAAAGCTATAAAGCAATAAGATACTACCAAGCACGATGCGGTATTTACCGAAAAGGGTAAAGTCGTGTTTTTTCACATAGCTGGTCAAGAAGCGAATAGCGACCATGCTGACTGCAAAAGCTACTCCCATCGCAACCAAGAGCAAGAACAATTGCCCAAAGTTCAAGAGTTGTCCTGCTTTTACAAATTTGAAAATCTTTAATGCACTAGCTCCAAACATAACAGGAATTCCAAGATAGAAGGTAAATTCTGTCACAACAGAACGACTAGTTCCATTCAACAAACCACCGACAATCGTTGCCCCAGAACGACTAGTTCCTGGTAAAAGGGCAAGAACTTGGAAAAGACCGATATAGAAGGCTGTCGTATAAGGAAGCTTGTCCAACTCTGTCACACTTGGCTCGATAGCACGCGCTTTATTGCGCTTTTCCAAATAGATAAAGGCAATCCCATAAATAATCAACATAAGAGCAACTGAAACCATGTTATGGAAGTGGGTATCAAACCAATCATCAAACTTAAATACAGCAAGCAAAGGTAAAGTAGCTACAAGAACTTTAGACCACAATTGCCAAGTTCGACGAACTTCCTGCTTGTCTTTACCCGGTTTAAAGGGATTGAGCTTATTAAAGTAAATAACCATGACTGCTAAAATAGCACCAAGCTGAATCACGACATTAAACATGGACATAAAAGCTTCATTCTGATTTTGGTATTGGATAAATTCCTCTGCTAAAATCAAGTGACCTGTACTTGAAATCGGCAGCCATTCCGTAATTCCTTCAACAATACCGAAGAAGATAGATTTTAAAATTTCAATAAGATACATAGATTACTCCTTTTTCTATCTTCCATTATAGCATATTTTTTCAGTCTGTGACAGTTCTCTTTAAAAGGCACCGATACTACCACCGCCTCCACCTCCGGAGAAGCCACCACCAGAACTTCCATTTCCAGAAGATACGGAATAGGTACTTGCTGTGTTTGCGATGCTGGCATAATGGCTCATTTGCGCGCTTGAATGATAAAACATACCGTGCCAGCCATAATCTACATAGAGATTGATATCTGGATTTCCCACTTTAATCTGATGAATCTTCATCAAATGGCTGACCTTGTCCGCATAACCAAATAAGGTCGCATAGACCAAAAGGCGATTCCAGACCACAATACTTTCCAATTCAGCCTGATCCAATCGCGCAATCTCACGTAACATATTTTCAAAACTGGTCCAGAGATAGTAGACTTCTGCCCCTGCTTCATTCAGGACACCATCACGATTATCTAGCCGAAGCTTCCAATAATAGAAAACAGCCAAAACCAAACCTAGAAAACCAAGTATTGGCAAGGGGAGGTATAAATAAGCATGAGCATCCAAACTGTACAAGAACAAACCAAATCCGATAAATAGGGGCAAGATAGTCAAGACACCCATACCTACTTGCAAGGCCTTTTCCAAACCAGTTAAAGGACGATAGTAATCCGGAAGTCCCCAGAAGGTGACTCGACTTCTCACTCCTTCTTGCATCTCTTTCAATACTTCTTCAAAAGAAGATTTGAGCTGAAGCCCTCTTGCTTGAATCCGTTTTTCATCAGAGACTTTTGCTCCACGATAAAGACTATCAGATACCTTGTAGTCCGCAAACAAATTGGATAGAGTTTCTTCTTTTTTGCCTGAAAAGGCCAGATTTAGACAGTCTTCCTCAAAGCTTGACAAACCATCTTCTTTTACTAGCCTCAAACCAACTGCATCTCCTTCTGAAATGATAGAGACATTCCCACGGTCTATCACATCTAGTAAGGTAGCTTGAACAAGTTGATCAAAGGTGAATTTACCTGCTCCTTTTGTTAGAGGACTCACTTCCTCCAAGGAGGTGGAGTAGACAGCCTCTGATAAAACCATAGGCTCTAATTCCATTGGTGGTTCATAGATACGATGATTTTTGGCATATTTGACCGAAGGAGTGGTCTTTCTTCTATAAATAAAATAGAAGCAGACACTCAATAACAAGGAGATAGAAAGTATCAAAGGGAAGACCCAAGTAACGAGTTGTTTACTTTGTTCTTTTTCTTTAACAATCGAGTCTTCTATCTTATTAAACTCTTCTAAACGATTCCCTTTCAATCCCTGATCCCTAGCGCTAGCAAAGTCGGTTCTAGGCCAGTAGGCATGCAATTCAACTCCACGCTTAGGCGGAAGATTGTCTAAACGGATAGTATAATCAAGGTTACTCTTTTCAATCGTTCCCTCTCTAAAAAGTTTCCCTGTATGGAAAAAGAGTTTTTCAGCCCCCTTGTCTCCCCTTACATGAAATTCAAACTTTCCAATAGTTCCTGAACTATCTGTCAGAGGTTGCCAATTTAATTCAGCGATGTCATCATATAGAAAAAGCAAATTTTTTAAATTCCATGTGAGGTCAACTTCAACTGTGTCGCCTTCCTGTCCTGGATTATAAACTTTAACAGTATAACCATCTGCTCCTTCTATCACTTCGCTAGTAACATCTACTAGTTCAGCACCATTTTTCGCGGCCTGAACCTTTGGATGAGGGTCAATGTCAAATCCGCTAGGCATCTTGCCAGCACGTCCAAGTCCCACAATTTGACCCTTAAAGTCCTCCTCAAACTGGTAAACTATCTTTTGTCTAAATTCTGCCGTATTGTCTGCATGAATATACAAATCCCCTTGGTAAGAGTTTATCTTGAAATCAATGGCAAAAACAGAGAGTGGCAGAAGGCAAAACAAGCCTAACACCAGTAAGAAAAAAGTTTTTTTCATCAACTAAGCCCCCTTTTTATCTTTGCTATCATTATATCATTTTTTCTCAAGTAAGGGCTTACCTATATTGAAAAATAGAGTTTTTTTCGATAAAATAGGAGACAGTTATTTTTTAATAGATTAGAAATAGGAGAAATCATGAGAAAAATATACTTATCTATTTTCACAAGTCTTTTGCTGATGCTAGGACTTGTCAATGTTGCCCAAGCCGATGAATATTTACGCGTCGGGATGGAAGCAGCATATGCTCCCTTTAACTGGACTCAGGATGATGATAGCAATGGGGCTGTCAAAATCGATGGGACTAACCAGTATGCTAACGGATACGATGTTCAAATCGCCAAGAAAATCGCTAAGGACTTAGGTAAAGAACCTCTGGTTGTTAAAACCAAGTGGGAAGGTCTAGTCCCTGCCCTTACTTCTGGTAAGATTGACATGATTATCGCAGGTATGAGTCCTACTGCCGAGCGTAAACAAGAAATTGCCTTTTCAAGCAGTTACTACACTAGCGAACCAGTTTTGCTTGTCAAAAAAGATTCTGCCTACGCAAGTGCTAAATCTTTGGATGACTTTAATGGTGCGAAAATCACTTCTCAACAAGGTGTTTACCTTTACGACTTGATTGCACAAATCCCAGGTGCTAAAAAAGAAACAGCCATGGGAGACTTCGCTCAAATGCGTCAAGCTCTTGAGGCTGGTGTCATCGATGCCTATGTTTCTGAACGCCCAGAAGCACTGACTGCCGAAGCTGCTAACTCTAAGTTTAAAATGGTTCAAGTAGAACCAGGTTTCAAAACGGGGGAAGAAGATACAGCTATTGCCATTGGACTTCGTAAAGATGACAACCGTATTAGCCAAATCAATGCTAGCATTGAAACCATTTCGAAAGATGACCAAGTTGCCTTGATGGATCGTATGATCAAAGAGCAACCTGCCGAAGCTACAACAACTGAAGAGACTAGCAGTAGTTTCTTTAGCCAAGTCGCTAAAATTCTTTCTGAAAACTGGCAACAACTCTTGCGTGGTGCTGGTATCACCCTTTTAATCTCTATCGTGGGAACCATCACAGGTCTCATTATTGGACTTGCCATTGGTGTTTTCCGTACTGCTCCTCTATCTGAAAATAAAGCCATTTATGGCCTACAAAAACTAGTCAGCTGGATCCTCAATGTCTACATTGAAATTTTCCGTGGTACACCAATGATCGTTCAATCAATGGTTATCTACTATGGAACTGCCCAAGCTTTCGGTATCAACCTTGACCGTACACTAGCTGCTATCTTCATCGTTTCAATCAATACCGGTGCCTACATGACTGAAATCGTCCGTGGTGGTATCCTAGCAGTTGACAAGGGACAATTTGAAGCTGCGACTGCTCTTGGTATGACCCACAACCAAACCATGCGTAAGATTGTCCTACCTCAGGTAGTCCGTAACATCCTACCAGCAACTGGCAATGAATTTGTCATCAATATCAAAGATACATCTGTATTGAACGTTATCTCGGTTGTCGAACTTTATTTCTCAGGAAATACAGTGGCAACGCAAACCTATCAATACTTCCAGACATTTACAATCATCGCCGTGATTTACTTTGTCCTCACCTTCACCGTAACACGTATCCTACGCTTCATCGAACGCCGCATGGACATGGATACCTATACTACAGGTGCTAACCAAATGCAAACGGAGGATTTGAAATAATGACACAAGCAATCCTTGAAATTAAACACCTCAAAAAATCCTATGGACAAAACGAAGTGCTAAAAGACATTTCACTCACTGTCCACAAGGGAGAGGTCATCTCTATCATCGGAAGCTCTGGAAGCGGGAAATCGACCTTCCTACGCTCTATTAACCTACTTGAAACACCAACTGATGGAGAAATCCTTTATCATGGACAAAACGTCCTCGAAAAAGGCTATGACCTCACGCAATACCGTGAAAAGTTAGGGATGGTTTTCCAATCCTTTAACCTCTTTGAAAATCTCAACGTCCTTGAAAACACAATCGTCGCTCAGACAACTGTCCTTAAACGTGAACGTACAGAAGCTGAAAAGATTGCCAAAGAAAACTTGGAAAAAGTCGGCATGGGAGAACGCTACTGGCAAGCCAAACCAAAACAACTCTCAGGTGGTCAAAAACAACGTGTAGCTATTGCACGCGCCCTCTCTATGAATCCTGACGCTATTCTCTTTGATGAACCAACGTCAGCTCTCGATCCAGAAATGGTTGGAGAAGTCCTTAAAATCATGCAAGATCTAGCTCAGGAAGGCTTGACTATGATTGTAGTGACTCACGAAATGGAATTTGCCCGTGATGTCTCTCACCGTGTTATCTTTATGGATAAGGGCGTGATTGCTGAAGAAGGCAAACCAGAAGACCTCTTCACCAATCCTAAAGAAGAACGTACAAAAGAATTCCTTCAACGTTATCTCAAATAAAAAGAAAAGGCTGCATCAACCGTGCAGTCTTTTTACTAGCCAAAAAATGAAAAGGCAGACCCTATTCAAGAATCCGCCATCATCCAAAGATTAATCTTCAAATTTTTCATGATTTTTATCATAGAAATCAATTAAACCTAGAGCCGTTTCAAACGAAATATTTTTTACTTTTGCACGCCCCTGCGCTAGAGCAATGATAGACATTTCACGCGCATTCGTTTCTTTAGAGATACGGTAGCCTGTGATTTTCTTATCACGAACCCAGCCAACAACTGATTCTACTTTTTCAAAGTTTGACTTAGCCATGTCCTTCTCCTATTTTCTTCTTTACGATATTTAATTGTATACGTTTTTATGACTTTTGTCAATAAAAAAACATATATTCAATAAAATTAATGATTTATTTTTCTATTACTATCTTATTAAAGCCGATAATATATAGGTTTTCCCTTGCTATAAACCATTAGTAAATACCTTTAAAATAATTGTATTATTAACTCTTTTGTTTGTAAAATTATTCATACTTTGCAAATAGCAATTCTTGATAGATTAGACAGGTTTTATACTCAACTTTATTCTATTTACCTAACTTTAAAATAATATTTCTAATAGCAGAAGACTTGCTCTCCACACTATTACTAACTATTATTTCTCTTCTCCTTCTTTGATATTCTTCCTGCCTTTATAAGCACTTTTCACTTGATCAACTGGTACTATTTATTTACTTTATCATTCCTTTTTATTTCTTCAAACCTATAAAAAGATGAGTAGTTAGGAGACAATAGTATCCTATCTTCCAACATTTTCCACTTTTTTATCTTCTTAGTATCTTATCACTCTTCTCAGTTAACTCAGTATAAGGCTTCTCATTAGTATTGATTATTTTTTCTAATTCCTATTATATTTAACCAAATTTCAGATTAGACATATATAAAATAGTGGATTCTAAAAATACGCCTTATATATAACAAGTAATTTTACTCCCTTACTATAAACTGAATCAAAAAATAATAGGTACTATAATGACTTGTGATAGAAATAGCGTAATCGATTTCCTAAGTCCATAGGAATCGCCCCCTTTCTTCACCCTCATTATAGCACCTATACATCAGTTGTGCAAATAATATGATATTTTTTTATTAGTCCTCAGACAAGCATATTATAGAGCGTTTCATTACCATTTAAGTTAATATAAGATGGATCAAAACCTTCCATTCGACGAATCAAGCCTGCATAATCATGCTTATCTGCCAAGGCAATCCCAATCAATACTGGGCCTGTCCCCTTGCTAGCTCGTTTGATATACTCAAAACGTGTGATATCATCATTTGGCCCCAAGATATCATTTACAAACTCACGCAAAGCCCCCGGACGCTGTGGAAAATTAACCACAAAGTAATGCTTGATCCCATCATAAATCAAGGCACGCTCTTCCATTTCCGGCATACGGTTGATATCATTATTTCCTCCAGAAATGATACAACAAATGGTTTTCCCCTTGATATATTCAGCTAAAACCTCTAAAGAGGCGATACTAGCCGCTCCAGCAGGTTCTGCGACAATCCCTTGCTTAGAGTAAAGGTCAATCAAGGTTTCAGAAATCAATCCCTCATCGACACCTACTAAGGTTTGAACATATTGACGAGTTGCTTCATAGGTCAATTGACCTACCTTTTGTACAGCAATCCCATCTGCAAATTTGTCAATTTCTTTGAGTTTGACTGGTCCACCAGCTTCAAAGGCAGCCTTCATGGAACGAGCTCCATTAGCCTCTACCCCAATGACTTCAATCTCTGGACTTGTTTCCTTGATATAAGTCGAAACTCCAGCAATAAGACCTCCGCCTCCAACAGGGACTAAAACAGCATCGAAATCAATTGATTCTTTTCGAGCTTCTTCTAAAATCTCATAAGCAACTGTCCCTTGACCAGCTTGAACATGGGCATCATCAAAGGGATCAATAAAGGTACGGTTTTCAGAGAGTGTAAATTCTTGAGCTGCTTTAGCTGAGGCATCAAAGGTATCTCCAACTAGTTTAATGGTTACGAAATCCCCACCAAAAAAGCGAACTTGTCCAATTTTTTGTTGCGGAGTAGTAATTGGCATGAAAATAGTTGCAGGAATCTTCATTTCATTGCAAGTATAGGCAACTCCCTGCGCATGATTCCCCGCAGAAGCGCAGACTACCCCACGCTCACGTTCTTCCTTGCTGAGCTGGGAAATGGCATAATAGGCACCACGAATTTTAAAAGAGCGAACACGTTGGGCATTTTCTTTTTTCAAATAAATCTTAGCACCATACTTCTCCGATAAATAATGGTCGTAATCCAGCGGTGTATTCACAACCACACCATTCAAGACCTTATGAGCCTTGATGATATCTTTTGAACTTAACATCTTTTTCTCCTAGACTATTTCATACTTATCTCAATCCATCTTCTTAAAAGAAAGCTGAATTGATTATAAAAGCGAGTTAGTCCCCCAACTCGCCTTCACCTTAATTTCTATCAATTAGTTATAGATTTTGAATGCATCATCGTCGTTTTTACCAACGAATGGCATTGCTTTACGCAATTCTGCACCAACTTTTTCAATTTCAAGGTTAGCTGCTTGTTCACGGTAAGCAGTCAATTTTGGACGTCCAGCTTTATAGTCATTTACAAAGTCGTTTGCAAATTTACCATTTTGGATGTCTGCCAAGACAGCTTTCATGTTTTCTTTAACTTGCTCAGTAATCACACGTGGACCTGATACATAGTCACCGTACTCAGCAGTGTTTGAAATAGATTGACGCATTTTCTTGAATCCACCTTCGTAGATCAAGTCAACGATCAATTTCATTTCGTGAAGAACTTCAAAGTAAGCCAATTCTGGAGCGTAACCTGCTTCTGTCAAGACTTCGAAACCTGCTTCGATAAGGGCAGTCAAACCACCACAAAGTACAGCTTGTTCACCAAACAAATCTTCTTCAGTTTCTTCTTTGTATGTTGTTTCAAGAAGACCTACACGAGCTGCTCCAACACCTTTACACCAGTCCATAGCAATGTTTTTAGCATTTCCTGTTGCATCTTGGTATACTGCATAAAGAGCTGGAACACCAAATCCTTCTTCATAAGTACGACGCACCAAGTGTCCTGGTCCTTTAGGAGCACACATAAAGACATCTACATCCGCAGGAACTTTGATAAACTCAAAGTGGATATTGAAACCATGAGCAAATCCAACTGCATTTCCAGCTTCCAAGTTTGGAGCGATTTCTGCTTCGTACAATTCTTGTTGGATTTCGTCTGGTGCCAAAATCATGATAACGTCAGCCAATTTAGTAGCTTCTGCTACTGTGTAAGTGTCAAATCCATCTTCTTTTGCTTTGTCAAAAGATTTACCTGGACGTACACCGATGATGACATCGCGACCTGAATCACGCAAGTTTTGAGCATGCGCATGTCCTTGCGAACCATAACCAATAACGGCGATTTTTTTACCGTCAAGTGCTGCTACTTTAACATCTTTTTCATATTCCATTTGAACTGCCATAATTTTTCTCTCTTTTCTATTTTTATTGCCTGTTAGGCTAGTTTAACAAATTTAAAATATTTTTATACTCTATGAAAATCAAAGAGCAAATTAGGAAGCTAGCCGCAGGCTGCTCAAAGCACTGCTTTGAGGTTGTAAATAAGACTGACGGAGTCAGTAACATATACCTACGGCAAGGCAAAGCTGACGTGATTTGAAGAGATTTTCGAAGAGTATTAATCGCGGGTAAATCCAGTTGCACCAGTTCGAGCAATATTGCGAATACCGTATGGTCGAATGACTCGCAATAGAGCTTCACTCTTTTCAGCATTTCCTGTCATTTGAATGGTAATCGAGCTTGGCGCTACGTCTACCACTGTTGCACGGAAAGGTTGAATAATGGCTAGAATCTCAGCTCGCTTCTCAGCTGGTGCTGACATCTTAACCAAAATCACCTCGCGCTCCAAATGAGGCTTGTCTGTAATATCTCGAATGCGAATCACATCAATCTGACGATTGAGCTGTTTGATAATTTGCTCCACCTCATCATGTGAAGCAACATCAATAATAATGGTGATACGCGATACATTCGGATCTTCTGTTGCTCCAACAGAAATGCTTTCGATATTAACCTGACGGCGAGACAGGACACCGGTAAAGCGATTGAGGACTCCTGAACGATTTTGTAGTTTAGCTGTTAACATTCTACGCATGGAACTTCACCCCCAACATCTCATGATTACTCTTACCAGCTGGTACCATTGGCAACACCTGCTCCTTACGAGAAATATCTACCTCGATTAGCATAGGAACATCCTCAGTGATGACTTCAAGGTCTTGAGCCAAAGTCTCAGGATTGTCAAACTTATAGTTTTTAATTCCATAAGCTTGTGCCATCAATTGGAAATCAGGAAGGGTATCAAAGACCGACTCAGATGTTCTACCTTCATAGAAGGATTCTTGCCACTGGCGGACCATTCCAAGTGAGTGGTTGTTCAGCATAACCACCTTGATTGGCACCTTGTAAATGTTCAAAATAGCCAATTCCTGGTTAGTCATTTGGAAACCACCATCCCCAACAAACAAGACCACTTCCTTATCTGGGTTAGCAATTTTAGCACCGATTGCTGCTGGAATTCCGAATCCCATCGTTCCCAAACCACCTGAAGTCACTAACTGACGTTCATTTTGGTATGGATAATACTGGGCTGTCCACATTTGGTGTTGACCAACGTCTGTTACCACAATGGCATCTCCATTCGTCAACTCACCGATGCGTTCAATAACGGCCTGAGGTTGAACTACACGCTCTTTCTTATCGTAAGAACGAACGCGGTTCTTGTCTTTAGTGACTTTCTCAATCCATTTCTCAGTATTGTTATGAACTGTCGGTTCCGCCAACAACATTTGCAAGGCTTTCTTAGCATCTCCAACTACAGGAATATCTGCACTGATAATCTTGCCAATCTCAGCTGGGTCAATATCAATGTGAGCAACCTTAGCATTCTTAGCAAAGGTCTTAGGATTCCCCGTCAAGCGATCATCGAAACGGCAACCGATACTAATCATAAAGTCTGCTTCCGTCATGGCAATATTAGCTGCGAAAGATCCGTGCATACCTCCCATTCCAAGGAAGAGTGGATGAGTCGTTGCAATCGTACCTTGTCCTAAGAGACTAGTTACCACTGGAATTTGATATCGCTCTGCAAATTCATTTAATTCCGCAGCAGCTTCAGCATAACTAATTCCACCACCAGCTAGCAAGACTGGTTTTTTAGCCTTAGATAATTGCTTCAAGATTTTCTTAATTTGCATATCATTTGGCTCAAGAGTCGGCTGATAGCTTGGTAAGTTCACTTCTGGTGAATAAATGAAGTCTGTTTCTAAAGCAGATACGTCTTTTGGTAGGTCAATGACAACTGGCCCTGGACGGCCTGTAGTTGCGATATGGACAGCTTCCGTAATGATACGAGGGATATCTGCTGTCTCACGAACTTGGTAATTGTACTTAGTGATTGGCATGGTAATTCCCACGATGTCTGCCTCCTGAAAGGCATCTTTCCCAATCCCTGCTCGCGCCACCTGACCTGTAAAGACCAAAAGGGGAACGCTATCGCTCATGGCATCCGCAATCCCTGTAATGGCATTTGTTGCTCCTGGTCCACTAGTGACGACGGCAACACCCAACTTTCCAGTTGATTTGGCATAACCTTCAGCTTCATGCAAACAACCTTGCTCATGGCGTCCTAGAATGTGGTGAATGCCTTTAAAATTATATATCGCATCATAAAAAGGCAAGACAGCACCACCAGGATAACCAAAGATGGTATCAATTCCTAAATCACGAAGTGTTTCCAAAACTAGGTCCGACCCCGTCTTAGGAGATTCTAAACTGATTTTCTCCATTGTTCCCCTTTCTCTTCACTTAAAAATAACTTGTTACTATCATACCATTTTTTCAAAATTTTTCAAGACAAAATAAGAAATTTTCTGAATTTTCTATTTTAAAGTTTATTTATGAATAATCATTTTGTTTTTTATGAGTTTTAAAAGGTATTTTATATTCTTTTTCAAGTTATTTCCATTTATATTATGAATGTCCTTCGCAAATTATTTCAACTCATTTTTAGATAAAGTTTTTTGAGTGCACATTTACAGAATTTATAAAATTTATCGGAACTATACAAAAAAGGAAGCCACTAAGTGACTTCCTTTTAGAGGGAGGACTGATTAGTCTTCACCTTTGTTTTTCTTAATGATTTCTTCTTGTACTGACTTAGGTACATCTTCGTAGTGGTCAAATACCATCATGAATGTACCACGTCCTTGAGATGCAGAACGAAGAACTGTTGCGTAACCGAACATTTCAGCAAGTGGAACGTAAGCACGAACAATTTGGCTGTTACCGTGTGCTTCCATACCATCTACACGTCCACGACGAGCAGTTACGTGACCCATAACATCACCAAGGTTTTCTTCTGGAACAGTGATTGTTACAAGCATCATTGGCTCAAGGATAGCTGGTTGTGCTGATTTAGCAGCTTCTTTAAGGGCAAGTGAAGCCGCGATCTTGAAGGCAGTTTCAGATGAGTCGACATCGTGGTATGAACCATCGTAAAGCTTAGCTTTAACGTCAACCATTGGGTAACCTGCAAGAACACCGTTAGCCATAGATTCTACCAAACCTTTTTCAACCGCTGGGATGAATTCACGAGGAACCACACCACCGACGATTGCGTTTTCGAATTCGAATCCTTTACCTTCTTCATTTGGAGTAAATTCAATCCATACATCACCGAATTGACCTTTACCACCAGACTGACGTTTGAAGAATCCACGTGCTTGGGTAGAAGCGCGGAATGTTTCACGGTAAGATACTTGAGGAGCACCTACGTTTGCTTCAACTTTGAACTCACGACGCATACGGTCAACAAGGACGTCAAGGTGAAGCTCACCCATACCAGAGATAACTGTTTCACCAGTTTCAACGTTTGTTTCAACGCGGAATGTTGGATCTTCTTCAGCCAATTTTTGAAGGGCGATACCCATCTTGTCTTGGTCAGCTTTAGATTTTGGCTCAACCATCAATTGGATAACTGGTTCTGGAACGTTGATTGACTCAAGAATGATTTTAGCTTTTTCATCTGTCAATGAGTCACCAGTTGTAGTATCTTTCAAACCAACGGCAGCAGCGATATCACCTGAGTAAACAGTGTCAATTTCTTGACGGCTGTTGGCGTGCATTTGAAGGATACGTCCGATACGCTCACGTTTACCTTTAGAAGTGTTCAATACGTATGAACCTGATTGAAGAACACCTGAGTAAACACGGAAGAATGTCAAACGACCTACGAATGGGTCTGTCATGATCTTGAAGGCAAGAGCTGCAAATGGCTCTTCATCAGATGCTGGACGAGTTTCTTCTTCATCTGTATCTGGGTTGATACCTTTGATCGCTGGGATGTCAAGTGGGCTTGGAAGGTAGTCAATAACCGCATCAAGCATCAATTGAACACCTTTGTTCTTGAAGGCAGAACCACACAATACTGGGAAGAATTCAACGTTGATAGTCGCTTTACGGATACCAGCTTTCAATTCTTCGTTAGTGATTTCTTCACCTTCGAGGTATTTCATCATCAATTCTTCGTCAGTTTCAGCAACTGCTTCGATCAATTTTTCACGGTATTCTTGAGCTTGGTCAAGGTATTCAGCTGGGATGTCTTCTTCAAGGATATCTGTACCAAGGTCGTTAGTATAGATTTCAGCTTTCATCTTGATCAAGTCGATGATACCACGGAAGTCATCTTCAGAACCGATTGGCAATTGGATTGGGTGTGCATTTGCTTGAAGACGATCGTGAAGTGTGCTTACTGAGTAAAGGAAGTCAGCACCGATTTTGTCCATTTTGTTGGCAAATACGATACGTGGAACTCCGTACTCAGTTGCTTGACGCCAAACTGTTTCAGTTTGAGGCTCAACACCTGATTGTGAGTCAAGAACGGTAACCGCACCATCCAATACACGAAGAGAACGTTGTACTTCGATTGTGAAGTCCACGTGTCCTGGTGTGTCGATGATGTTTACGCGGTGGTTGTTCCATTGAGCTGTTGTCGCAGCAGATGTGATAGTGATACCACGCTCTTGCTCTTGCTCCATCCAGTCCATTTGTGACGCACCTTCGTGAGTTTCACCGATTTTGTGGATTTTACCAGTGTAGTAAAGAATACGCTCAGTAGTTGTTGTTTTACCAGCATCGACGTGAGCCATGATACCGATATTACGAGTTTTTTCAAGTGAAAATTCGCGTGCCATGAGGTTTGTTTCTCCTATTTATTTTTGATTTCTATTCTATTATAACACGATTTTAATAAAAACGGATAGGCAGGACCTACCCGTTCTCAATGTTTTCATGCTATTGTTGGTTTCAACTTGTAGATTTACAAGTTGAATTGAACTCGGGCTAAAGTTAATTAGCCGATTTGAGCCGGAACGGGATGCTGTGTGAAAAAGATAAACTTCCTTGTATTCGTCGAATACTGCGTCAGTTTCCTATTTTCACCTTGCATCCTTAGCGTTCCTAGCATCATGATTTTACCAACGGAAGTGTGCGAATGCACGGTTAGCTTCAGCCATACGGTGAGTGTCTTCACGTTTCTTAACAGCTGCACCAGTGTTGTTAGCAGCATCCAAGATTTCTTTTGCAAGACGGTCTTGCATTGTGTGTTCACCACGAAGACGAGCGATTGTTACCAACCAACGAAGTCCAAGTGTTGTACGACGTTCTGGACGAACTTCAACTGGGACTTGGTAGTTAGAACCACCAACACGGCGTGCACGTACTTCAAGTACAGGCATGATGTTTTCCATAGCTGTTTCAAATACTTCAAGTGCATCGTTTCCAGTAGCTTCTTTGATTTGCTCAAAGGCACCGTAAACGATTGAAGCAGCTGTACCACGTTTACCATCAAGCATAACGCGGTTGATAAGACGAGTAACTAGTTGTGAATTGTAAAGCGGATCTGGCAATACGTCACGTTTTGGAGCTCTATTTTTACGACTCATTTCTCTTTATCCCCTTTCCTTATGCTTTTGGACGTTTAGTACCGTATTTTGAACGGCCTTGTTTACGATCGTTAACACCTGCAGTATCAAGTGCACCACGGACGATATGGTAACGTACCCCTGGAAGGTCTTTTACACGTCCACCACGAAGAAGAACCACGCTGTGCTCTTGCAAGTTGTGTCCGATACCTGGGATGTAGGCAGTAACTTCGATAAGGTTGCTCAAACGTACACGAGCGAATTTACGAAGGGCTGAGTTAGGTTTTTTAGGTGTCATTGTTCCAACACGAGTTGCAACACCACGTTTTTGTGGTGAAGAAACGTTTGTTTGAACTTTTTTATGACTGTTGTAACCAACGTTCAAAGCTGGTGATTTAGATTTTTCTACTTTTGATTTACGCGGTTTGCGAACCAATTGGTTAATTGTAGGCATCTACATTCTCCTGTGTTTTTTTATTTTTGGTGATGATACACTTGGTGACAGCTATCATCTGTGTGTACTTTTGCAACATTTGTCAGCACGTCCCTGTACACTCTTGAGAGACCAAAAGTAAAAAGTACCGTCTATTATTGTAACAAAATTTTCCATTGGTTGTCAAGATATTTTTCTTTTTTATTCTTAATTTTAGCTCTTTTGTAGTGCTCCCCCAAAAAAGAAAAAGGAGGAATCCCACCCTCCTAAAGTTAGTATTGTTTCATTCAATCCCATCAATTTTAGCACATAATGTTCAAAAAAATTATATCATCACAACCAACCAGATTCTTTCGCAATATTAGCTGCCTCTGTTCGATTACCTGCATCTAGTTTCGAAAGAATATTGGTGACATAGTTTCGGACTGTTCCATTTGATAAATAAAGTTGATCTGCAATTTCTTGGTTAGAGAAACCCTGAGCGACTCCCTTTAAAACTGCGATTTCTTGCTCCGTTAATGGATTGGGATGCGTCATCACCACTTCCATCAATTCAGGCGAATACTCCTTGCGTCCCTCTAGGACGGTGTGCAAGGTTTTCATGAGGTCTGCAATGTTTCTTTCTTTTAATACATAAGCATCTACTCCGGCCTTGACCGCACGTTCAAAATACCCAGGACGCCTGAAGGTCGTCACCACAACCACCTTTGTTTCTAGATTTTCTGCTCGTATCCACTCCAAGACTTCGAGGCCCGTCTTAACAGGCATTTCTACGTCAAGGATGGCGATATCTACAGACTCCTTTTCTAATAGTTGGATTGCTTCTTGCCCATTCTTGGCTTGAAGGACAGACTCCACATCCGGTTGAAGCGTGAGCAACTGGCACATGGCATCTCGCAACATACTTTGATCTTCTGCAACAAGTAGTTTCATCTTAGTTTCTCTCCTTATAAGGTAGTCGAACCTGAACTTCTGTCGGTTGTTTCCAACTAATTACCTTTACTTCTCCCGAAAATGGAAGAACACGATCTCGAACTGTATGGAGGTCAGCCCCGCTTATAGAAGTAAAGCCACAGCCATCATCTCTCACTGTTAGAATGAGTTCTTTCTCTGTCCGTTCTAATTTTAAGTAGACTTTAGAAGCTTTGGCATGTTTGATGATATTAGTCACCAATTCAAGCAAAATCATGGAAGCCGTTGACTCCAATTCCTGAGTTAAGCTAGCTGTATCTAGTTGATTAGCTATTTCCACCTCAATTCCAGCAATTTCTAACATCTTTTTCACAGTCTCTAGTTCGGATGTCAAAGTTCTAGACTTAAGATTTTCCACAATGGTTCGCACTTCACGCATTGATTCTTTGCTAATTTGCTGTATTTCTCTTAATTCCTTTTCCACCTTTGAATAAGCCTGTATTTGAAATAACTGCAAGGCTAGATCAGTTTTAACACTAAGCATAGCAAAGGTATGCCCCAGACTATCATGTAAATCTTGACCGATACGACTGCGTTCATTTTCAGCAAGCAATAGATTTATCTGGGCATTTTGCTTAGCCTGCGCTTCTTTCAAATCCTCCACAATCCGAATCCGAACCAATCCAAAAGTCATTAAATCGACAAAAGTAAGAATTCCAAGTAGATAGAATAGAAACTCAACTTCGATTCTCTGAAAAATCAACAGTTGGCCCACAACAAGGACTTGAGCAAGAAGAAAAGTCCAGACATGTAAAGACTTTAAACTACGTACGCCAAAATGATAACTTAAGAGGTTAGAAAGGAAAAAGAAGAACCAGATATAATTAACAGCAACAAAGGCAGTATTCCCAACTACATAAGTCAGCATGAGACCCCAATATAGCCAAGATAGGCGCTGGCTCTTAGTTGTTAAAACACCCAAAAATGCCACTACAAATAGAATATCAATCAATAAATGCCAGACAGAAAGCCACCCAGTCACTACAGGTAGGATGGGGAAAATCATAAAAATTAAACTGGCCCAAAACATATAGTGTATGCTTTTCAGTCTTTCAAGCATTAAGAATTCTCCTTATGACCTTGAAGGTAAATGGTCAAACCAAACAAAACTGCTGAAAAAACAAGTAGATAAACTGTGGCTGATAAATTGATGCCACCCTCGTTTAAGAAGGTCTTGAGCAACTCCATCAACTGATAAGTTGGTAGACACTTCCCGATTGCTTGCATCCAGTCTGGAAATAAAGAGATGGGCATCCAGAGTCCGCCTAAAACAGCCAAGCCTAGATAGAGAAGATTGCCCACGACAGACATCAGCTGACTAGAAGGCAAGAGTGTCAAGGTCAAGCCAAGCGATACAAAAGCTACACTTCCTACTATCAGCAAGAGCGCAGCTCCAATCCAGCTTCCTAGAGGCATATCCACACCTCTAACCAAGTGCCCAACTGAGAAAACAACCAGGATTGAGACCAAATAATCAACCATCATACTTGTTATCTTTGATAGATAATATTCTACCATATTTACTGGAGTATGGCGCAATGTTTTCTGCCAGTTGTTGATTTTATCGGTATGTAAGACAGCTGGAAATGAAAACATAGCTGTCGACATCATAGAAAAGGCTGTCATAGAGATGAGGTAGTCGCGCATAAAATTTGCTGGCCCATCTGGTGTGTCCTGGTACATGCCTGAAAAGAATAAATAGAAGGCCGTCGGCATCCCTACGGATAATAGATAATAGACTAATTGACGTTTGGTCAATAGAAATTCTATCTTGTTTAGTGCAATCCATCGTTTCATCTTAGTCATCTCCCTTTTGTGTTTCTTCAAAGATTGTATCCAACAAGCTACGATTATTGACTTCAATTTCTTGTATGCTACATCCTGCTTGAACTAACAGTTCCCAGAAAGCATTTGCCTCTCGTGTGACTACTTGCAGAGCATCTTGTTTTTGTACCCACCTTTCAACCAAGACTGACTTCTCAACGACTTCCTTATAAGCTAGAGGAAGGATAAAGTGCTTTTCAATCTCCTCACTGCGCATGGCTAGAGGTGTTGTATCGCGAATCAACTCTCCCTTATTCAAGACCAAGATTCGGTCCGCTGTATGCTCTACCTCTTCGATGTAATGGGACGAATAGAGAATGGTAACTCCCTGCGCTTTTAGATCTTGAACAATTTCCCAAAAACGTTGGCGGGTTGAGGTATCCATGGCCGCAGTTGGCTCATCTAAAAAGACAAGTTTTGGTCGGCCAATCAAGGTCAAGACAAAAGAGAAAAGACGCTTTTGCCCACCTGACAATTTTTCTGCAAATTGCTCTTTTTGTTGCTGGTCAAACTGCAATAGTTGATCGATTTCCTGATTGCTCAAGGGATTTGAGTAAATGCTTTGAAAGAAAGCAATCAACTCTTTGACCTTTAATTTCTGAACGATGACATTTTCTTGAGGCAGGTAGGATCTTGTGTAGTCTAACTTAGAGCTCGTCACTGGCAAGCCTTGGATGGATACTTGACCGCTGGTGACCAGTTTATCTCCAAGCAAACAGTCCAAGAGTGTGGTCTTTCCAGCACCATTGGGACCAATCAAGGCGACGCATTCACCTTCAGCTACCTCAAAGGAAATATCCTTCAAAATAGCCTTGCCCTTGATGATTTTATTTAAGCTTTCTACCTTAATCATGTTCATGATATTCTCCTTTCAGCCACTCCTTTCCCATCGGAAAGGCGATAAAAATCATAAATCCTAATCCCCAGGCACCACGGATGAATTGGTGAAGGAAGGCTTGATCAAACCAAGCTGTAAACATTTCTACCAACCATGCCACTAGTGATAGTCCAATAAAAAGATAGAGAATCGCTTTTTTCATTTTTCAAACTCCTTTTTCACATCTGAGACCAATTTCAAACCTTCTCGTATTATCCAAGACATCATTCCAAAGCTTGCAAACAACTCCCAAGGAAAATGATAAAATCCTTCATCCAATCCTGAGAACATGAGATAAGTCATGACTCCTGCTGCTACTAAACTCATTGCGACAATTACTTTATGTTTCATTTTCTCTTCCTCCACTTGATACATCTAGTATAATTCTTTGAAGGTAGAATCACTAGAAGCTTCTGTCATGAGGAGATATGACAAATGTCATAAAAAAAGAAAGTTGCAAAATCAACTTTCTTTTTAATCTATTAAATTTTTATTCCACACTAAATAAGTATGGGTAAACTGGTTGTTGGCCTCGGTGAATCTCGACTTCAACGTCTTCGAATTCTTCTGCGATTTCTTGGGCAATTTCATTGGCAAGTTCTTCACTTCCGTCTTCACCAACATAGAAGGTTACAATTTCACTATCTTCATCCAACATATGTTTCAATGTTTCAGTCAATGTTTGGTGCATATCAGGGTTTGACACGAGGATTTTCCCATCCACCATACCTAGATTATCGTTTTCATGGATTTCTAAGCCATCAATGGTTGTATCACGCACAGCTGTTGTGACGCTTCCACTAACGACATCGCTAAGGGCTGCAGTCATACGCTCTTGGTTTTCTTCGATGGACTTGCTTGGATCAAAGGAAAGAAGACTTGTCAAACCTTGAGGAAGAGTACGAGCTTCCACCACTACTGCTGGTTGCTCCAAAACTTCTGCTGCAGATTGAGCCGCCATAAAGATATTTTTGTTGTTTGGCAGGAAGATAATGTTACGAGCGTTGACCTGTTCAACAGCCTTGATAAAGTCTTCTGTTGAAGGGTTCATAGTTTGACCGCCCTCGATAACATAATCCACACCTTGAGAACGGAAGATATCTGCTAGACCTTTACCAGCCACTACAGCAATCAAAGCATACTCTTTTTCTTCAGCAGGCTTGCTAACTTGGGCAGCTTCTTTCTCAACCTGTGCTTCGTGTTGGTTACGCATATTGTCAACTTTTACCTTGACCAAGCTACCGTATTTGAGACCTTCTTGCATAACAAGTCCTGGATCTTCTGTATGGACATGGACTTTGACAATTTCATCATCATTGACAACAAGGAGAGAATCTCCAAGCTCATTCAAGTAGTTACGGAATTCATCGTAGTCAAAATCTTTGGCATAAGTTGGACCTTGCTTGAGAGCTACCATGATTTCAGTACAGTAACCAAAGGTGATGTCCTCAGTCGCTACATGACCAGCTACAGATTTATGATGTTCTGCATTGATCATTTCACTCATGTTGGCAGGAGTCGCTACAAAGTCCTCAGATGCAATATATTCACCAGTAAGGGCTGAAAGGAAACCTTCGTAGATGAAGACCAGTCCTTGACCACCCGAGTCCACAACGCCAACTTCTTTCAATACTGGAAGCATGTCTGGTGTTTTAGCTAGAGCTGTTTTAGCACCTTCCAAGGCTGCGCGCATGACTTCAACAGCGTCATCAGTTTGCTCAGCTTTTTTCTTAGCACCGATAGCAGCTCCACGAGAAACTGTCAAAATCGTTCCTTCAACTGGCTTCATAACTGCTTTATAAGCAACTTCCACACCTGATTGGAAGGCAAGGGCCAAGTCTTGACCTGTTAACTCGTCTTTATCCTTGATGGCTTGTGAAAATCCACGGAAAAGCTGAGACGTAATAACGCCTGAGTTCCCACGCGCACCCATCAAAAGACCTTTGGCAAGAATGCTCGCTACCTCGCCAACTGTAGAAGCTGGCTTGTCTGCAACTTCTTTAGCTCCATTTTCAATGGTCATTCCCATGTTTGTTCCAGTATCTCCATCTGGAACTGGAAAGACGTTTAATGAATTGACATATTCAGCTTGCTTATTCAAGCGAGTTGATGCAGCCTGCACCATTTCTTGAAATAAGCTAGTAGTAATTTTTGACACGGTTATTCTCCTACAACTTTGATATTTTGAATGTAGACATTTACAGTCTGAGCAGTAATTCCAAGTTGGTTTTCCAAACTAAAACGAACACGCTCTTGAATGTTTTTTGACACTTCGCTAATCTTTGTTCCGTAGCTCAACACGGTATATACATCAACTGCAATACTGCCATCTTCGGCTGCCTTTACGACGACACCTTTGGAATAATTTTCCTTACCTAGAAGGGCTTGGAAATTATCTTTGAGGGCATTTTTACTAGCCATACCGACCACACCAAAAATCTCAGTTGCTGCTCCACCTACGACGGTTGCAATCACTTCATCTGTTAGTTCGATTTGACCATCTTTTGTATTAATTTTTACAGTCATCCTTTTTACCTCAACTAGTTGATACTCTATTTTATCATATTTCAGCCCAAGTGTAAAAGCAGAATACTGTATCAGCGGATATTTACTCTATTTTTCAAATGATTTTATATCTACAGTAAAAGAAAAAAGACCCTAAGGTCTCCTTACTTTTATTATTAAACACGTTCAACTTTACCTGATTTCAAAGCACGAGCTGAAGCCCAAACTTTTTTAGGTTTACCATCGATAAGAACAGTAACTTTTTGAAGGTTTGGTTTTACGGCACGTTTTGTTTGGTTCATTGCGTGTGAACGGTTGTTTCCTGATACAGTCTTACGACCTGTAAAGTAACATACTTTAGCCATTGTGTTTTCCTCCTATTAGATCTAATATAGCGGATGTGCTAGCACCACATACCGTACTATGTTATCACACTTTCTTCATTTTTGCAAGGGAATTGGAAGATTTTTTTATTTAACGTAGACAATTCCCAACTTCCCAAAAGCCACATCTCCACGGATAATCAAGGTTTTGCTGGTTGGGGCTAGAGGAGTATCTGCCTTGGCTACGCCACAGAAAGTTTCTACCTTTAAATCAACTCCCCAATGTTGAGGAACATAGATAACTGCATTCCCAAAACCGACTTCTATCTTCAAGGTTGCGGTATCTCCTAAAATCTCTGCATTGTCATAATATATCTTGGCATTGCCAAAACCAACTTCTACTTGATCTTCTACCAATTCTTGCTCTTGCTTGTAGAAAGTCCCACTTCCAAAAGCAACTTCCTTATCTGTTAGAATGGTCTTTTTACCATCATACCACCATTTTTCCCCGTTCCAAGTTCTGTTAGAATGAGTGAGTGCGCTGACACCCATTACGATTAAAATACTAGCCAAAATAAGTGAAACAGGAGATAGCTGAATCCAATTATAAAAAAGATTCACTATATTTAACGCTATTAATGCTAAAAAAGTAGCTCTTGTCCAATGATGTCTAAGAAAAGATTCTACCGCCTTATAAAGGAGAAAAGCAATAAAGATGAAGGGAGAATACTTAGTCTCCAGGGATGGGACACCATAATGTCCCTGAAACAGAATCCATGCCGCCAAAATAAGCAACACAATACCAAATGCTTTCTTTTTCATGTTCTTACCTCATGTTTCTTAGATTTTCTTTTAGGAGGGATTGGTAATGCCGTGAGACATGAACCTCCTTGTGGGTTTGATAAAAGGAAATGGTGCCCGTTCCTGAAAAGGACTTGTCAACCGAGTAAACTTTCCGAATATTAGCAATGGTCGACTTGGATACTCGACTGAAATAACGGGGCAGGATAGACTCTAACTCATAGAGTTTAAGTCGAACCTCGTAGGCATCTTTCTGGGTATGGGCGTAAATCTTGTTCCCCTCTGTTTCAAAGAAAAGAATTTCCGACAAGTCCAGATAATATTCACCCGTCCCCTTGTAAAAAATCAACCTAGGAGACTTGGATTCTTGCAAGAGGCGCTGTAAATCCGCAATCTCATCTGTCAAAGCCGCTGCCTTGATGACAATTTCAGTTTCCTCTAAATTGCTGTCAATTTCAATTCGTAACTTCATTCCATCTCCTTTCTGACTCTACTATATCAAAGGGAAAATAAGAAAACAAGAGCAAAAAAGCAAGTGGTTACTTTAACCCCGTAAGTGGTTGTAGGACCACCTTAACTTGCAGGTCAAAATAGAAAGAAAATCACACCCCACACAAGACCACAAATATAACCAACCACTACATCCTTGGGATAATGCACTCCCCCTATGACTCTCACTAGACCGAGGAGGGCTGACAAGACCAATAAGATAACCCCTACAGATAAACTAGCATGCAAGCAAGCCATAGAGATAATGGTTGCTGAAAAGACATGACGACTGGGCATAGACTGACCAGGGCTATCTCTCTCAAGCAAAGGTTTAATATCCCATTCCTCATAAGGCCTAGGGGCATTGATTTTCTTACGAAGAAAGGATAAAATCACAAAACCTGATGCAGGGATAAACAAATAGATTCCGACCTGTTTCCCAAATCCTTGTTGGAGATAGATAGTTGCTAACAAGGTCAGATAAATCATAGGCATAACCACCGTCATGAACCGATTGAAAGCTCTTAGCAATCTCAGAAAGAAAGGATTGTTTTCAATCTTACCAGCAATGTGGTCATACCATTCTTGATAATTTTTCATATATTTTCTCATCACTTATTCAAATTTTGCTTACAGGGAAGCACTTTTCTTCTAGTATAGTGCAGAAAAAGAAGGCCGTCAAGCCTTCTTTGGGTTTATTCTTCTGCTTCGTCTTCTGTAAACTGACTGTTGTAGAGGTCAGCGTAGAAGCCTCCTTGTGCCATCAACTCATCATGATTGCCTTGCTCAATGATATTACCATCTTTCATGACAAGAATCAAATCAGCATTTCGGATTGTAGACAAGCGGTGGGCGATGACAAAGGAAGTTCTTCCCTCCATCAACCGGTCCATAGCTTTCTGGATCAACTCCTCCGTCCGGGTATCAACCGAAGAGGTCGCTTCATCTAGGATTAGGAGTGGTGCATCTTTCAGCAAAGCACGAGCAATGGTCGAGAGTTGTTTTTGCCCGACAGACAAGGTCACTGTATCATCCAAGACGGTATCGTAACCATCTGGTAGAGTCATGATAAAGTGGTGAATCCCTACAGCCTTGCTGGCTTCAATCACGCGCTCATCACTAATCCCCTTTTGGTTATAGATAAGATTGTCGCGAATGGTTCCTTCAAAGAGCCAAGTATCCTGCAAGACCATTGAAAAGGCATCGTGTACTTCCGAACGCTTCATCTCTTTGGTATCCACACCATCGATGCGGATACTTCCCTTATCAATCTCATAGAACTTCATCAAAAGATTGACAATGGTTGTCTTACCAGCTCCTGTCGGTCCGACAATGGCAACCTTTTGACCTGCATGAGCGGTCGCAGAAAAGTCATGGATAATAGTTCGATCTGGTGTGTAACCAAAGGAGACTCGATCAAAGACTACTTGACCTTTCATATCGCTCAATTGTCTTTCTTTATGGGATTCGTCTTCCATTTCCTTTTCAGCTAGAAATTCGAAGACACGTCCCATGGCTGCACTAGCCTGCTGAAGACTAGTAATCCCTTGGGCAATTTGTGAAAGAGGCTGAGAAAAGATACGAACGTAGGCCATAAAGGCAACGATAATCCCGATACTGATGTGCCCATTTAAGGCCAAGGCTGCACCAACGATAATCACCAAGGCATAGCTAAAGTTCCCAATAAACATCATAATCGGCATCATAATCCCTGAAATAAATTGAGATTTCCAGATACTATCATACAGACGATGATTTAATGTTGCAAACTCTTCTTTCGTGCTCTCGATAGCATTGTAACTGGTCACCACATTATGGCCAGAGTACATTTCCTCCACATAACCATTGACAGCTGCCAAATCCTGTTGCTGACTCTTAAAGAAGCTCTGGGATTTACCCATAAAGATGGATACAAATGCAAATCCAACAAGGGTTGAAACAACCGTCACCAAGGCTAAAGTCCAGTTCATTCCAAACATGGTTACCAAGACTGCTACGACCAATAAACTAGATGAAAGAACTGTTCCCAGACTTTGATTGAGGGACTGGGCTGCAGTGTCAACATCATTGGTTACACGAGACAAGGTATCCCCTTGAGAGTGTCCATCAAAATATCCTAATGGTAGGCTATTGATTTTCTCTGCGATGGCTCTTCTCAAACGCTCTGAAAATCGTTGAATAGCTGTTGTAAACAGAAAGGCCTGTAAATAATTTGATAGAAGTCCGATCACATAAATCACGGCCAAAAAACCACCAATAGCTGCAACCGCCGCGACATCCACACTAGTTCCCAGACCATTTGCAATGATATTGGTCATTTCCTTGATGCGGGTTGGACCATATACAGTAATGATGTTGGATAAGATTGTTGCTAAAAAAGCGATTAGAAGGGCAAACTGGAGACCTGCAAGATAGGGTTTACTCTGTTTCCAGAGCGATAGTTTTTTATTTTCCATGTTCCAATTCCTCCTTCGATAGTTGTGAATAAGCAATTTCTTGGTAAACTTCGTTATTAGCTAGAAGTTCCTTGTGGGTGCCTTGCCCCACGACTTTTCCTTGATCCAAGACCAAAATCAAATCTGCATCCATAATCGTTGAAATACGCTGTGCAACAATGAGCTTGGTCATAGACTTGGTTTTCTCTGCTAAATCTTGACGTAAAACTCGGTCTGTCTTGTAGTCCAAGGCTGAGAAGGAGTCATCAAAGATGAGGATTTCTGGCTTCCGAGCTAAGGCACGCGCAATGGCCAGACGTTGTCTTTGACCACCTGAGAAGTTGGTTCCTCCTTGGGCCACTTCTGACTCTAAGCCCGCTTCCTTGTCTTCGATAAAGTTCTTAGACTGGGCCAATTCCAAAGCCTGCCACATAGCCTGCTCACTAAGCGGTGTTTCTTGACTTTGTCCAAAGTCTAGATTGCCCTTGACATCACCTGAAAAGAGAACCGCTTTCTGAGGAATATAACCAACCTTGTTGCGCAAATCTTCCAAGTCATAGTCTTGAACATTGACACCGTCCACCAGAATTTCTCCTGCTGATACGTTGTAGAAACGTGGAATCAGATTAACTAGAGTAGATTTACCAGAACCAGTTGACCCAATAAAGGCCACTGTTTGACCCGCTTCTGCTTTAAAGCTAATATTCTCAATAACCGCCTCCGAATTTGCCGCATAGCGGAAGGTCACATCCTTAAATTCGACCTGACCTTTGAGGTTTTCATCAGCCAGCTGCACTTGAGCAGGGTTTTGGATAGAAGAATGCAAATCTAAAACTTGATTAATCCGCTTAGCAGAGACCATAGTTCGGGGAAGAACGATGAAAAGTGCTCCCATGAGAAGGAAGCCCATGACAACCTGCATGGCATAAGACATGAAAACAATCATGTCACTAAAGAGAGGCAAACGCGCTATCGGAGCAGCGTCGTTAATCACATAGGCCCCAATCCAGTAAATCGCCACACTCAAACCACTTGAAATCCCCATCATGATAGGGTTCAAAATAGCCATAAGACGGTTGACAAATAAATTCAAGCGTGTTAATTCATCATTTGCTGCTGCAAATTTTTCATCTTGGTATCCTTCAGCATTGTAGGCACGAACGACACGAATACCTGTTAAACTCTCACGAGTGATACTGTTCAGTTTATCAGTCAGACTTTGAATCAAGGACTGTTTTGGAAAGGCTAGCGTCATCAAGACTGTCGTCATCAAAACATTGACAATCACTGCTACAAGAACGGCCCAGAGCCAGTATTCTGAATGGCCTAAAATCTTCCCGATAGCCCAGATAGCCATAATCGGACCACGCGTTACCACTTGCAAGCCCATGGTAATCAACATTTGAACTTGAGTAATGTCATTGGTGGTACGAGTTAGGAGACTGGGAATAGAGAATTTCTTAATCTCTGTCTGCGAGTAATCCAAAACTCGGTTAAAAATATCACTTCTCAGCCTACTAGTATAAGAAGCTGCCACTCGGGATGCAAAAAATCCAACTGCAACTACGGACAAGAAGGCAAGAAAGGACATTCCCACCATCATGCTTGCCGGCTGCCACAACTCATCTAAATTAGTTCCTTGACTACCTAGCAAATCCGTAATTTTTGAGATATAGGTTGGCACTTCCAACTCTAGATAGACCGAAAAACAAGTAAAGAGAATGGCTAGTAAAATCATCCCCCATTCTTTTCTACTAATTCGTTTGGCTAATTTCTTCATTCTCTCCTCCTATTCCCTTGATATTTGCCTGTAGTTGAGCAAGGACTTTCTCAAAAATCAGTAATTCATCTTCATTAATGTCTTCCATCAACTGCTTGTCTATGCGTTCAAAAAAAGCCTTAACCTGCTTCATTTGAGAACGTGCTTTGTCCGTCAAACGAACAAATTTTGCCCGCTTATCGCTAGGACTCGCCTCCAATTCCACCAAACCATTTTGCACCATACGCTTGACCAAATTACTAGCAACAGACTTGGTAATATTGAGTTCCTGCTCGATATCTTTAATCAAGACCAAGTCTTGGTTTTTCTCACGATTATCCAAAAAACGTACAACCTGACCTTGAGGCCCACCCATAAATTCAATACCACAACGTTTGGCTTCCTTTTGCACCATGAGGTGAATCTGATGACCAAAACGCTTAAAGACTAACATCGGTTTATCCATACTAACTCCTTTCTAACCATTGCATTTAGTTCTCCTAGGAACTAAATAAGTTTTCATGAGAACTATTTTACCACTTTGAAAAGAGATGTCAATAAAAAGTTTCCTAGAGAACTATCTTAGTTTAAATTGACATTAGGCAATATCTTTTATATAATAAGTGCTAACTACTGTGGATAGAAATCCATTCACTCAATGAAGGGAGAAAACTTTCAAATGAAACCAGAAGAACAAAGAGTTTTAGGAATCTTAGCAACCATTTTTGGAGCCATCGCACTTTTAGGATCCTGGATCCCGTTTATTAACTATCTATCGTTGTTCATCGCCATCGTCGCATTTATCTTGGGGATTATCGGCCTTATCGTCAACCTCAAAAAACGGAAAACAATGGCTATTATCGGAACATCCCTGGCAGTTGCCTCTGTTGTACTTTTCTTTACGAGTCAGGCACTATACGCTGATGTCTACAAAGAGTATGCCAAGGAGTTTAACCGTTCCTACATGGATACGAGTGCCTCAATGGAACGCGAAGAAAAAAGCGGCTTGACAGACGATACCTTCGCCTGGACCCAAGAACAGTTCGACGCCTTAATCGAAGGCGACCTTGACAACAAAGGAAAAGGTGGTACCACCTACGAGGATATTATCAATAAACACGGAAAGCCAGATTCTGAGTTTGACTTCACTCTTGGGGGTTACAATACGAAAAAAATCACCTATATCTCTATTGGAGACAAGACTAAGACTGTTACCTTAACTTTTGCAAAACAGGACAATGGACAGCTCTTGCTCGTCCAAAAACATGCAGTCGGTCTAGGTCTAGAAAAAAGCAAGCAACAAAACGATTCTGAAACCTGAGTCTAAGTTCAAACATCAAAAAAACGAACAGCTAGTAAAACTGTTCGTTTTTCTATTAGAATCCATCTACGTTTGTGTAGATCTTTTGTACGTCTTCGTCGTCTTCAAGAACGCTGTAAAGTTTTTCAAAGGTTTCAAGATCATCGCCTGACAATTCCACTTCTGACTGAGGAATCATTTCCAATTCAGTCACTTGGAATTCTTCGATACCTGACTCACGAAGGGCAACGATAGCCTTATGAAGGTCAGTTGGAGCTGTGTAAACTGTGATTGTCCCTTCTTCTGCTTCTACATCATCCACATCCACATCTGCTTCTAGCAATTGCTCAAAGACCGCGTCCGCATCTTCACCTGCAAATACGATAACTCCCTTGTTGTCAAAGAGGTATGAAACTGAACCTGAAGCGCCCATGTTTCCGCCATTTTTACCAAAGGCTGCACGGACATTAGCCGCTGTACGGTTGACATTTGAAGTCAAAGTATCAACAATCAGCATAGAACCATTTGGTCCAAAACCTTCGTAACGTCCTTCTGTAAAGGTTTCGTCTGTGTTCCCTTTAGCCTTGTCCAAAGCTTTATCGATAACGTGTTTTGGCACTTGAGCTTGTTTAGCACGGTCGATAACGAATTTCAAAGCTGAGTTTGATTCTGGATCTGGATCACCTTTTTTAGCTGCTACATAGATTTCTACACCAAATTTTGCATATACTTTAGAGTTAGCTCCATCTTTAGCCGTTTTCTTGGCTACGATATTGGCCCATTTACGTCCCATTAGGAATCTCCTTTTTTCACATTTTAATCTTTCTTATTATAACACAAGTTTTTTCGATTTTCACTAGAGGAAATGGATTTTATTCAGCAAATCGAGCTATGATGACACTTTTGTTGCCAAGATAGCCTTACCTTCTTTTATCAAGGGGTGACGGAATAATGAGAAGTACAGTTGAACTGTCATGGCAACCCAGATTAGGGGTTCGCAAAAGATAACTCCTCTATAGCCTGCCCAAGGGATAATCAAGACCACAAAAGCGATTTTCCCGATTAGTTCGATAAAACTAGATACCAGAGGAAGGACTTTTTGCCCCAAACCCTGTAAACAATTGCGATAAATCAACAAGAGACTCAAAATAGGATAAAAGGCTGAGCTGATTTGCAGATAGAGACTTCCATTTTCTATCAAGTAACCATTTGTCGAACTGGCCAAGAAGGAAACTAAGGCAGGGCTGGCAAAAAAGAGGAAGACACAAACAAAAACTGCCCAGGAAATACTTAGACGACTGCCGATTCTAAGACCTTGAACAATGCGGTCTGGTCGCTTGGCACCAAGATTCTGCGAAGCAAAGGTCGTTATCGACGCAGAAATAGCGGTCATAGGAAGAAGGGCAAAGGCCATAATGCGTCGAGCTGCCGTCTGGGCACTGATAATTACGGCACCAAAGGTATTAACAGAAGACTGTAAAATCACACTACCGATAGACACAATGGAACTCATCAAGCCCATAGCCAAACCTTGCTCCAAAAGATCCGCATACAAGGCCTTGTCCCATTTAAAATGTTTCAGATGAGGTAGAAGTTCTGGAACACTCTTGCGAATATAGTAAAAACAGAGAACCGCTGATAAGCCTTGCGAAATGATGGTAGCAAGGCCCGCAGATTGAACTCCCAGATGCAGTTGCGTAATAAAATACAAATCCAGAACCACATTAACCAAGGCAGAGAAAATCAGAAAACCAAGTGCTGCTAGACTGTCCCCAATGGACCGCAACAAGCCTGCAAAGAGATTATAGGCAAAGCTGACACCGACACAGGTCACAATCATAGAAATATATTGATAGGACTGGGGGAGGATTTCAGCAGGGGTATCTAAGTATTGCAAGAGAGGATACAAACCAAGAAAGCCCAGCAACATCACTACAATGCTCAAAAGAGCACCTAAAATCCAAGTTGCTGCTACTGCTTCCTTGATCTTTGTAAAATTCCGAGCCCCATAATAGCGGGCAATAACAATCCCCATACCATTTCCGACACCAAGTGTAAAGCCTATAATCAGATCAAAAATGGCAGTTGTCGCCCCTACTGCAGCCAAGGAATCTTGACCAAGGAATCGTCCAACAATCAAGACATCAGCAGTGTTATAGAGTTGCTGGAAAATATTGGACAGCAAGATTGGAAAGGCAAAACTTAAAAGTGAGGGGAGAATAGGACCATGAATCAAGTCCACTGTTCGTTTTTTATTCATAAGGCTATTATATCAGCTTTCTAGAGGAGCGACAAGAAACAGCAAACTATGCGCGAGCTGAAGACCAGAACTAGGCAACTAAAAAGCAGTGGATTTTCTCCACTACTTTAACAGCTTATTCTTCAATTTCGATTTCAAGTTCGTCGCCTAGGTCAAGCGTCACTTCTTCATTCACAGAATCTGCTTGAACTACGTCATCTTTTTTAGTTTCAACACCTTCTACAGAAGCTTCTTCTCCATCAATCAAGCCAAATTGAACACGGACTTGGTGGTCAATTTCATCAAAGATTTCTGGATTATCTGCCAAGTATTTCTTAGCATTTTCAGAACCTTGCCCGATTTTCTCATCCTTATAAGAATACCAAGCCCCTGCTTTTTTGATGATATCCAAATCGCTTGCAATCTTCAAAAGCTCACCGGTCTTAGAAATTCCTTCTCCGTACATGATTTCAACGAAGGCTTCTTTAAATGGTGGAGCCACCTTGTTTTTCACGACCTTGATCTTGGTTTCTTTACCGACGTTGGTGTCTTTTTGGTCACCAGTTCCCTTGATTTGTGTGCTTCCACGAACATCCAAACGCACTGAAGCGTAGAATTTCAGAGCACGTCCACCAGGAGTTGTTTCTGGATTTCCAAACATGACCCCAACTTTTTCACGCAATTGGTTGATAAAGATGGCAATTGTTTTGGTTTTATTGATAGAAGCACCAAGTTTACGCATGGCCTGACTCATCATACGAGCCTGCAAACCAACGTGGCTATCTCCGATATCTCCATCAATTTCCGCACGAGGGACAAGGGCCGCAACGGAGTCGACTACGACAAGATCCACAGCACCTGAGTCAATCAATTTTCCTGCAATCTCAAGACCTTGCTCTCCTGAGTCTGGTTGAGACAAGAGTAATTCGTCAATGTTGACCCCAAGGGCCGCAGCATAAGCTGGGTCAAGGGCATGCTCCGCATCGATAAAGGCTGCAATCCCACCTTCTTTTTGCGCTTGCGCAACTGCATGAAGGGCAACCGTTGTCTTACCAGATGATTCTGGTCCATAGATTTCGATGATACGTCCCTTAGGATAACCACCTGAACCAAGGGCAATGTCAAGAGCCAAGGAACCTGAGCTCATCACTTGTACCTTTTGCTCGGCACGTTCACCCAAACGCATGATTGAACCTTTACCAAAGTCTTTCTCAATCAATTTAAGAGCATCATTCAAGGCTTTTTCACGTTCTGCCCCGAATTTTTTTGAAATTTCATCTAATTTTTTTGGTTTTTTCGCCATTCTATTCTCCTACATTCTAATGGTCCTTAGACCTATCTACTATTATACCAAAAGTTAGTCACTTAATAAAGCCTTGCGAACTAGGTTAAAGGCATGCATAACCGCAATGTGACGTACATCTGCTCGACTTCTACCTCCAATATTAACCTTGATGACCTCAGTTCCTTTCTCTTGAGCCAAGCCTATGAAAACTGTCCCAGCTGGGTGCCCTTCTAGGCTATCTGGTCCTGCTACTCCAGTCAAACTAATACCATAATCTGACTGAGTCTTGCTTCGTGCCTGCTCAGCCATCTTCTGGGCTGTAAATGCAGACACAACACCATATTCTTCCAAATCCTTGGCAGGAATATCCAACATCTTTGATTTTTCCTCCAAGCTATAGGTCACAAAACCACCCTTAAATATACTTGAAGCTCCTGAAAAATCCGCTACAGTAGCTTGGAAAAGACCTGCCGTCAAACTCTCTGCAGCCGTGATGGTTTTCCCTTGCTTTTTCAGTTCTTCTACCACAATACTGGCCAAGCTGGACTCTTCCCCATAACCATAACAAAGTTCTCGTAAAGAAAGACCTTCAAAAGTCTGGTAGTTCAAGATTTGATTTTCCAAGATATCCAGCACTTGATTCGCCTCTTCTTGATCACTAGCTTTTGTTGACAGACGCAGAGTGACTTCTCCTGTCTTGGCATAAGGGGCCAAGGTAGGATCGGTTTGATTATCAATTAAATCAGCCAAAATGGTCACCAACTGACTTTCGCCAATTCCAAAGAAACGAAGAACTCGGGAATATAGCTTACTCCCTGTCATCAACTTAGGTAGAAGTTGGTTTAAAACCATGGGTTTCAATTCACTTGGTGGACCAGGAAGGACTACATAGGTCACTCCATCCACTTCTAACATTCCTCCAACAGCCAGTCCTGTTTCGTTTGGTAGTGGAGTCGCCCCTTCTACAATTTGAGCTTGTCTTTCGTTATTCGGTGTTCGGGCATAGTCTGGTCTCTGGTCAAAAAAGACATCCAACTTCTCCTGCGCCTGAGGATCGAAGACTAATTCTTTCCCTAAAAATTTAGCTAGAGTTTGTTTGGTCAAATCGTCCTCAGTTGGCCCCAAACCACCTGTCAAAATCACCAGACTGCTACGTTGACTAGCAATCTCAAGCAAAGACAAGAGACGAGTTTCATTGTCTCCTACAGCCGTCTGAAAATAAACATCTACCCCAATCTCTGCTAGTTTTTCTGATAAAAACTGGGCATTTGTATTGACAATCTGCCCTGTTAAAATTTCTGTTCCGACAGCCATAATTTCTGCTTTCATGTTTCCTCCTACCTATCTATTCGTATTTTTTTGAAAAAATCGCAGGAAATTTCCCACGATTTTAACTATAAAATAGATTATTCTACATCTTCTTGATTTCTTGTACTACTAATCGTACCTGTTCCCAAACCGACACCATTTTGATTTCCGAGAACATTTTCATATAAGACTGCATTTGTCTCTAACTCTGTCACCTTTGGTTTATCAAGTGAAGTTCTCAAAAGATTTTGCATTTCTAGCATATGCTCAGTTGTAACAATCTGGTAAGAAATCCCTTGCAATTCGGCATCTTCTCCTCGCAATTGTTGGGTTTCAATCGTTTTAAATGAGTCCTTGTAACCTAACAAGCTTGGAATACTCTTAGCAGACAAATCAATGTTGGTCTGCATATTAGTACTTAGGGCTTTTAAGATGGATTGGTAGTGACTAACGCTATTTAAACTAAGAACTTTTTCAACCACCTTTTGAATAACTTCACGCTGACGCTTCTGACGTCCATAGTCCCCTTCTGGATCCTGGTAGCGCATGCGGGAATAAACAAGAGCTTCATCTCCATTTAGAGTTTGCTGCCCAACACCGATAGAAATAGTATTAAATTCCTCTTGGTCACTGATAGAAATCGGGAAACCTAGCGTGTTATTAACGGTGATTCCACCTACTGCATCAACTAATTGTTGCAATCCGTGCATATTGACCATAATATAGCGATCAATATGAATATTCATCATCTTTTGAATAGTTGAGATAGCTAATTCTGCACCTCCACCCGCATAGGCAGCGTTCAGTTTCGCTTCTTCGATTTGACCATCTTTATGCTGAATTTTCGTCAAAATATCTCGCTCTAAACTCAACATTGTTGTCTTTTTCGTATGCGGATTAACCGTCAGGAGAATCATAGAATCACTATTTCCCTCCCAAGGGTCCGTTCGTTCTTCGTTTCCAGTATCAACCCCCATTAAAAGGATCGTTAAGGGTTCAGTAGCCTCAATAACATTGGTTTCTTCCCCAATCTTTTTATAGGTTTTTGATAAGGTTTCTGTACCTTGCTGATAAATAGTATAAGCAAAAACACCCACACCTAAAACTGTCACAGCTAGAAAAGCTAGCACCATTCCAATAATTTTTTTAACCATATTTCTATCAATCTATCAGTCTACCCATCAGGTAAACATCTATAAATTTCCCTTCTTCTATGTACGCACCGCGCTCTTGTCTACCTTCAATTACAAAGCCATGCTGTTGATATAAATGAACTGCACCCTGATTGCGAGTTTGGACAGTTAGTTGAAGTCGACGAAGAATGCCACTAGCCTGTGCCCATTCTACGACTTCTTCAAGTAACAAACTCCCCAGTCCATTATTCCAATACTTCTGACCAATCACAATAAAGAGATCTCCAATATGACGAACTCTCTTGCGTTGATCAGCTGTGATATTCACAAGACCAGCAATTTCATCATTCAGCAAGGCCAGTAAAGTGATTTGATTTTCAGAGTGAGCCTGTTTATCCAAAAACAACTCCATCTCAGTATCTGTCATCAAAATGCCATTCCTGTCCAGACTGGTAAAATCTGTTTCTACACTGACACGATTTAAAAATGATACTAATTCAGCCGCATCTTCAACTTCTGCTTCCCTAATGAGCAACTCATACTCCATGTTGAAGCTCCTCTAAAAGCTTTTCTGCACGCAAACCTTTTGCTTGAAAATTCAGTCTGCGACCCTCTTCTTCTTTTAGAATTTCCAATTCTAAATAAGTATCTGGCAAGGCATCACCTAAAAGATGCCCCCACTCGATGACAGTTACCCCACCACCAAAGAGAAACTCATCTAAATCAATAGAATCAGCATCCCCCTCTATACGATAAACATCTAGGTGGTAAAGTGGAAGACGACCTTCATACTCTCTTACGATAGTGTAGGTTGGACTCTTAATCATCTGAGAAATATGTAATCCTTTAGCAAGACCTTTTGTAAATGTCGTTTTGCCTGCTCCAAGTTCACCAGTTAAAATTAAGACATCATTCTTTTCTAATAAATAGCCCAAACGTTCACCTAAGGACTGTAACTCTTCTTCGTTTTTAGTGTACATGTTTCTATTATACCAAAAAGTTGTCCTTTGTCTAGGTATTATCTATGAATTCCATATTATAAATTGTAAAACTAGAACTATCTCTTTTTTTGTTCTTAAAATAGAAACAGTAAGAAGACAACTAACAAGATATCTCTCATCAAATGACTGTAAAATGAAACTTCCCAGCGAATGACTTTTGGCACCAACAGTCCTAGAAATAGCATCCCCAAGGCAATATAAAAGGTCATGGACAATAGCATCCAAGGATTTCTGAGAAAGATTAGAATAGCTAGTCCACTAATAAAACAGATTTCCTTCTTTCCCAAAAACTTTTTCACTCCATTTACATACTTCTGAATCGGCAGAAAAACTAACAAATCAATCCCAAATAAGAAAAAGAAACTCGGTAGAAAGGCTTCCACAAATCCTTCTACGGATGTATTTCCTGCAAGGATATGTTCTATGACAATTAAAGCTAAACCCAAAATATTTACTAAGAGCAAGAGACTATACAAGAATTGTTGCTTATCTTCCTTAAAAACTGAATAATGTTGATTTCCCTGCCCTCTATAATAGTTTAGCCCTGCACCAATACTGGCAAGAAGCAACATGCCAACTAAATAATAGAAGCAGTTTTGATTTAACATCAAGGCCCAAGTAGATAAACTTAAACAAGAACAGCTGCTAAGACCAAAAACTGTCAGCAATAACAAAACTCGAATTTGCTTTTTCATTTTTTCCATCATTCTTCCTCCATACTTGCTCTTATTATATGCTAGAAAGCCTCACCATTGCTAGAATATTTCTCAACTGTCAGTTTTCTACTCTAAAATGCAAAAAAGTTTGACGCAAGTATCCCTTACATCAAACTTTTACTATTTCTCTTCAAACCAAAGAGCAATTTCTCGCTTAGCTGACTCTTCTGAATCTGAACCATGCACAACATTTTGGATAACCTCATTTTCTCCAGCAGCTTTTGCAAAATCACCTCGAATAGTTCCTGGTAAAGCTTCTTCTGGACGAGTTGCGCCCATCATAGTCCGCCAAGTTTCAATTACTTTGGGACCAGAAATTATACCTACAAGAACTGGGCCTGAAGTCATAAATTCACGAATCGGTGGGTAAAAACTTTGACCAACCAAGTCCTGATAGTGCTGATCAATCAACTCTTCTGAAACCTGTGAACGCAACTCCAATTTTTCGATTGTAAATCCACGTTGTTCGATGCGCTTTAACACTTCACCCACTAGCCCTCTTTTTACACCGTCTGGTTTAATGATAAAAAATGTTTGTTCCATACCTGTCTCCTTTGTCAGCTTCTTTCTTTTATACTCTTCGAAAATCTCTTCAAACCACGTCAACGTCGCCTTACCGTAGGTATGGTTACTGACTTCGTCAGTTCTATCCACAACCTCAAAACAGTGTTTTGAGCTGACTTCGTCAGTTCTATCTACAACCTCAAAGCAGTGCTTTGAGCAACCTACGGCTAGTTTCCTAGTTTGCTCTTTGATTTTCATTGAGTATTATTTTACCACATTTCATGGAAAAATGGAGAAAGTTTTCAGAAAAAGAGAAAGAGAACCCGAAGGCTCTCTCATTCTCTTTTATTCTACTGTTTCTTCCACAGTTTCAACGGCAGTATCCACAACTACTTCTGTTGTTTCTTCATTTCCTTCTTCCTCTACTGGAGGATTAAGGTATTCTTCTTCGTTGATAGCATGTGGTTCAAGGTTACGGTAACGGGCCATACCAGTACCTGCTGGGATGATCTTACCGATGATAACATTTTCTTTAAGTCCAAGGAGATGGTCTTTCTTACCACGGATAGCCGCGTCAGTAAGGACACGAGTTGTTTCCTGGAAGGAAGCCGCTGACAAGAAACTATTTGTTTCAAGTGAGGCTTTGGTAATTCCCATAAGAACTGGGCGACCTGTCGCTGGAACTCCACCTGCTATAAGGACATCTTTGTTAGCATCTGTAAAGTCATTGATATCCATAAGGGTACCCATGAGAAGGTCTGTGTCACCTGGATCCATGACACGGACTTTACGGATCATTTGACGAACCATTACCTCGATGTGTTTGTCACCGATTTCTACCCCTTGGCTACGGTAAACTTTTTGTACTTCACCGAGAAGGTAAGTTTCAACTGACAAGACATCACGGACTGCAAGGAGACGTTTTGGTTGGATAGAACCTTCTGTAAGAGCAGCACCACGCGCTACTTGGTCTCCAACTTCGACACGCATACGAGCTGTAAATGGAACGACGTATTCACCTTCGCCAGTTTCACCCTTAACAAAGACTTTCTTAGTACGAGTTGATGTATCTTCTTCGATAGCAGTAACTTGTCCTTTAACCTCTGTGATAACCGCTTCCCCTTTAGGATTGCGGGCTTCAAAGATTTCTTGGACACGAGGAAGACCCTGAGTGATATCGGTATTTGAGGCAACCCCACCCGTGTGGAAGGTACGCATTGTAAGCTGTGTACCAGGTTCCCCGATAGATTGGGCAGCGATTGTACCGACTGCTTCACCAACTTCAACCGCATCACCTGTCGCTAAGTTGATACCATAACAGTGACGGCAGACACCATGACGAGTGTTACATGTAAATACAGAGCGGATAGTCACTTCTTCCACACCAGCATTGACAATTTCACGCGCCTTATCTTCTGTAATCAACTCATTTGGACCGATAATAACTGCACCAGTTTCTGGATGTTTAACAGTTTTCTTAGTGTAACGACCATTGAGACGCTCTTCGAGAGACTCAATCATTTCTTTTCCTTCTGCGATAGAGCGGATCAAGAGACCACGATCTGTTCCACAGTCGTCCTCACGGATGATAACGTCTTGGGCAACGTCAACCAAACGACGAGTCAAGTAACCTGAGTCGGCTGTCTTAAGGGCCGTATCGGTCATACCTTTACGGGCACCGTGAGTTGAGAAGAACATTTCGAGTACTGACAAACCTTCGCGGAAGTTTGAAAGGATTGGCAATTCCATGATACGTCCGTTAGGAGCAGCCATCAGACCACGCATACCGGCAAGCTGTGAGAAGTTTGAGATATTACCACGGGCTCCAGAGTCCATCATCATAACGATTGGGTTCTTAGGATCTTGGTTGGCAATCAAACGTTTCTCTAGTTTCTCACGGGCAGCACGCCATTCAGCTGTAACAGCATTGTAACGCTCGTCGTCTGTGATCATACCACGACGGAACTGTTTTGTGATTTGTTCTACACGTTTGTGTGATTCTTCAATGATTTCAGCCTTGTCATCAACGACTGGGATATCGGCAATACCAACTGTCAATCCTGCAAGAGTTGAGTGGTGGTAACCGAGGTTCTTCATACGGTCAAGTAGAGCAGAAGTTTCTGTTGTACGGAAACGTTTGAAGATTTCAGCGATGATATTTCCAAGGTTTTTCTTCTTGAATGGAGGGTTGAGTTCAAGTTTGCTGATTGCTTCCTTGATATCTCCACCAAGTGGCAAGAAGTATTTAGCTGGAACGCCTTCTGTCAAGTTGGCATTGTTTGGTTCTTGCAAGTATGGTAGACCCTCTGGCATGATGTCGTTGAAGAGGATTTTACCAACTGTTGTAAGCAAGACCTTGTGTCTTTGCTCTTCTGTCCATGGTTTGTTGAGGCTGTCTGTTGCGATACCAACACGTGAGTGGAGGTGAACATAACCATTACGGTAAGCCATAACGGCTTCGTCACGGTCTTTGAAGACCATTCCTTCACCTTCACGGCCAGCTTCTTCCATAGTCAAGTAGTAGTTACCCAAAACCATATCCTGAGATGGGGTAACAACTGGTTTACCATCTTTCGGGTTCAAGATGTGCTCAGCAGCGAGCATGAGGATACGAGCTTCTGCTTGGGCTTCTTCTGAAAGCGGTACGTGGATGGCCATTTGGTCCCCGTCAAAGTCGGCATTGTAGGCTTCACAGACAAGTGGGTGCAAGCGAAGGGCCTTACCATCAATCAAGACTGGCTCGAAGGCTTGGATACCCAAACGGTGAAGGGTCGGTGCGCGGTTAAGAAGTACTGGGTGTTCTTTGATTACTTCTTCAAGGATATCCCAGATACGCTCGTCTCCACGTTCCACCAAGCGTTTAGCCGCTTTGACGTTTTGCACGATATCACGTGCAACGATTTCTCGCATAACGAATGGTTTAAAGAGCTCAATCGCCATTTCACGTGGCACACCACATTGGTACATCTTAAGCGTTGGACCAACGGCGATAACGGAACGTCCTGAGAAGTCAACACGTTTACCGAGCAAGTTTTGACGGAAGCGTCCTTGTTTACCTTTAAGCATATGGCTCAATGATTTCAATGGACGGCTACCTGGTCCTGTGATTGGACGACCACGACGACCATTGTCAATCAAAGCGTCAACCGCTTCTTGAAGCATACGCTTCTCATTTTGAACAATAATACCTGGTGCATTCAACTCAAGCAAACGAGCCAAACGGTTGTTACGGTTGATAACACGGCGGTAAAGGTCATTCAAGTCAGATGAGGCAAAACGGCCACCATCCAACTGCAACATTGGACGAAGATCTGGTGGAATAACCGGAAGGATGTTGAGAATCATCCATTCAGGTTTGTTTCCAGACTTGTAAAAGGCATCCAAAACATCCAAACGACGGATAGCTTTGACACGTTTTTGTCCAGTAGCTGTTTTCAACTCTTCTTTGAGTTCAGCAATTTCTTTTTCAAGATCTACTTGTTTTAGAAGGTCTTGGATAGCTTCGGCACCCATCTTGGCAACGAATGATCCATAACCATACTCACGCAAGCGCTCACGGTATTCGCGCTCTGTCATGATAGACTTGTGCTCAAGTGGTGTATCCTTAGGATCAATCACCACATAAGCTGCAAAGTAGATAACTTCCTCGAGGGCACGAGGGCTCATATCAAGGGTCAAGCCCATACGGCTTGGAATCCCCTTGAAGTACCAGATGTGAGATACAGGAGCTTTCAACTCAATGTGCCCCATACGCTCACGACGAACTTTTGTACGCGTTACTTCAACCCCACAACGGTCACAAACAATTCCTCTGTAACGAATGCGTTTGTACTTACCACAAGCACATTCCCAGTCTTTTGTAGGACCAAAGATAACTTCATCAAATAGTCCTTCACGTTCTGGTTTCAAGGTACGGTAATTGATTGTTTCAGGTTTTTTGACTTCTCCATAAGACCATGAACGGACTTTGCTTGGAGAAGCTAGGGTGATTTGCATACTTTTAAAACGATTTACATCAACCACTATTTCTTCCCTTTCTATTCTAAGTGAACTGCTTATTCTTATTCAGCAGTTTCTTCTGTTGCTTCCGCTTTTGTTGCTTTCTCAGCTTCTTCAGCTTCAAAGGCTGCTTTAGCCTCTTGTGCTGCTTTTTCGCGGGCTTTTTCAAGGTCATCTACGTGGATGACATCTTCGTCCATTCCTTCATCCAAGTCACGAAGTTCCACTTCTTGATCATCTTCGTCAAGGACTCGCATGTCAAGACCAAGAGATTGCAATTCTTTGACAAGAACTCGGAAGGATTCTGGAACACCTGGTTTTGGAATTGGTTTTCCTTTTGTAATAGCTTCATAAGCTTTCAAACGTCCGTTGATATCGTCAGACTTGTAAGTCAAGATTTCTTGAAGGACATTTGATGCACCGTAGGCTTCAAGAGCCCAAACCTCCATCTCACCGAAACGTTGTCCACCAAACTGAGCTTTACCTCCAAGTGGTTGTTGAGTAACGGTTGAGTAAGGTCCGACTGAACGCGCGTGCAATTTATCATCAACCATGTGGTGGAGTTTGATCATGTACATGACTCCGACAGAAACACGGTTATCAAATGGTTCACCTGTACGTCCATCGTAAAGGATTGTTTTGGCATCGCTATCCATACCAGCTTCTTTAACAGTTGACCAAAGATCTTCAGAACTTGCTCCGTCAAAGACTGGTGTTGCGATGTGAATACCAAGAGTACGAGCTGCCATCCCAAGGTGGAGTTCCATAACCTGACCGATATTCATACGTGATGGCACCCCAAGTGGGTTCAACATGATATCGACTGGAGTTCCATCTGGAAGGTAAGGCATATCTTCTACAGGAACGATACGAGAGACAACCCCTTTATTTCCGTGACGTCCGGCCATCTTATCTCCGACCTTGATCTTACGTTTTTGAGCGATGTAGACGCGAACCAGCATGTTGACACCTGATTGCAATTCATCTCCATTTGCACGTGTAAAGATCTTAACATCACGAACCACACCATCAGCTCCGTGTGGTACACGAAGAGAAGTGTCACGTACTTCACGAGATTTATCTCCGAAGATAGCGTGCAAGAGCCGTTCTTCAGCTGAAAGGTCTTTCTCACCCTTAGGTGTTACTTTACCTACAAGGATATCCCCTTCTTTAACCTCAGCACCGATACGGATAATACCCATTTCGTCAAGATCTTTAAGGGCATCTTCCCCAACGTTTGGAATTTCACGAGTAATTTCTTCAGGCCCAAGCTTTGTATCGCGTGTTTCTGATTCGTATTCTTCAAGGTGGACAGATGTGTAGACATCGTCTTTCACCAAGCGTTCGCTCATGATAACGGCATCCTCGAAGTTGTAACCTTCCCAAGTCATGTAGGCAACGATTGGGTTTTGTCCAAGCGCCATTTCTCCATTTTCCATAGAAGGTCCGTCAGCGATGAAATCGCCTTTCTCAACGGCATCACCAACTTTTACGAGAGTGCGTTGGTTATAAGCAGTACCTGAGTTCGAACGACGGAATTTTTGGATGTGGTAAACGTCCAATGAACCATCTTCACGACGAACTTCTACCTTGTCAGCATCTGCATAGGTAACTTTACCGTCATACTGAGCAATCACAGCCGCTCCTGAATCGTGGGCTGCTTGGTATTCCATACCAGTACCAACGTAAGGTGCTTTAGGATTAATCAATGGTACAGCCTGACGTTGCATGTTGGCTCCCATGAGGGCACGGTTGGAGTCATCGTTTTCCAAGAAAGGAATACATGCTGTCGCAACGGCAACTACCTGTTTTGGTGATACGTCCATGTAGTCAACAACATTCGCTGGATACTCTTGGTTGACCCCTTGGTGACGTCCCATGACAACTTTCTCAGCAAATGTTCCATCTTCATTCAGACGAGAATTAGCCTGTGCTACAGTAAATTCATCTTCTTCATCGGCTGTCAACCAAACGATTTCGTTCGTAACAACACCTGTTTCACGGTCAACTTTACGGTATGGTGTTTGAACAAAACCATATTTGTTCAAGTGTCCGTAAGATGACAAGTTATTGATCAAACCGATGTTAGGTCCTTCAGGTGTCTCGATTGGACACATACGACCGTAGTGAGTGTAGTGCACGTCACGTACTTCATATCCAGCACGGTCACGTGTCAAACCACCAGGCCCCAAGGCTGACAAACGGCGTTTGTGAGACAACTCAGAAAGTGGGTTGTGTTGGTCCATGAACTGTGACAACTGTGATGAACCAAAGAATTCTTTAACCGCAGCTGTTACAGGACGGATATTGATAATTTGTTGTGGTGTCAAGACTTCGTTGTCCTGGACAGACATCCGTTCACGGACATTACGTTCCATACGAGAAAGTCCAAGACGTACTTGGTTAGCAAGCAATTCACCAACCGCACGGATACGACGGTTTCCAAGGTGGTCGATATCATCTACACGGCCAAGTCCTTCCGCCAAGTTAAGGAAGTAGCTCATCTCAGCAAGGATATCTGCAGGAGTGACGATACGAACCTTGTCATCTGGATTAGCATTACCAATGATTGTTACGACACGGTCTGGATCAGTTGGAGCAACAACCTTGAATTTTTGAAGAACAACTGGCTCAGTCACAACCGCAGCATCATTTGGAATGTAGACAATCTTGTTCAAATCACCATCCAAATGGCTTTCAATACTTTCAATCACGCTACGAGTCATGATTGTACCAGCTTCTACCAAGATTTCTCCTGTTTCAGGGTCTACCAATGGCTCTGCAATGGTTTGATTAAGCAAACGTGTTTTAACATTGAGTTTTTTATTGATTTTGTAACGACCAACTGCTGCTAAGTCATAGCGACGTGGGTCAAAGAAGCGTGCCACAAGCAAGCTACGTGAGCTTTCAGCAGTCTTAGGCTCACCTGGACGAAGACGTTCGTAAATTTCTTTCAAAGCTTCGTCTGTACGAGAGTCCATTGGGTTCTTATGGATATCTTTTTCAACAGTGTTGCGAACCAATTCGCTATCACCAAAGATATCAAAAATTTCATCATCACCTGAGAAACCAAGCGCACGAACCAAGGTCGTAAATGGAATCTTACGAGTACGGTCGATACGAGTGTAGGCGATATCTTTTGAGTCACTTTCAAGTTCCAACCAAGCTCCACGGTTAGGGATAACAGTTGAACCGTAGCCCACTTTACCGTTTTTATCAACTTTATCGTTAAAGTAAACACCTGGTGAGCGGACCAACTGAGACACGATGATACGTTCACCACCATTGATGATGAAGGTACCCATTTCTGTCATGATTGGGAAATCACCAAAGAAAACTTCTTGAGTTTTGATTTCGCCTGTTTCTTTATTGATCAAGCGGAAGGTTACAAAAATTGGTGCTGAGTAGCTAGCATCGTGGATACGAGCCTCTTCTAGCGTGTATTTTGGTTCCTTGATTTCATATCCAACAAATTCCAACTCCATTGTGTCTGTGAAGTTTGAAATTGGCAATACATCTTCAAACACTTCCTTAAGACCATGGTCTAGGAAATCTTTGAATGAATCAGTTTGAATTTCAATCAAATTTGGTAAGTCAAGAACTTCTTTGATTCTTGAAAAACTACGACGGGTACGATGTTTCCCGTATTGAACGTCATGTCCTGCCAAGATGATTCTCCTTTGTAAATAAGTTCCAAGCCTTGTCAATCAGGCTTTTCTAATCGTCATATGGTTTTAAAAACCCCTATCACCGTGTCCTCTTGATAAATTTTCAGAATCTTTAAGTCTTTGTTACAAACACTCAAAATCCTGAAAAAAAGCACAAAAAGAGCAGCTAAATCTGACTTCTTCAGAAGATTTAACTGCTGTGAGCCTTGTCTGGACAATATTTCAGACAAAACCTACGACAAATGATTATTCATATTATACCCTATTTAGCTAGATTTTTCAAGGGGATTAACGATTTTTTGACAAAATCTTTTCCTATAAGAAATACTGGCTTAATCGTAACAAAATTTGTTGCGATTTTTTCTTTTATTTTAATTTTAGGAAAACGCTTGCATCTTATTTTACTAAGTGCTATACTGATGATAGAAATTTATTGATTGGAGAATCATTATGAGAAAAATACCATCTCAAACTGAGAAAAAAATGGTTTACAGCATCCGTTCCCTCAAAAATGGAACTGGTTCTGTCCTTATTGGAGCAAGCCTTATTCTGCTTGCCATGGCTACACCAACTATCTCAGCAAACGAAAATACACCAACCACTAACGAACCCAGCAACAGAAATACGACCTCCCTTACTCAACCTCTTACTGATGCAACAAACATCGCTGGCAAGAACGAAAGCGATTTTTCTTCACCCGATAGTGCAAACGCTTCCCTAAAGAAAACAGAAGAAAAACCTGCAACAGAGCCAACTACTCCTGCTGCAACTCCCGCCGATTCAGCCCCACAAACCGGACAAGATCGTTCAAGTGAACCAACTACTTCTACGAGTCCAGTAACGACTGAAACTAAGGCAGAAGAACCAATAGAAGACAACTACTTCCGTATCCATGTCAAAAAGCTTCCTGAAGAAAACAAGGATGCTCAAGGACTATGGACTTGGGACGATGTTGAAAAACCATCTGAAAACTGGCCTAACGGAGCCTTGTCCTTTAAGGATGCCAAAAAAGATGACTATGGCTACTACCTAGATGTCAAATTAAAGGGAGAACAAGCCAAGAAAATTAGCTTCCTCATCAATAATACAGCTGGGAAAAATCTAACCGGCGATAAATCAGTAGAAAAACTGGCACCAAAGATGAATGAGGCTTGGTTGGACCAAGAACACAAGGTTTTCTCTTACGAACCACAGCCTGCAGGAACTATTCGTGTCAACTACTACCGCACAGATGGCAACTATGACAAGAAGTCTCTCTGGTACTGGGGAGATGTGAAAGAGCCAAGTAGTGGTGAATGGCCTAATGGAACAGACTTTACGGCTACAGGCAAATATGGTCGCTATATCGATATTCCACTCAAAGATGCAGCTAAAGACCTTGGATTTTTATTACTAGACAGAAACAAACAAGGAGACGATGTGAAAATCCGTAAAGAAGATTATAAGTTCACAGATTTAAAAAATCATAGCCAAATTTTCCTAAAAGACGATGATGAATCGATTTACACAAATCCATACTATGTCCATGATATCCGTATGACAGGAGCCCAACACGTAGGCACTTCTAGCATTGAGAGTAGTTTTTCAACACTTGTCGGTGCTAAAAAAGAGGATATCCTCAAACACTCTAACATCACTAATCACCTAGGAAACAAGGTAACTATCACCGATGTTGCAATCGACGAAGCCGGTAAGAAAGTGACTTACAGCGGAGATTTCTCGGACACAAAACATCCTTATACCGTGAACTACAACGCTGACCAATTCACTACCAAAACAAGCTGGCGTCTGAAAGATGAGACTTACAGTTATGATGGCAAACTTGGAGCTGACCTAAAAGAAGAAGGAAAACAAGTTGATTTAACCCTTTGGTCACCAAGCGCTGATAAGGTTTCTGTCGTCGTATACGACAAGAATGACCCTGAAAAAGTGGTTGGAACTGTCGCTCTTGAAAAAGGGGAAAGAGGAACTTGGAGACAAACTCTAGATAGCACAAACAAACTAGGCATCACAGATTTCACTGGATACTATTATCAATACCAAATCGAGCGTCAGGGTAAAACTGTTCTTGCACTCGATCCTTACGCTAAGTCCCTCGCTGCTTGGAATAGTGACGATGCCAAGATTGACGATGCCCATAAAGTGGCTAAAGCTGCCTTTGTAAATCCAGCCAAACTAGGACCTCAAGACTTGACTTATGGTAAGATTCGCAACTTCAAATCGCGCGAAGATGCTGTCATCTATGAAGCTCATGTGCGTGACTTCACTTCAGATCCTGCCATCGCAAAAGATTTGACTAAGCCATTTGGTACCTTTGAAGCCTTTATTGAAAAACTAGACTATCTCAAAGACTTGGGGGTAACCCACATCCAGCTCCTTCCAGTATTGTCTTACTACTTTGTCAATGAATTGAAAAACCATGAACGCTTGTCTGACTATGCTTCAAGCAACAGCAACTATAACTGGGGATATGATCCTCAAAACTACTTCTCCTTGACTGGTATGTATTCAAGCGATCCTAAAAATCCAGAAAAACGAATCGCAGAATTTAAAAACCTCATCAACGAGATCCACAAACGTGGTATGGGAGCTATCCTAGATGTAGTGTATAACCATACAGCCAAGGTCGATATCTTTGAAGATTTAGAGCCAAACTACTACCACTTTATGGATGCTGATGGGACACCTCGCACTAGCTTTGGTGGTGGACGCTTGGGGACAACCCACCATATGACCAAACGACTCCTAGTTGACTCTATCAAATATCTAGTTGATACCTACAAAGTGGATGGATTCCGCTTCGATATGATGGGAGACCATGATGCAGCTTCTATTGAAGAAGCGTACAAGGCCGCACGCGCCCTCAATCCACACTTAATCATGCTTGGTGAAGGTTGGAGAACCTATGCAGGTGATGAGAACATGCCTACTAAAGCTGCTGACCAAGATTGGATGAAACATACCGATACAGTCGCTGTCTTTTCAGATGACATTCGTAACAACCTCAAGTCTGGTTATCCAAACGAAGGTCAACCTGCCTTTATCACAGGTGGCAAGCGTGATATCAACACCATCTTCAAAAATATCATTGCTCAACCAACCAACTTTGAAGCTGACAGCCCTGGAGATGTCATCCAATACATCGCAGCCCATGATAACTTGACCCTCTTTGACATCATCGCCCAGTCTATCAAAAAAGACCCAAGCAAGGCTGAGAACTATGCTGAAATCCACCGTCGTTTGCGACTTGGAAACCTCATGGTCTTGACATCTCAAGGAACTCCGTTTATCCACTCTGGTCAGGAATACGGACGTACTAAACAATTCCGTGACCCAGCCTACAAGACTCCAGTATCGGAGGATAAGGTTCCAAACAAATCTCACTTGTTGCGTGATAAGGACGGCAATCCATTTGACTATCCTTACTTCATCCATGACTCTTACGATTCGAGTGATGCTATTAACAAGTTTGACTGGACTAAGGCTACAGATGGAAAAGCATATCCTGAAAATGTCAAGAGCCGTGACTATATGAAAGGGTTGATTGCTCTTCGTCAATCTACAGATGCCTTCCGACTTAAGAGTCTCCAAGATATCAAAGACCGTGTCCACCTCATCACTGTCCCAGGCCAAAATGGTGTGGCAAAAGAGGACGTAGTAATTGGCTACCAAATCACTGCTCCAAATGGAGACATCTACGCAGTCTTTGTCAATGCGGACGAAAAAGCTCGCGAATTTAATTTGGGAACTGCCTTTGCCCACCTCAGAAATGCTGAAGTTTTAGCAGATGAAAACCAAGCAGGGCCAGTAGGAATTGCCAACCCGAAAGGACTCGAATGGACTGAAAAAGGCTTGAAATTAAATGCCCTTACAGCTACTGTTCTTAGAATCTCTCAAGGCGGTGCCATCGTTGCCCCAGCTGTGGAAGAAAAACCAGAATTTGACCTTTCTAGCTTAAAACAAGAACAAGGGCAATATAATATCCAAGACAATATGTCAAACCGAGTAGTCAAACCGGAACAGCAAACTCCAGCTCCACAAACTAAACCTGATTCTGCAAAACCAGATGCAAAAGTAGCTGATGCAGAAAATAAACCTAGCCAAGCTACAGCTGATTCACAAGCTGAACAACCAGCACAAGAAGCACAAGCATCATCTGTAAGTGAAGCTGTTCAAAACGAATCAGTAGAAAACCCTAGCAAGGAAAATATACCTGCGCCTCTAGCTAAACAAGCTGAACTTCCAAATACAGGAACCAAAAACGATCACAAACTCCTGTTTGCAGGAATTAGTCTCCTTGCACTTCTAGGTCTCGGGTTCTTACTAAAAAACAAAAAAGAGAACTAAACTAGCCCTCCTATAGAACAATCCCCCAAGTCTTAACGCTCGGGGGATTGATTTTTGTACAATATTTTTCTTCACAATAAACTTGATTAGGATTTTTTATTAAGCCTCTTTCATGGCAAAATAAGCCCGTACTTTTGGAGCCACTTGCGTTCCGAAAAGTTCAATAGCTCTCAGGACTTGTTCATGAGGCATAGAACCAAGCGGTAGATGGAGCATGAAGCGGTCCAATCCTAAATCCTCAATCATGCGAATCAATTTTTCTGCCACTTGATCTGGATTGCCCACAAACATGGCACCATTTGGCCCAACTTGCTCCAAATATTGCTCATAACTCAATTCATGCCAGTGTGGACGGTCTTTGGAAATAGTATCCACCACTTGCTTGGTCGGATGGAAATAATCTTTCACAGCCTGCTCGCCATCTTCAACAATCCAACCCCAAGAATGGGCTCCAACCTTTAGTTCATGACTGGCATGACCCGCTTCGCTCCCAATCTCACGATAAGCCTGAATCAACTTTTTAAAATAACGCGGATTGCCACCAATAATAGCATAAACAATCGGTAGACCTGCCCGAGCAATCTTCACTGTTGATTCGACATGACCACCTGTCGCTATCCACAAGGGCAATTTGTCCTGAACTGGACGAGGATAAACTTCTTTGCCAGAGATTGTTTGGGTCAATCGCCCTTTCCAGTCTAGCTTGGTCTTTTCATTAACTAACTGGAGCAAGTCTAATTTCTCATCAAAAAGGGCTTCGTAGTCTTTCAAATCATATCCAAACAAGAGAAAAGATTCCGTGAAAGAACCCCTTCCAGCCATAATCTCCGCTCGTCCATTTGACAAAGCATCAATAGTGGCATACTGTTGGAACAAGCGAATCGGATCCATACTTGAGAGAATGCTGACTGCACTGGTCAAACGGATTTTCTTGGTATTAACTGCCCCAGCTGCCAGGACAATCTCTGGTGCAGATATAGCAAAATCCGCTCGATGGTGCTCACCAATCCCATATACATCCAAACCAACCTTGTCAGCTAGTTCAATCTCTGCCACCAACTGGCGAATACGTTCAGCATGACTGTAAGTTTGCCCAGTCCCCTCAAGCACCGTTGTTTCCCCAAATGTTGAAATTCCCAATTCTACCATTGCGATTCTCCTTGTCTATTTCGGTCCTTCATTTTGACAAATTATTCTAACACTCAATGAAAATCAAAGAGCAAACTAGGAAGCTAGCCGCAGGCTGTACTTAAGTACGGCAAGGTGAAGCTGACGTGGTTTGAATTTGATTTTCGAAGAGTATAACACGAATCTTGAGTACAAGCAACCCATTTGCTCACAAGAAAAAGCCTAGATAACTAGACTTTTTTAGCTTATTCTACCGTTACTGACTTAGCAAGGTTACGTGGTTTATCCACATCAAGGCCACGGTGCAGAGTTGCAAAGTAAGCGACCAATTGTGTTGGTACGACCATTGAGATTGGTGAGAGGTAAGGGTGTACAGTCGTAAGGACGATATCGTCTGTATCTTTGGCAACATTTTCTTCTGCAATAGTGAGAACTTTGGCACCACGGGCTGCCACCTCTTGGATATTTCCACGAGTATGGTTGGCAAGGACCGGATCTGACAAGAGAGCCAAGACAGGCGTTCCCTCTTCAATCAAGGCAATAGTTCCGTGCTTGAGTTCTCCTGCCGCAAAGCCTTCACACTGGATGTAAGAAATCTCTTTAAGTTTGAGACTTGCTTCCATGGCTACATAGTAATCTTGACCACGTCCGATGTAAAAAGCGTTACGAGTTGTTTCAAGAAGCTCACGAACCTTGCTATCAATCAATTCTTTTTCTGAAAGAGTTGATTCGATAGACTGAGCTACGATTGACAACTCATGAACTAGGTCAAAGGCTTGCGCTTTAGCATTGCCATTTGCTTGACCGACTGCTTTTGCTAAGAAGGCAAGGGCTGCAATTTGTGCTGTATAGGCCTTGGTTGATGCTACGGCAATTTCAGGACCTGCATGAAGGAGCATGGTATGGTTGGCTTCACGTGAAAGAGTTGAGCCTGGTACGTTTGTCACTGTCAAGCTTGGGATACCCATTTCATTAGCCTTAACCAAAACCTGACGGCTATCCGCTGTTTCACCAGACTGACTGATAAAGATGAAGAGTGGTTTCTTGCTGAGAAGTGGCATACCGTAGCCCCACTCAGATGAGATTCCAAGTTCCACTGGTGTATCAGTCAATTCTTCCAACATCTTCTTAGAAGCAAATCCTGCGTGGTAAGATGTTCCAGCTGCAAGGATGTAGATACGGTCTGCGTCTTGAACAGCCTTGATGATAGCTGGGTCTACTACTACTTGACCAGCCTCATCTGTGTAGGCTTGGATGAGTTTACGCATAACTGTTGGCTGCTCGTCAATTTCCTTGAGCATGTAGTAAGGATAAGTTCCCTTACCGATATCAGACAAGTCAAGTTCAGCAGTGTAGCTAGCACGCTCACGACTGTTGCCATCATAGTCTTGAACTTCCACACTATCAGCCTTGACGATTACCAACTCTTGGTCATGAATTTCCATGTATTGGTTGGTCTCACGAATCATAGCCATAGCATCTGAGCAGACCATGTTGTAGCCTTCCCCAAGACCAATCAAAAGTGGTGATTTATTTTTAGCCACGTAGATGACTTCAGGGTCTTGTGAGTCAACCAAGGCAAAGGCATAAGAACCACGGATGATATGAAGGGCTTTTTTGAAGGCTTCAAGAACTGACAAGCCATCTTCTTCCGCAAATTTTCCAATCAAGTGAACGGCGATTTCAGTATCTGTTTGCCCCTTAAAGTGGTGACCTGCAAGGTATTCTTGCTTGATTTCAAGGTAGTTCTCAATCACCCCATTGTGCACCAAGACAAAACGTTCTGTCTCAGAGCGGTGTGGGTGGGCATTGTCTTCAGTTGGTTTTCCGTGAGTCGCCCAACGAGTATGTCCGATACCCGTTGTTCCCTCAACACCAGCTGTCTTGGCAGACAATTCTGCAATACGACCTACAGCTTTGACTAGGTGATTTTCAGCACCACCTAGGACAAAAATTCCCGCAGAATCATAGCCACGGTATTCGAGCTTTTCAAGTCCTTGAATCAAAATATCAGTTGCATTTGTGTTTCCAACAACACCAACAATTCCACACATAGTATATACGACACAGACCAGCTGTGCTTTCTCCTTAAAATTGGTATAGTCTAATTCCTCTTTTATAGAATCAGCAAAAACAGTATATACTTGTTTCTTTAACTTGTCAAGAGTAAAAATTGGTATAGTTCAAATTACGCTCCTGTAAGCAAAAAACTCTGACCAATTAGGATAATCAGTCAGAGTCCTTTTTAAAATCCATTATTATCACTTAGTTCCTTGAACCAGTGCCCTGATTTCTTCAGACGACGTTCTTGCGTTTCCAAGTCTAATTCGACTAAACCATAGCGATTTTTATAGCTGTTGAGCCATGACCAGCAATCGATAAAGGTCCAAATTAAGTAGCCCTTACAATTGGCCCCATCTTCAATAGCACGGTGCAGTTCACGAAGATGACCTTTTACAAAGTCAATACGGTAATCATCTTGAATCATTCCATCTTGACGGAATTTTTCTTCCCCTTCAACACCCATGCCATTCTCTGTCAACATCCACTCGATATTACCATAATTTTCCTTGATATTTTGGGCAATGTCATAAATCCCTTGCTCATAAATCTCCCAGCCACGATGAGGATTGATTTTACGCCCAGGCATCACATAAGGCTCGTAAAAATGCTCTGGTAAGAGTGGACTCTCTGGATGTTTAGCAAATCGAGGAGCCATAACACGCAAAGGTTGATAGTAGTTGACACCAAGGAAGTCCACTGTATTGTCACGAATGAGCTTCAACTCATCCTCTGTAGCATCAGGCAAGAGACCGTATTCATGTAAGATTTCTACCAACTCCTGTGGATAAGTCCCCAAAACAGACGGATCTAAGAAAGATTGGGTCTGAAAAAGGTCCGCAATACGAGCAGCCTTGACATCAGCAGGATGCTGGCTACGTGGATAAGCCGGTGTCAAGTTTAAGACAATCCCAATCTTGGAATCAGGCAAGAGTTCATGGAAGGCCTTGACCGCCCGGCTGCTAGCCAATTGTGTATGATAGGCTACTTTAACTGCCGCCTCTGCATCCACCTTATGTGGATAATGAGCATCGTAAAAATAGCCAAATTCTACAGGAACGATGGGCTCGTTAAAGGTAATCCATTGATCCACTAAATCTCCATAAGTCTTAAAACAAAAACGAGCATAGTCTTCATAGGCTGAGACAGTCGCCTTATTTTCCCAACCATCACCATCCTCTTGAAGGGCAAAAGGCAAATCAAAATGATAAAGATTGACTAAAAGACGAATCCCTTTGGTCTTAATAGCCTCAAAAACCTTACGGTAAAAGTCTACACCCTGAGGATTGACTTCCCCACGCCCTTGTGGAAAAATCCGTGACCACTGAATAGAAGTCCGAAAGGCCGTGTGACCAGTTTTCAATAAGAGCTCGATATCCTGCTCCCAATTTGTATAAAAGGTTGATGTTTTATCTGGACCAATCCCATTATAGTAACGATTTGGCTCCACTTGGTACCAATAATCCCAGAGATTATCTCCCTTAACGTCACCAGCTACACGTCCTTCTGTTTGTGGTCCAGAAGTAGAGGATCCCCAGACAAAATCCTTTGGAAATCTTAGCATACATTTACCTCTTTATCTACTCATTTTTCCCATTATACAGAAAAAACAAGGTAAAAACTAGTTACATTTTTTCCTTGTTTTTCTTCTGATTATAGTTTTTATTTCTTGCTGAGGATTTCAAGCGTTTCAAGCAAGTTATCTGCATGAACTTCGATGGTGTCACCAGTTGCTTTAATCTTCACTTCTACGATGCCATCGGCTGCTTTTTTACCAACAGTGATACGGATTGGCAATCCAATCAAGTCGCTGTCGCTAAATTTGACTCCGACACGTTCGTTACGGTCATCTGTCAAGACTTCGTAACCAGCTCCCATCAAGCTTACTTCAAGTTTTTCTGTCAAGGCTTGCGCTTCATCATCCTTGACATTGACAGTGATCAAGTGCACATCAAATGGTGCCAATTCTTTAGGGAAGTTGATTCCCCAAGCGTAACGGTATTCACCTTTTGGCGTTTTGTTAACAAAGAGGCGAGCGTGTTGCTCCATCACTGCTGAAAGGAGACGGCTGACACCGATACCGTAACATCCCATGATAATTGGCACAGCACGGCCATTTTCGTCCAAAACATCTGCTCCCATACTTGCTGAATAGCGAGTGCCGAGTTTGAAGATGTGACCAATTTCGATACCACGCGCAAAGTTAAGGACACCTTGTCCGTCTGGAGAAATTTCACCCTCACGAACTTCACGGATATCCACATATTCTGCAGTAAAATCACGACCTGGATTCACACCAGTCAAGTGGTAGCCATCTTCGTTAGCACCCACAACTGCATTATGGACATCTTGCACCTTACGATCTGCAATAATTTTAATATTCTCTGGCAAACCAACTGGTCCAAGTGAACCAAATCCTGCTTGAACAACATTCGCCACTTCTTCTTCGCTAGCAACGTCGAAGAAATCTGCTCCCAAGTGGTTTTTCAACTTGACTTCGTTGAGTTGGTCATTTCCAACTAGAAGGGCTGCAACAAGCTCACCATCTGCCATGTAGAAGAGAGTTTTAATTGTTTGTTCTTCTGGAACATTGAGGAAGGCTGCAACTTCATCAATTGATTTAACATCTGGAGTTGCAACACGAGTCACTTCTTCTTCAGCGACAACACGGTTGCTTGGTTTGTACTCATTTGTTGCCATTTCCAAGTTAGCCGCATAGCTAGATTCACTTGAGTAAGCAATGGTATCTTCACCAGAAACCATCCATTTAAGCAATTCTGCCTTGATTTCTTCTTGCACTTCTGCAGGAATTTCGTCAAATGAGGCAACTGACTTGTCCAAGACAACCCAGCGGTCAAGGTCTGTACGAGCAGGTGTAATGGCCATAAATTCTTGGCTGTCCTTACCACCCATGGCTCCACCGTCACCAATGATAGCCTTGAAGTCTAAACCACTACGAGTAAAAATACGCTCATAAGCAGCCTTGTACTCATCGTAAACACTGTCCAAGCTATCATAGTTAGCGTGGAAACTGTAAGCATCTTTCATGATAAACTCACGTGTACGGAGTAGTCCATTACGTGGGCGTTTTTCATCACGATACTTAGGCTGGATTTGGTAAAGGTTGAGTGGCAATTGCTTGTAAGACTTAACAGAATCACGGACAATAGCTGTAAAGGTTTCTTCGTGAGTTGGACCTAGGATAAAGTCTGATTTTTCACGGTTTTTTAGTTTGTAAAGGTCCTCACCATAAGTTTCATAACGGCCTGATTCGCGCCACAATTCTGCACTGAGAAGGGCTGGAGCTAACATCTCAACGGCACCAATCTTGTCGAATTCTTGACGCATGATATTTTTAGCTTTTTCAATCACACGGTTGGCAAGTGGTAGGTATGAATAAACACCTGCTGAGACTTGACGAACATAACCAGCTCGCAACATAAGAGCATGGCTGATAACTTGAGCATCGCTTGGCATTTCGCGAAGCGTTGGGATAGGCATTTTACTTTGTTTCATAATATTCCTCGATTATCTAAAAAAGAGTCGCATGATGTCATTCCAGGTCACAGCAATCATCAAGACAACCATGATGACCACTCCGGCCAAGGTGACATAGGTTTCAATTTCTTGTTTCAATGGTTTGCGGCGGATGGCTTCCAGGATATTGAGCACAATCTTACCACCATCCAGAGCTGGAATCGGAATAAGATTAAAAATCCCAATATTGATGGAAATCACTGCCAAGAAGTACAAGACATTCTCAATTCCATTTTTAGCGGCATCACTACTTGCCTTAAAGATAGCAACAGGTCCACCCAGCTTGTTCAAATCCGGTTGGAAAATCAAATTTTTCAGTTCTGAGAGAATTCGGAGGGCCGAGTCAGTAGCAGTTGTAAAACCACCTACAAACATGGATACAAAATCTGACTTAATCCCCGGTTGAACACCTAGAAGGTAACGGCCTTGACTTTCTTCGGGTGTAACAGTGACTTGTTTGTCACTCCCCTTTTCAGAAATAGTCACATCCAAAGTCGGGGCCGTCTTATCTTTGGTTTCTGTTTCCACAGCCTGAATCAAGCTTTCCCAGTTGTTAATCTCATGTGAGCCAATCTTGGTAATTTGTGCCGTTTCTGGCACTCCCACCTTGGCCAAAGCCCCTTGGGGCATGACATGGAACTGGTTAGTATCAACATCTCTGACGCCACCCTGCATGAAGATTAAAATCCAAAAAACAACGACACCTAAGATAAAGTTATTCATAGGTCCTGCAAAGTTGGTAATGAGTTTGCCCCAGATAGTTGCATTTTGATATTGAACATCCAAGGGAGCAATCCGAACCTCAGTACCATCTGCTTCCACAACCGTTGCATCGTGATCTACTGCAAATGTTTTTTCTTCTTCCAGAACCAAACCCTTGATAAAAAGCTTGTCTTCAAAGTCAAACTGGGTCACCTGCATAGGAAGAGCTGTTTGATCTAATTTTTTACCAGAAAGATTGATGCGCTTAACCTTACCATCATCAGCAAGAGTCAAACTGACAGGAGTTCCTGTCTTGATTTCAGTTGTATCATCACCCCAACCGGCCATGCGAACATAGCCACCCAGAGGCAAGATTCGAATGGTATAGGCCGTTCCATCCTTGCCAATGTGAGCAAAGATTTTGGGGCCCATTCCAATGGCAAATTCACGCACTAGAATCCCTGATTTCTTGGCAAAGTAGAAGTGTCCGAACTCGTGCACTACCACAATAATCCCGAAAACCAGAATAAAGGTTAAAATTCCGAGCATAGTATTTCCTCCGTCTTTTGATTAAAAGAGTCCAAACAAGTGCATGATTGGAAATACAAGCAACATACTATCAAAACGATCCAAAACACCACCATGTCCAGGGATAAATTTCCCAGAATCCTTGACACCAAAGTGACGCTTGATCGAACTTTCTAGTAAATCACCAAATTGTCCAGCAATGCTAAAGAAAATAGCAAAGACGGACATCTTGTAAATTCCATACGGAAGAGCAACTGTTCTGTCAAACATCATAAAGATGATGGTTACTAAAATCGCACCTAAAATACCACCCAAGGCACCCTCAAAGGTTTTATTTGGAGAAACTGTCGGAGCTAGTTTTCGTTTACCATAGTTCATCCCAACAAGATAGGCACCACTGTCTGTTGCCCAAACAATACACAAGGCTAATAGTGCCTTATCTAAACCTGCAATTCTAGCATCTAATAGAGCATTAAAACCAAAGCCCACATAAAAGCTCATAGCAAGAGGGAAAACAGCATCCTCAATCGTATAGGACTTGCTAAAAACAGTCGTTCCTAACATAATTGAAATCAAAACACTATAGGCAACTACATTCCCATCAACTGGTAAAAAAGTCAGGTAATTCTCCAAGGGAATGGTCAAAGCAAAGGTTGCAAAGAGGGTCAAGAGGCCCTCCATCGTCATGGTCTCTAGACCTCTCATCTTCAAAAGTTCATGCATGGCTAGCATGGCTATGATTCCAATTGCTATCTGAAGCAAGAGTCCCCCAATCATTAAAATTGGTAGGAAAATAGCCAGGGCAATCCCTGCAAACAAGGTTCTTTTCTGTAAATCCTGTGTCATATTTCCTCCTAAACTCCTCCAAATCGGCGATGACGACGATTGTAGGCAAGAATGGCTTCCTGCAAGGCCGCCTCGTCAAAATCAGGCCACAAGGTGTCCGTAAAATAGAGCTCACTGTAGGCTCCTTGCCATGGAAGGAAATTACTCAAACGCAATTCTCCACTAGTACGGATAATCAAGTCCGGATCTCGTAAGTCCTTAGGCAAATGCTGGGTAAAGAGATAGTTGCCAATCAATTCCTCTGTGATGTCACCTGGGTTGATTTTGGCATCTAAAACATCCTGGGAAATCAACTTAAGCGCCTGCGTAATCTCAGCACGTCCACCATAGTTAAGAGCAAAGTTAAGAATCAAACCTGTATTGTTCTTAGTCAATTCCTCAGCCTTGGTTAAAGCTTCAAAGGTTTGCTTAGGCAGTCGGTCCGTCTCCCCAATCATTTGAATCTTAACATTATTCGCATGCAGTTCAGGGACATAATTGTCATAAAACTCTACTGGCAAGTTCATGATAAACTTGACTTCCTGATCTGGACGGGTCCAGTTTTCTGTAGAAAAAGCATAAACCGTAATAACCTTAACACCCAGTTTATTGGCTGCCTTGGTCACAGTTTGCAATGCTTCCATACCCGCCTTGTGTCCAAAGACTCGCGGTTGCATACGTTTTTTAGCCCAACGGCCATTCCCATCCATGATGATGCCGATATGAGCAGGAACCTGTGTCGGAACCTCTACTTCCACAGCCTTATCTTTCTTAAAAAATCCAAACATGATCTTATTCCTATTCAAAAATCTATCGTTTCATTATACCATATTTCCCTATTTTCTTCTATCACTAAGCTATTTATACTCTTCGAAAATCAAATTCAAACCACGTCAGCTTCACCTTGCCGTACTCAAGTACAGCCTGCGGCTAGCTTCCTAGTTTGCTCTTTGATTTTCATTGAGTATTATTCTCAGGCACCAAGCCCATTTTTCAAAAAAATAAGTCGCCTGCTTGGGCGACTCAATTTTTTATAGGGAGATTATTATGAAAAAGTTTTAGGAGTTTAAGTTAAGATCTTCTTAACTTATGAACTTAGTATACACTTCCTAGCTTAAAGTTTCCTTAAGTATTTTTAAAAATCAAATTTTTCCATTTCTCCTGCCAATTTTTCTTGGATAATCGTGTTTGATAGAGAACCATTCGGTCTTGATTCTCTGAAAAATGAGGAGTTGGACGAACTTGAAAATTCAAAATATCCTCCAAACCGTATGGAGTAAAGAGTTCCAAAACGGATTTTTCATTCAAGCGCAGTCCAACAGCCGTACATCGTTCTGGATACTTACTCATAGCATCACAAGAGCTGCTATAGGGAGCAGTATGAGGGCTGTGCTGGTGCATATAGACCTGATTTTTCAATTCCCACTGATACTGAGGAAAATCCGCTCTCAACTTTTTCTCTAGGAACAAGGTTTCCTCATAAGAAATATCCGGATCAAAGAAAATCACATCTACATCTGTTTCAAGATCAAATGCTGGTCTCTCTGACAAGAGATTCCAGATAAAATTTCTGACAGAACCTGCTGCCAACCAAGAATCTTTCAGACCAAGGTTTCGGATGATAGTCAAAATAGCCATCATATCCGAATTTTCTCTGAAAGAGTCTAAAATTTCAGCCTTATTTTTCAATATATTCATACCCTAAATGCTCATATGCCTTAGCAGTCGCCACTCGTCCAGAACGTGTCCGCATGATAAAACCTTTTTGAATCAAGTAGGGCTCATACATGTCTTCAACTGTCTCACGCTCTTCTGCTATGTTAACAGAAAGAGTTCCTAGACCAACAGGACCACCACCGTACATCTCAATCATGGTGCGAAGGATTTTCTGGTCCACATAGTCCAGACCTTCATGGTCAACATCCAGCATAGTCAAAGCCTTATCAGTAATAAGATCATCGATAACCCCATTCCCCATAATCTGGGCAAAATCGCGCACGCGTTTGAGGAGACGATTGGCAATACGAGGGGTTCCACGACTACGTAGGGCTAATTCAGATGCTGCCTCATGAGTGATTTCCATCTCAAAAATATCTGCCGTCCGCTCAACAATTTCCGTCAAGTCAGCATGGGCATAATACTCCATGTGACCTGTAATTCCAAAACGTGCCCGTAGCGGATTTGAGAGCATACCAGCCCGAGTCGTCGCACCAATCAAAGTGAAAGGTGGCAACTCCAAATGAACACTGCGACTGCCTTCACCAGCCCCAATCATGATATCAATGTAGAAGTCCTCCATGGCACTATAAAGCACCTCTTCCACTGACATTGGCAAACGATGAATCTCATCAATAAAGAGAACATCCCCAGGCTCTAAGTCATTCAAAATCGCTACCAAATCACCGGCTTTTTCAATGACTGGACCCGAAGTCTGCTTGAGATTGACACCTAGTTCGTTGGCAATAACAAAAGCCATGGTCGTTTTTCCCAAGCCTGGAGGGCCAAATAAAAGCACATGATCCAGCGCTTCATCCCGCATTTTGGCAGCTTCTATAAAGATTTGAAGCTGGTCCTTGACCTTATCCTGCCCAATATATTCACGTAAATACTGAGGACGGAGCGTGCGTTCTACTAACTCCTCGTCCCCCATTATCTCATTATCTAAAATTCTACTCATGGCTCTATTATATCAAAAAACCAAGCCACAAACAAAAAAGCCACCTGATTGGGTGACTCCAGAGTTTAGCACCTATGTGGTATAACATTCTACGGCACTGCTACACCGCCTACGAAAGGAGGTGAGATAGCCCATGATGGGATTAGTACTCAAAACTATCATCGGACCAATTGTGGTCGGTGTCGTTCTTCGCTTAGTCGATAAATGGCTAAACAAGGATAAATAGTGTCAAAAAAGACCCCTAGCTTATTTGGTCGTGAGCTTGGGGCCATTTCTAGCCTATGATATAGAACTAGTACTCAATTCCTTTTTATTATCCCATAGTTCACAAAATTTTTCAAAGGTTTATATTCGTGGCTTTTCAAGCTTTAACCGCTGTACAACAATATGATGACTCACTCCTTGAAAACCAAGAGCATTATTACAGTAGTTCTAGTCCTTCAATTAACAGTCACTTAAATTCAAAGTAAGGTTGAAGTAGCTGAAGCGACAACAGAACTATTTATTAGTCATATTCGCTAAAAAAAGTCCCCGCCAATTCCCCGACCAAAATCCGAAAAATATCGGAAAATGATTTTTAGAATAGTCCCCAAAATCCTGAAATAGAGCCAAAAAACTCCACCTGATTGGGTGGAGTTAAGGGAGATTATTATGAAAAAGAAAAGTTTAGGATTTTATTAAATAAAGTTAGGAGGTCTTTATTTAATAACTATATGATACAAGACAAAGCTTAAAACTAGCTTAACTTTTCTCAAATTTTACTATTTTGCAAAAAAAATCTATCACCATCACCTATCCACGAAAAAAGCCACCTGATTGGGTGGCTTCATTAGGAGATTATGATGAAAAAAGTTTTAGGATTTCATTAAATAAAGTTAGGAGGTCTTTATTTAATGACTATATAATACTAGACCATCCTTAAATTTTGCTTAATAAAAAACAAATTTTATTATTTTTCTCGATTCATCCAAGTCATCCCTATACAATTATAGGTGGATAAGATTTCAAAGCCCATAGAACGATAGAATCTCAAGGTTCTTTCTGTCTGTTCTGTCACCAGCTGGACTTGATAGACATCTTTGTAAGCCTCTAAAGCCTCTTTCATTAGGGCACTACCAATCCCTTGACGCTGATAGATAGGTAAAACGATTAAATCTTGAACCAATACTGATGAGAATCCATCTCCAACCAAACGAATCAAGCCCACCACAGTATCATCATCAAGCGCCACATAAATCGCTAATGAATGAGATAAGGCCTGCTCCAGCATCTCTGGTTGATGGGTATAATTTGTCCAACCGACAGCCTGATAGAGATGCAAAACATCCTCTAACTTGACAATTTCTTGCTTTTTAATAGTGATCATGTCAACACCTATTAAAGCTCTCTTAAGCTCTTGTACTGTCGTCCATTTTTATCAAAATTTTCAGGAGCCAACCATGCTTCCAATCGAGCTTTGACTTTGGGCCAGTCCTTATCAATCATAGACAACCAATCCGTATCACGAGTACGCCCCTTATATACGACTGCCTGGCGGAAGGTCCCTTCATAGACAAATCCCAAACGCTCCGCAGCTCGTCTGGATGGCAGATTAAGAGAATCACATTTCCATTCGTAGCGACGATAGTTAAGCTCCTCAAAAACATAGCGCGCCAAGAGATAGTGAGCTTCTGTCCCTATTCGTGTTCCCCTGAGCTCTGGAGAAAAAGTGACCGCTCCCACTTCTATCACTCGGTTATTTTGGTCAATGCGCATGAGAGAAAAAGTTCCCAAAGCCTTACCAGTTGCCTTGTCTATGATTGCATAGTAAAAACGGTCCTTACGAGCCAACATCTGATTTAAAAGGCTAACCAACTCCTCCATATCTGCTACTGGCTCCTGAAAAAGGTAGGTCCACATCTCCCGAGGAGTATCCAGGCCATAAACAGCTAGCAAATCCTCCGCATGTTTTTCTACCGAGAGAGCCTCTATCCGAGCATAACGCCCTTCTAAGAAATCAATAGAAGGCAATTCACCTGGTGTATAACCTTCCATTGACTCCCCAACCATTTGACCATATTCGTTTACTGGCATCTTTCTTCTCCTTGTTTTACGCTGAAAATACTATATCACAAATTGTTCTCTTTGGAAACTGGCACTGTCTTCAAACTTCATCCTCAACACTATATTAGTGACCCGTTTTCTGTCTTTTATCCTCTAAGGCTTGATTAATTCGTTGGGTGAGTTTGTGATTTTTCCAGATTTGATACAACCATATCAATCCATAAATTAACAAGAAAAAGAACCAAAGCAAGGGACTCCACAAGGCTGAACCCCAGCCCAAAAATAGAGAGGTCAATACTAAAATAGTAGCTGTCACTAATAAATGAACTCCTACACGTATACTAAAAGCAAGAAACTCTAGCTTTTCAAGTATTAAAGTCAATACCCCCATAATTCCACCCATTAAAAACAGAGCTAGAATATTTTTTATCATTGGTTCAGGATAGGTAATACCTGGATAACACTGAGCTAATAACATCATACTCAAATAAAAGAAGGAAGCCGTACGCATTCCCGATACAAAATAATCAATTAATCGTTTCATGATTTTCTCCTATAAACCTAGATAATTCATTAAGGACTTAACGTATTTCCGACTCACACTAGATTTGATGCCCCGAGTCATTTTAGCCATCATGTTCCCTGAAAAACTATCTGATAACGATTCTAAGTGGTCAATGTTTATAATTGAATGGCGTGATATCTGTATAAAGTTCCGTCGGTTAATCCTATTCTGAAAGTTTGTCAATGTTTCCTTAGTTTTATAAATCCCGTCTACCGTATAAATGGTCAACAAGTTCTTATCGATATCTGCTAAAATAAGATCCTCAATTTTCACCATAACCAGATGATCATCCGTTCGAATAGGAATGACCACCTGATTGGTTGTTGAAAATTGTTCTAAATACTCCATGACTTCCCTCGCTTGGTCGGTTAACTGAGCTGCCTGAATTACAATATGTGGGTCCTTTTCTGAAAACTCTGCCTTCATTTCAAAACGAATCTTCATTTTCTCTCCAATATACTTTTATTTTCTCTTGCTAAACACTTTAACAAATAAAATCCAAAGAAAAATAGCGACAAGACTGATAATAACCACTATAAAGTATGTCTCTTCCTTTGTCAATAGTTCTTGCCAGTTGATTTGGATTCCCATTTTTTCTTGAAATTCCTTTAACAATCTGCTATTTCCTGTAAATGCAGTTTCTAACCGCTCTTTCATTAAAATTTGTCGATAGAGAGAAGCAATATAAGTTGCAGGGGTACACTTCATGATAATTTGTGCAAAATCAGGTAATACTCCAATGGGGATATAAGTTCCTACCAAAAATCCAGAAGCAGTCCCCACTATAGTTGCCAGTTTGCCAAGACTATCTACAGATTGAAAACGGTAAATCAAAAGAATATTTACCACACTTGAAAGCAGACTGCTTAACAGCATAATCAAAGTAATTTCCGGTAAATAACTGATAACTGGACTTTCTCTAAAATAAAGGCTCATAACAGCAAACATAAACACCTGCATGACAAAAGAAATGATAATACTGCTGATTAGATAGGACACCTGTAAGCCCCAGCTACCTAAATCTGTCAAGAAAAGATCTTGATCTACTTGATTTTCACGATCCTGTACCATTTGTGTAAGAGCCGTAAAACTGGTTGTAATCCCAGTCACAGCCAAGGTCCCACCCATCAGCCAGTTATTTAAAAGCTTCGTATTATCAGGGAGTTGGGTCCAAGCATCCGTCAAGTTCTTCTGCAAAAAAATGATATAAAGCAGGAAGGAAATCAATGCCCCCAATAATGAGAAAAATACTCCTGAACGATTACGAAAATATAAGATAAAATTCCGTTTCAATAAAGCTAACATTAGCGAACCTCTCTTCCTGTAAGTGCAATAAAGGCATCATCCATAGTGCCCGGACGAAACTCAAAAGAATCAATTTCTTCTCGAACTTTTGCCAAATATTCAATGGCTTCCTGTGACGTCCTTGGATAAAAAAGATATTCCAACTCATTTTCTTCCTCTACTGTCATTCCAGTCTGTAACAACTTTTCTAAATCCTTCATTTCTTTAAAACGAATTTTTAGGATATTAGAAGCATACTGACTTTTAATAGCAGTCGCAGAACCTTGCGCAATCACTTTCCCATGATCAACGATATAAATTTGATCCGCTTCATCCGCTTCATCTAGATAATGAGTCGTTAAGATAATAGTCATCCCTTCATCCTTTTGTAGTCGAGACAGTAAATCCCAAATGGCTTTGCGAGTCTGAATATCTAGACCTGTCGTTGGTTCATCTAAGAAAAGAATATCTGGCTGTGAAAGAAGAGCACGCGCAATATCAACCCTACGTTTTTGCCCACCTGACAAAGTCCCATATAGTTGCTTCTGGAAAGCAGTCAAACCCAGTTGATGGATCAAATCATCCACACGACTTGCTACAATCTCCTTATACTGTTGAGCACGAATCGTAAGATTTTCTCTAACCGTCAACATCTCATCCAGTACACTAGCTTGAAAAACAACTCCGATTTTCGTATTTGGCGCATATCGAATCTGACCTTTTGTAGGCTTTTTCAAACCGATTAACATGGAAATGGTGGTTGATTTTCCTGCACCATTTGGACCCAAAATAGCATTAAAACTCCCTTTTTCAAACTCTAACTGAATATCGTCAACAGCCATATGATTGCCGTAACGTTTAGTCAAATGTTTAGCTTGTAAAATCATATTTATTTCCTCCTCTTTACCTCATCAGTTTAACAAAAAGTATGAAAGAAAAATCGACTTTTGAGATAAGTGGTTAAAATGAGAGGTTAAGTGGTGAGATGATTAGGGTTAAGTTAAAGTAGAGAAGGCTACAGCCATTTTTCTCCTACCGAATTGCTAAATGAAGCTTAAAAACACTCACAAGAACACATTATATTTTTAAATATGCGCTATAAAAGAGATGTTTTATCGCATCTGGCCGAAAAATTCAAGAATCGGTAGTATTATTCTCGACAAATCAAACAATAAAAAATTAACTAGAAATCATGACACACAATCCCTTCTATCAAAATGAAACTGCTGAATATGATATGATTGAATTTGAAGCAAGTAAGTATTGTCCTGAATTTGAAACTTCCATTAGCCAAATTTTTGACGACAAGTAAATCTATTAGGAAATAATAGATGAAAAGAATTTTCAATACAAGCAAAAAACAGCTCTTTTTATCCGAGAAGAGCTGTTCTATTTTATGAAAGAGAAAGTCACTAGTAACTCTTGTAGTTCTCTCTACGTTTTTACTGTTTGAGTTCAAATTTCTCTTGTTTGAACAATTGCTTTTGTAGACTGGACTACCAACTAGAACTGTGTTTTTATCTTAGTTGGGACTATTATAGTACGGTTCAGCACTATCTACAAATTTTTCAGATATGTATCAAAATAATTTATCGTAGCAAACCAAGAGTCTACACTTTCTTTCATTAATAAGCGCCAATCTTTTCGATAACGATGATTCGGTTGATAAGCAACCGTCAACATATGCCCTGTTTCATGGTATTTTTTAAACAAAATGAATTCCCCTTTATAATTTGAAATTATATCATCTATCGCAGATGATGCATTCCATATTTCATCAACATCGCTTCCTAGTAATAATAAAGGAGAGGAAATTTTACTCACATCAATCTGGGCCCTACTATCTTCAGGAATATGTTTTCCAAAAAACTTGTTTAACAAATAATTTCCTAACTGAAGTTTTTGATAAGGAAGTTCCTTTTGTAAATATGTCCAAGAAGATGAATGAGAGTTGAGTTTTCCCTTTATTCCCTCAAATATTACATTTGAGGGAGAATTGAGTACTAAACATTGCACATCATCCAAAATACTTTGTCCAGCCAGAACAAGCTCTGCTCCTTTAGAGCGACCATATATTCCTATTTTTGTATTATCAACTTGAGGATGATGGTATAGAAAATCTTTCGCCTCTTCCAGACATTCTATCGGAATTCGTTCTAAATTTTGAGATAATCCCTCTAAACCAAAATAAGCTATCGCAAGACAAATATAGCCTCTTGAAGATAAAAGTTGGGCAATATTCTGAGCTTTTTCAATTCTTCCCTCACTACCGCTAACAATAATCACGGCTGGCGCCCTTCTTAACTTTTCATCATAGAATAATCGACCTTGAAAATGCTTGTCATAGATATCTTGATATCTTACTCCTAGATTCATATAACGCCTTACGAAACTTTGCTCCGCGACCACATCTTTCCCCAGCTTGATTTTAATTTCAACACCAAAACAATCTCGTAATGGAATTCTATCAAGAGAAATCGGTAATCTCCTTTTCCTATTCTTCAACGGTTTCGCATTAAAGAATAATCCCATTTCTGAAACTCCTTTATAAGATCCCGAAATAGATGCTGTCTGAGAGGTATCAATCATACCGTCCTGATCAGATAAAAAAATTGCGGTTGATTTCCATATAACATCATGATCTAAAAGCAAGGGAGCATTTATACAGTAATAATCAGACAGGTACATTTCTACACAGTACATTGCCCTTGGTTCTAAACCATTAATAGCAATATAAAAAGATTCATCCGCTAAATCTGTTTGTGAAATCAGTTCTATGTTTACAGTCATATCTTCTCCTTTTTGTTAATTTACTTAACAATTATATTTGAAATTTACCGTGACTTTTACCACGGTAATTCTCCCCACACCTTTTCAATATCATCCATCAATTTCACAACTGTTTTAAGTTCCACCTCGCTATAGTTGTTTAAAACTGAAAAGATTGATTTTTCAATATATTCTTGTTGCTCCTTATGGATTTTAAAAACTTCGATGCCTTTTTCAGATAATCTCAAATATTTATTTTTCCCATTATTCGGATCAAAATCAAAAACAACCAATTTTTTTTGAATCAATCTCCTAACACTTTGAGTTATTGCACTTCTCGAAACTTCTAATAATTCAGATAATTTTACTAGATTCATAGGCTGATTGCGACCTATCAGGTCAATCAAATGGACTTCATTAATAGTGATTGACTTATCAATACTGTTCCTATGCTGATCCTTTTTCAACTGTTCAAAAGTTAAAACAAAACTGTTAAAACGATTATTAAACTTATGCAGTTCTTTCTTATTCATAGTCTTCTCCATTTTGTTAACCATATTAACAAAATAGTGTTTTCTTGTCAAGGAGAGCCCAAAAATCCTCCAGAGCTTAGCTCCGAAGGATTCATTTTTATTTCACAACAATATTAACAAGTTTGTTCGGTACCGCAATCACTTTCACTTTAGAAAGAGCAACACTACGAATTATTCAACTTAGTCAAATAGGAAACCCCTCTTTTCATATTTAAAAAATTACTTTTTAACCTTCATAAACTTTATTTGGATACGATATACCAAATTCATCTGAAAATTCAGCATCAGAAACTTTCATAAATTTTTCATCAGAAATATTAATATTATTAACTGATTCTAACACATTAGTGATGTGCAATAATGGAGTCAATACCGATATACCCGTATAATGTACAATATCCATCTCAATTTCATATACTCTTAGAAAGATATCTTTATATTTTTCTAATAATTTATCTATATCTCCTATAGTCTTTAAGCCCAAACTTTTTGCTCTCTGGACTACAGTGGATAGATAAGAACTGTTAATATTAAAATTTATGGGCACATCTAACAGTTTAATCTCATCCAGTAACTTAATGTAATTTGGATCTTCCGTTACATAAGTCATAAGTGTACTACTATCTATTGGTAATTCTTCTTTTGAAGTAGGTAATTTTTTTCTTACCTCCTGCTCATAGTTATTAATATTATTTTTTAACTGTAAAAAATTATCATCGGCTAATTCAATTAGTCCCGCCAATCTGGAGAATTGTCTTCTATATTGATCAGGTATATCTTCCTTACTTTTATATCCCAAATCATGTTCAATTTCAGCCCAGGCATGCTGCATAACTGTCCTAATTTGTATCTCTAATTTTATATTCTTAAATCTACCATATAAAGTAGATGGAGTAGTCCCTTCTTTTAAACCCACCACATAATGAAGTGAAACATAACCAAATTTTGTTGGATCCTCACTTTTACGTTTATCAATAGTATTCTCTACATCAACCTCGAATTCTTGACTGATTAACTCAGCTATTTTATCAACATCATCACTAAAGTACGTTATGATACGAATACCGCATAAATCGGTAATCTCAGCTAAATTAGAATAATTTTTCCTTTTTACTTTGCCTTCAAGAGACTCTACAGTTTTTACTCTCCCAATTATTTCATGAACGTTAATAGATTGACTTTTAATAATACTCTCCACAGTATTCTCTACATAATCTAAGCAACCTTCATAACTCCCCCGTGAAGCAGAATATTCTTCAACAATCTCCTTATGACTTTGAGTCCTCATTAGTACCTCCCAAAAAGTGAACAAAAACTTGTTTTATAAATAGAATAAACAAATATATGTAATAGCGTTCAAAGTTTGGTAAAATAGGGAATTTGGAAAATACTGCGTTGACAAAAAAATACATAAAAAATAAATTTGGGTACCAAATTGGGTACCAAAACTCTCTATAGGCAACTCACTTTTTTAAGAAATAAAATAAAAAACTTCATCAAAACTATTGACTTTGTACAACTTTAGTTGTATAATAGATACATAAGGTTAAGGAGGAAACCTTAGACAAGGAAACTAGTAGAAAGGAAAACAAAATGTTTAAGTTCAAAAAGAAGCCACTCAAAGTAAAAACAAATAAGCTAGTAGTCAAAATAAACTTATTTATAATCAGCTTTGAATGGCACATCGAATTTGGATAGTGAGAAATCACTATCCACCCCTTCGGGGGTGTACTTAAATTATAACAGGAAAAACAATGAAAGTAAATCTAAAAATTAGAAAAACCACCAAGCGTGAAAAAGTTGAATTTATTATTGGACTTCTTCTACTCCTATTTGCAGTTTGGTATTTTATGAGGTAATATATGTCAGTAGATATTAAAGCTATCCGCTGGCTTTTAGACAACGCCACAGCCTATGCTATCAGCAAAAACTGTGGCGTATCTATTCAGGCCGTAGATAAGTATAAAAACGGTGTATCAGATATTATGAACATGCGTTTAAAACACGCTATCAGCATGACTTCTTACGCCCATACACTACAAGAAAAACAGTGAGCACCATCACTGTTTTTTCTATTTTGAGCAAACAAAAAACCGCAAGCCTGAGCCTGCGGTTGGTGTAATCTAATTTGAAAGTTTTCCTTTCGTTTTATTTAACTGTTATCAAGCCTTCTGGCTCGACTGTGAACTCTGGCTTGTCTGCTAGTGTTCCGTCTGCCTTGAGGTAGTACCAACCTGTGCCATCTGCAGACTTGACAAACTGATTGGATTTCATATCTCCATCCTTAGCATCGAGATAATACCAATGTTCCTTGTACTTGACCCAACCAGTGGCCATGGCCCCGGTTTCTTTGAAGTAATACCATTTATTCGCAATAAGCGCCCATCCTGTTGCCATGGCTCCACTTGGGAGCAAGTAATACCAGTGCCCGTCCGAATGCTTGTGCCATGCGTTTGCTTTCATGTAGCCGTTACTATCGAAGTAATACCAGACATTATTGATCTTCTGCCATTTATTCGTTGGATAAGAACCATCTGCATTGACATACCACCAGCCGGTCGCATTTTTCTTCCAGCCCTCTTGATTGCCTTCTTTTGCAAGCATTTCTTGAACAGTTGAGCCGAGCGACTGATAATGCTTGATTTTAGCAATCACATAGTCACGCAAGCTGTCATTGTATCCGCCGTGCAATTCAAGGGAACGAGCAGGGCATGATGTGCTAGAAAATTCATTGTGAAACTTAATGTTTGAATAGTTCGGAGTATCACCGTAATAAGTCATATCCTCTGCCATTTGGCGTAATACCATGTTTTCATTTTCAATGAACTCGGCATCTGATGCGCTTAACTGCTGGCAGACTTCATAGCTAAGAGAGTTCATGTTAGCATCGTAGTTAGCAGCAGACCATGAACCATTGTATGTGTCTTCGACTCGCACAATTGCATCTCTTGTGATGTAGTAATGAGCAAAACCAAGTTCAGACTGGCCATTGTCATATCGTTCTTGTAGCCATTCGATATAGGCCTTTGCACTTTTTGAACCAGCATCATTATGTAAAACATAATACTTTGGTCGCTCAGTTGGTCGGGAGCCTGAAATTCCATTAAAAATTGTATGGTTAATGATTTCTACCATCGTTTAATCCTCCTTAGGATTTTCGTACTCAAGAGCTTGCTTGCTGTCTGTAATCCCTGCAGTTGTTGGGTCATTCACGACACCAATCAATACCAGGATGTAAACGAATGTGTTCACACCGTCTTGGATATTTTTTGGAATTTCAAGACCGAATTGTTGAGACATCAAGAAGATTGCCCCTAAAAGAGCAATAAGTGTTGCTTTATTTTGCAAACGTAATTTCCAGTTAATCATGTGCATTTCTCCTTTTATTGTTTATTTTGAATTAAATTTTTAAGCTCTCTTACGTCTTCACCAAGTGATTTTACTTGCTCAGCTAGTACTAAGATAGCCTTGTTTTGTTCATCGTGGTTATCGAGCCGCTTGTTGGCTGATGTCTTGAATTCGTTCAGATTTTCGATATCTTTCTCTAAAATCGTAAGACGATTCTCTTGTTTGGTTGCTTTATCTTTCATCGAAAAATAAAGACCAATCACAGGAATGAGGGTGATGAAGATCTGTACGAGAAATCGTTCATATCCTGGCATACACACCTCCTACTCTTTCCCTTCAAATTTCCAAGCGACACCCGTTCCGTTTTGTTCCAAAGTACCATTTGTCACAAATGCGCTGACAGGCTCACCATTATAGGTAAATTCCTTGTTAAGTTGAACCAAGATGCGCTTCCCTTCACCATTGACCTCTACGTGTTCAGGGTCTTCAATGGTAATCAAGTCATGTGGTAAGTAAGTCTTACCAACTTCAGCTAGTGGAATCAACTCAACTATCTCTTTGTAGGTCGTTCCATAACCAATATTCTTGCTCATGACAGAGTTCAACACAAGAACATGTATGACCTTCTGATTTACCTTCGAATTTTCTTCAGTCTGCTTAATAAGAGCTGCAAGCTTGTCCTGCTCACTCTTGTTTTGTGCAATCTGCTGCTCAGCTTGTTCAAGCTTAGCTTGCGCTTGCACGATTGCTGCGCCTGGATCTAATTCAGCCTTCAGGATATCCAACACTGCTTGAATCAAGACATCCTCTTGCTCATCTGTTCGGTCTCCTGTTAGCTCACGCATGTTTGTACTGTACCGATTGCCTTCTGACAGACGGATTTCAACCACTGTCTTGATATTGTCGCCCAAACCTCGTGTATAAGGCTTGCTTGCTAGTTCATAATTGTTAATTGCCATTTGTCATTTTTCCTTTCACTTCTTCAAATTTTGCTTTGAGCTCTTCGTCTGACTCGATGATTCGTTTCATCTGCTCAAGTTCCATTGCAGTAACTGTGTAGAGAGCCTCTAGAGTAGCTGATTGAGTAGCTTCATTACTGACTCTCTCACTTAGTGATTTAATTGTTAGTGTACTGATTTGTTTGTCTTGTTCGTTCATGCTGATTTCTCCATTTTTTCTATTTTTTGATTGAGTTCTTGAATACCCTTAATTAGATAAGGCACTAACGCGGTATAGTCGATATGCAGATAGCCATCTAGGTTCTCAGGATTTTGTGAAATTGCTTGAGGTATTACGGCTTCAACATCTTGAGCGATTAAACCAATTTCCTCATGCTTTTTACTATCAATGAAATCAAATGCGACCATAACCAATTGATTGATTTTGTCCAAGGCTTTTATACTTGTCTCTGTGATATTTTCTTTCAATCGTCTGTCGGAGGCCTTATCGATGTGGTATTTCACCGTCCCGTCCCCGACTTGGCTCCACCAAACGACTGCATTCTTGCCATTCTCGCGAGGACTTCGACCGGTTCCATAAATTTCGCTTCCACCCTTCATTTCGATATTTTTGTGAAAATTATTTGAACCAAAAAAATTGATTATGCTTGTGCTTGAGAAGTCAACCACTCTATGAAATGCCGCATCGTTTCTGCAGAACATTTTACCTTCAAGCGTGACGTACCAAGACAGAGGTCCCGGTTTCCCCCAAGTATTCCCCCAGTTAGCCCAGAAAGCTGTCTGGAACTGTCGACCTCTACCATTACTCATACCGACCTTAAATTGGTCTAACCCAGTCAACCAGAATGAACTTGAGTCGTTATCATGTGTGCCAATTTGGAATCCTCCGATTTTACCCTTGTAACCTTCAAGCAAGGTAGCAGTAACCACAACAGACCGAAGCTTGTTGATGAAAGCCTCTTTAGCCGCAAGCATGTCCGTAAATATATTGCTTGATACGAACATCCGAGCCATTGCTTGGTCCATAATGAGCTTATCAGCTGTGATAGTCTTTGAACCGATAATCTCAGCGTTCAGCTTAGCAAATGCACCCTCGCCGACAAAAATACGCTTGAAATAGCCATTAATTGCAGTCAATTCATCGAGCAAGGTCTTACCTTTCAAACGAATCTTCTCGGCCTCAATCAAAATTTGATTGTTAGTCGCATTAATTTGAGAAACTAAAGCACCAGCACTTGTCAAATTCTGAACCGACCACGAACCAGCTAGTTGGCTTTGAACTGAGTGAACAGCTTCTTCTGTGTCTTCAAGAGCAGGACGAGCACTTGTTGCAATGCTTCCCTCCTCTAATTGAGGAGCCAAAATATCGAGATAGCTTCCTTTTGCGCCATTAACTAAGTAAACGTAGCCGATCGACAATTTTCCAGCTTTTTTTCGTTCGCTCGAAAATGTCAAATATGTCCATTTGTCATCTTTCAAGATGAATTCTGGGCTTATACCTGTTGAGTCGTCGCTCCACCAATAATTTTGTAATCTAACTCTTTGTCCAGCTGAGCCTCTTATCCAAACAGACATCGTATAGGTTCCTGGCATAATCTCAAATCCGTCCTGAGCAACGCCAATTTGACCTTTTGGATCACTAGAAATTATACGTACTGCTTTATTAAAACCAGATACAGGGCTATCTGAAACCTCAATTGTCCGAACACTTCCAGAGCCTGAGCCACGAAATGTCCCAGAATCCCATGAGCCTGAACCTACACGCATCTCTTTGATTCCTCTGATATAATTTCGGCCACCTTTTGCAGCCTTAGCCACCTCAACCTGGAATAGCTGGTTAGTCAGAGCCATGCGAGCAACTTTATTCGAGATATCATTCTCGTTGCTACCAATAATCCGCTCATATAGTTGGCTAGTCTCTCTGACATGTTGGAAATCCGTCTGATTGGCCTTGCCAGCAATCTGAGATGTGATGCTTGCAAATTGCCCGTCGACTGTCTGCTTGTATTGAGCAATCTTTGAAGCAATATCATTATTTGTCTGCGTGCTTATCGCACTAAACCGACGTTCAAGACCTCTCACATCCTCCTGATAAGTCGATTTACCAACATAATCTCTGGATATCTGCTCACGGACTGCGCTGACTTGACGAGCGCTCTCGTCTCGAGCATAACGCTGCAATCTCTCTTGTCGCTGACCGTCTTTATTGACATACGTTTCAATCGTACCAAGCTTGGTCAAGATACCGTCTGCGGTGCTCTTAACTTCATTCAGCTTCGTACCATACTGATTTTTAAAACTTTCAATCTGGCTGAGAGAATTTTGAGATGATGCTTGTAGGTTAGTAATGTCTGTTCTTGCTCGCTCACTAATTCGTTTCGCTTCCTGAGCGAGTAAGCTGCTTGCACCAGCATTTCGCAAGGCTTCTTCAGCCCTGCGCTTGGCTTCTTGTATCGAAGTATTGTCAAAGCTTTCGAAACGCTGATTGATAGTATCAGAGAGTTCTCTTTTAACTTCTTCAGCTCTGGCTTTGGCAGCATTGAGACCGTCTGTGAATTGATTGACCAACTCTTCTTTCTGCCTGTCAAAAGCAAGATCAGCATTCTTGAGTTCTCTTGCTAACTGCCTTTCAAAATCACTTTGAAGTTGTTGAGCTTCACCCTTGACTGCATCACTAACTGCGTTACCAATCGCATTCGCAAGACCTGACTTGAACTGCCCAAAACCAATTGTCTTCAGTTTTTTGCCCATTGGTGAGTAAGTGTACTTAGTAATCTTCTTGCGCACGTCAAGATTGTAGACATCGTGAAATAAACTCACAATATCAAACATCTGGACAGGCACATCACTCTGGCCGACAACCTCAAGCTCAAGGCTATCTTCCATCATGTCACAGAGCGAAGTTCGATAATATTGCTCACCATACTTACGAAGGCTTGCTTCATCCTTCACATCCTGGTCATTAACCTCAATCACATCTTCGTATATTTGACTGTACTTGTTAATGAGCGGACTATCCACAACTACAGAAAACTTGCGGTCAGGCGCCTTCTCTCCCCCACCTTTGACAGTCGCCGTAAAGGTGATTCGAGTCTTCAAAGACTTAGTAGATGTCTTGTGTTGATAGCTAGACAGATTCTTTTTGTACATAAAAAGCGATTCGTTTTCCGAACCGCCATTTTTTAACAAGCGAACCTGGTAACCATGCCGTACAAGGTCGCCACCCCATTGACCAATAATAGAATGCTTATCTTTCCCAAATGCCTCCATAGCATTCTTAGAGCCAATATTAAAGGTATGCCTATCTTCAATATCAGAGAAGAATGAGAACGGATTGTCACGAGTGATCGCGCCAGCAAAACGACTGAGAGCAGTTGAGCCGGTCGCTTGATCAAGAGAAAGCGAACTGACCACATAGTTATTCAAAAGGGTGAATACTTGATTCGCATAGACTTGAATATAGCCATGCTTCTTCTCTACCTCGAAAATGACAAAATCCTGTTCACCGTGAAGGTCATCAGCAGTTAGGAACGCTTCCTCCTTCAACTGCTCCCATAAGGAATCCGAGGTCGGAAATCGGAAGGACAATTGATAAGTGCTATTATCCTCTTGAACAATTTCATCAGCATAGGCAGCGTTCAGAGGCATATTTCCATTTGTTAAATAAATCAAATCTTATACCTCCAATTCGGTCGAATAGTAATTTTACGGACATTTCCAGTAAACGAGACGCCGACCTTACCAGTCGGTATTTCCAAGAACCCTCCACGTTTCCTAAGAGTGTTCTGAACGGCACCAGTAGCATTGTAGATATTTTGCTTGCCTTGCCTACAATCAATCGTGGCCTTGGTCTTAATCGCTAGATACATGGTTTTCCGGCCAATTGTAAGGGAGACGTCGCCATCCCCCTCGACTTCAATTAGTGGTTCCGAGTAAACCGTGCCAGGGTTGTTGACTGTACCAGATGCCGTAAGAACCACAGGATCTATATTTTTTTGGTATCGGAACGGTTGCATTTCTAACCTAATTTCTAACTTCCAAGCATGATTTCCAAAAGGTTCAAAACTAGCAGTCACAAAGTTAGCATAAAACAATGAGCCAAGCTGATAGCTAAATTCCAAAACATTATCATTCGATTGAAATTTATCAAGAATACTTGAAATCTCAACCATTTTTTTAACGTGGAGAGTGAAGGTCCTTTCGTAACTGTCGAAAGAACCGTCTAACACACGGTAACTACCATTGACTCCATAAAGGGTTGCCTTCTCTCCTTTTGGCTTGGCAGCCTCCACCTTCCCGAAGTCAGTCACAACACAACCAGGAAGGGTTGAGGTGTTAAAACCATTGATGATCATATACTCCATTAAATTCCCCCCCTTGCGTAAATTGCACCGTGTTGTTTATAGGTTTTGAGTGAGATAATATCATTGTCCAGATAAACGTCTGACGATTTTTCAAGAATAGCAGTAAGGATTCTTTCCATACTTGTTCTCAGAATCGCTATCTCAGACACGGTTTTACTCTCATGGGCCTCAAATTGAGCTGATGGCATAGCCAATTGGGCTTCTAGGTTTTTAGTAACAGATGCAGAGGAATTCAGATCCAGGTTGTCTCCTGAAAATACATCTGAAATTTCACCAGCCATTCCTCCAACCGTTTGTTTGACCTCCTTAAATTGGTCTTGCAATCCTTGGTCTAACCCTTTCATGATGGCAGTACCCGCAGGGATCAAGAGTTTACGGTCATATTCAATCGGACCTTTGTGGTCACGAATCCAGCTAGCAATACCACCGACAAAATTTGTGACAGAGGACCACATAGACTGCAAACCATTCAAGAAACCTTGCAATATTGCTTGACCTGCACTATATAGATTAATATTCCATAATTGATTGAAAAAACCAGTGACATTACTTACAAGACTAGATACCGCATTAGACATGCTGTTCCAAGCATTTTGCGCCCCGGATACGAGACCATTGATAATGTTTAGAACACTAGAAGCTAGAGAACTCCAAGCATTGCTTGCCGTTGACTTAATACCTTCCCACAAACTTGATAGGAAGTTCATAAAGCTGTCCCAGATACTTTGAGCTCCCTGCACCAGACCTGTGATTAGACTTGTTACAGTAGATTTTATCCATTCCCAAGTCACTGAAGCAGCCGACTTGATAAACTCCCAAATCGCAGATAAGGCAGCCGAAAAGTTTTCAAAAACAGCAATACCATATCCAACAATAGCATCTACAATACCAGAAAAGAATGTTTTAATCCCTTCCCATATCAAAGAAATGCCATTTTGAATACCTTCCCAAATTAGAGAAAGATCAGCTCCTAGCTGGTTAAAATTCCCTGTCACAAGGTCGATGATAATCAGAATAGCGCCCAAGAAAATGGATTTGATGAACTCCCAAGCACCTTGAAAAATCATCTTAATCCCTTCCCAAATTTGAGTAAGACCATCTGATATATTGTTCCAAATATTCATAAATCCATCTATGAACGGTTGAACAATAGCCATCACTACCGTTGTGATAGCTGTCCATGCAACAGATGCAGCCTCTTGAATACTTGCCCACAAGTCAGAAAAGAAAGTTACAACAGCAGTCCACATCGCTTTCAAAGATTCGATGTAAGCAGTCCAAGCTGTAACGACTCCATCCCATAAGATGATAGCACCTTCAGAGATTCCAGACCAAAGACCAACAAAGAAATCAGCAATCCCCTGCCAAGCCTGTTTGATCCAATCCACAAAAGATGACCAAATTTGCTGGCCAGTTTCTGTTTGCGTAAAGAACCAGACTAATCCAGCAACAAGAGCAGAAATAGCCATGACAACAATTCCAATCCAGCCACCTGAAACGCTTAGGACTGCATTAAAAATCTTAAACGCTCCACTTGCTCCCATAGTAGCAGCCGCATTCGCCGCCTCTGCGGTAGTGAGTGCACCGGTTCTTACGAACTGAGCCAACATAAGACCATTCGTAATAGCCAGAGTTGCATTCCTGATTGTTTCAATTCCTTTTATTACCGTTAAAACAGCTTTATATCCTGCCCATGCACTCGTAATACCAACAACAGCCGATTTTAAGGCATCTAATGCAAGAGGTGAATCTTTTAACCAAGATGTAAATTTGCTAAGACTTTCAGAGGCGCCTCTGATAAAACCTGAGATACCTTCAAATGCAAAACCTAACAGGTTCACTCCCTGCTCCCCGTCTTTAATCCCTAACAGATCTCCAACGAAATCAACAACAATACTTGCAACATGGCCAGCAACAACTCCAATGTTCTCAAAAGTAACTCGAATATTATCTGCGATGTTGACAATTTGATTAGCAGTACCCTCGCTAAATCCAAGCATGGTCAGGATATCAATGTTATCTTGCTTGCTCAATGATCCAAAGATCATATCAAAGAAAGTTTGAAAGATACCTGTCACTCTTGAAAGTTGACTATAGACTGCACTTCCAAAGGCATCCCCAAAAAGCTGAGATGCAATCTGACTAATTCCTTCAGTCAAAACCAAGCCAAGGCCAGAAAAAATATTTCCAACCATTGGTAAAAAATTATCAAAGAGAAAGGTAGATGTTGTTTTAAGCAAAGCATGCAGAGAAGGTAGGATATTCTCCCCTAGCGCTAACTTCCCAAGTACATTCTGAGCAGCTGCTTTCATAGATTCAAAAGAACCACTAAAAGTAGATGCTGCCTCTTTAGCAGTTGTGCCAGTGATGTCTAGATTTTCTTGGATAGCATGGATGGCATTATAAACATCTGAGAGGTTGTTAATGTCATACTTAACACCAGTCAATTTCTCTGCATCAGCCAAGAGACGTTGCATTTCCTGCTTTGTACCACCGTAACCAAGCTTCAGGTTATCCAACATAGTGTAGTTTTGTTTGGCGAAACCTTGATACGCCAGTTGAATGCTTCCCATAGATGTCCCCATCTTATTCGCATTATCCGACATATCAATCATGGCCATGTTTGCTGTTTCAGCAGCTTTATTAGTGTCGCCACCAAGAGATTGCAAGAGGCTAGCTGAGAAGCCTGTCACATTTTCCATGTAGGCATTAGCTGACAAACCTGTTGTTTTGTAGGCCTCATTAGCATATCCCTTTACCTTGTCAGCAGAACCTTTGAATAGAGTTTCGATACCTCCAAGTGATTGCTGAAGCGCTGCTCCTTCACTAATAGCTGCCGAAAAGGCCTTGCCAATCCCTGCCGCTGCAATAACTTTCGTCATAACGCTAACAAGACTAGAACCCAATGACTGTCCAGCACTTTGTCCTGCTGCGCTAGCCTCAGGATTGAGAAGTGATTGGATTTTACCAGTAATACCTCTGGCTGATGGTATCAATTGTACATAAGCCTGTGCTATTTCTGTCGCCACTAATCCTCACCCCCTATCTTTTCTAGAATTTGCTGACGATATTCTTCAAAGTCCTCACCAGAATCAAAGATCATCTCCTTGCTTTCTTTAGCTTTAGTTTTACCTGTCAGCTCCTCTGCAACCATTAATGGTTTGTTGATTCCTTTCTGACCGTCTGTTGTTTTAAACCACACAAGAGCAGAAAGCCTATCAAGCACGCCTGCAAGCAAAAAGGTTTCAAAAGGAACTTTGCTATTGGTCATTGCTAGTTTGATCCGTGAATCATCTCTCAAACCAAAAGCAAAAACAGCTACCTGGTCAGCAGGTAACTGTCTGTAATCAAAAATCCCATATGTTTCAGCTAAATCACAAATAAGAGCATCTTCATCTGTTTGAATCATTCTAGCAAGGAGCGCTATTTTTTTAACTGGTTCTGACTTGTAAAAATCTCACTAATTTCTGCTCCCATTTTATCCAAAGGAACAATGCCATCCGCAGTCCGCACATGGTTTTTCAAATCTTCTGATTTGTCACCAAGCATAAGTTTGACCACTTTTGGTAAAACTGCTGGATTTGTATCCACTTCTGCAATAACTTCAAGCAACTCATAGTTTTCCAAGCGCTCTTTTGTAATTTCAAAAGCAAATCCGGTTGAAGTCACACCACGAATTGTTTTAATCTGTGGCGCAGCTTTTTTATTTTTCTTTTTACGATTTTGTTTTGACATAGTTAAGCTCCTTTGATGTATTCATAGTGTGTGTCGTCAGCAGCGTTAGGGAAAGCAGTTACTGTCGTACCATACCCAAGTACACTTCCATCTTTATAAGGGATTTCATCAATGGCAGTTACCTTTCCTGAAGGGATAACAATACGTTTAAGTACACCACCTTTTAGGACTGTTTCGATAACTAGACAGTGATGTGGCAATTCTTTTGAGTTTGCCTTAATCGTAATTCCTGAAGACAAATCCCCAGATACATTATCTGGTCCATACACTTCCTTCAAAACTTCCACATTTAATGCTTCAATCAGCATATATTTGAAAGTGTCTGTCTTTTCCTTTTGAACCGAACTTACAACGACGCCACCCCACGCCTTAATATTTTCTGATTCTGGGGAGTTGCTATTGGTCATACCATCTTCTGAAATATAACCAAGCGCTTTAAACGCATCATCTAATTTTGTAGTTGCGTCTGTTGGAAGTGCTGTTCCAAGAGGTGCAGAATAAACCGCACCTCCGATTTTAGGTTTTGCAGTCGTTACATTTGCTTCTGTAGCCATTTAATTTCTCCTTTTAAAAATAATTAATATCAAATACGGCTTGATATCGATATTGTTTTGTTTCAGTGTCCGTAAAATTGTAATCACTGTTCAGGTGGACACCACAGATTGAATCTAATTCAATCAATCCCTTCACAGCATTTTTCACTTTCACATTAAGCTCCGCAGCTTTCTGCATAGTTGGGCCATAACTTTGGAAAGCAAAGGTCGCACTACTAGAGTGATTACGCTCCTTCCCACCTGTCTTTTGAATAATGACAAAGCTATCGGGAGCCTCAGCTTCATGCTCAAAAAATGACGGTACATCTAAATGACCGTCAAGATATTTCTTGATAATAATTTCAATCATCTAATGCACCGCCTTCAACAAAGTGTTATTTTTCAAATTATCCCTCTTCGCTTTTCGCGTAGCTGGATAAATCATAGCATTGGCTCTTGTCTTACCAACGTGGCTATCTTGTTCATAGCCAGGACCACATCTTTTTTTAATGACCGTTGCTTCTTTGTTCAAGATGTCCTGAATCTCTTTTGATTTCAAAAGAGCTCCTACACCCGAACCGATAAGCTTGATTTTTGTATTACTCATACGCTTCAACCATCACTTTCTTATTCCATTCTAGAGGCATCATGGCTTCAATGCCTTCTAACGGAAAGCCAATCGTGCGCCATTTTCGCCCAAAGAAACGAACCTCACGGTCTTTCCACTCGTTCTGATCGCCTTTTGGAATGCCCAGCGTATAAGCTGCCTTTTTCCCAGTCAAATTGAGCTGATTGGTGATATCTTCTGTCGAAGCTGGAACAACCAGGACATTATCTACTTGAATTTCAGTATTCTCATAGATAGGATGACCAAAGTCATCCCGACCAGTCTTGGTTTTCCCAGTCAAAGTTACAGTAATTCCTTTAATCCGTCCCATAAATATCAATCACCCCATACCTTTGTTTCTTAAGGCCCAAACGTTTCAATTCTGAATCCTTGATAAAGAGACCTCCACCAGGAACAAGATAAGAACCACTCACTGAGTAGCCCAAGGCACTTTCAGCAAATTGAGTCACCGGTTCCTGGTCAGTTGAGGTCATCAACGTGCGAGCTACCACATCAACGGTGACGGACTTGACCACCACAGCAAAAGATGGATCAGTAGCCACTAACCCATCTAAATCCTTGCCAACTTTTTTAGCTTCAACGCGAAGAGAATGAGAAACAACTTCCAACAGCGCCTCGGCTCGTTTTTCCTCATCGAATTTCAACGCTCGCCACAATTTTTTCAAATCTTCGACTGTTGCAAAGTTTTCCATTTCTACCTCCAGTCAAGTGACTACTGAGATTCAGTATCAGCTTGTTCGATCAGCGAAATCAATTCAGTTTTTGTGGCACGGTTATCATAAGCAATCCCTTTTTCATCAAGGATTTCTTTTAACGCTGCGTTAGTCAATGAGTCCAAAGGTTTGTATGCTGCAATCGGAACCCAATCCCCTCCAGAAATTTCTGTGTTAGTGTTGATTGTAGCTCCAGTCTTTTGGTTTACATACTCAGCCATGATTAACCTCCCGTTTTCACGATACGAGCGAAACTAGCAGCATCCATGATACCCCATCCAATGTATGCTTCGCAACGGATATAAATCTGGTTATACCCTTTAAGGTCGCGACCGCTGTTGTCAGGATCACCATACTTGATGATTTCCATCGGAACTTCTTTCGCATAGCCCCATTTGAACATTGTTTCAAAGTCCCCAACAATCGCTGTGTTTTTAGGATCTGTTTGTGAGTATGATACAGTGCGATTTTTATCTACTGCCAATCCATTGATTGCATCAGGTACACCGCCCCATGCCAATTCAGGATACAATTTCCCGCCTTCAGCATTTTTCATTTTAGAAAGAGCAGTTGTAAAAATAGGATCTAGGATTGCTCCGGTGATATCACGTTCTGAACCATCAATCATACCGACAGCATCTTCCATACTTTCATCTGGGTTAGATTCTTTGAAAGTTACTGTCTGAGTAACTTTTTTATCAAAGCAGTTAGTTCCAATAATGCTTGACTCTTGTTTTGTACGTGGGTTAATACCGTGAATACTCATAATATCAAGCCCTCGTGCTAATTTTTTAGAAAATCCTTCCACAAAATCACTGAGGATGTCAACTTTTGCTTCTTCTGAGGCGTGTAAAAACTCATCAGATACACGGGCACCATATTCGACTTTTAGTGGAACAATAGTAACAGGATCAAGGCTCACACCACCATGAGTCTTCTTGCCGTTTTCAGCCACGATGTCGATGTCCGAATCAAAGTCGAAAATGAACTCTTTTTGGCCGTTAAACGGAATAGGTTTTTGGGGTGATAGCTTAGCAATTGATGAATGTCCCTTCACCTTACTAATAACTTTTTTTACAAGCTCTGGATCAAATAGATTTCCTTTTGCAAGTTGTGCTTCTGACATATTTTTTTCTCCTTTTTAATCTTCAATATTTAAATTTTGAACCAAATTTCTATACATGGTTCTTTCATCATCTTCTTTCGGAACAATCGGCTCCGTTGATTTTACTGGCGCTACTTTGCTTACTGGCTTCATAAAACCAGCTAAGCGCTCTGCATCAGCTTTCAAGCTTTCTTCATCAGTTCCCTGCAAACGGTCTGCAAGGTCGTAAGGCAATCCATGTTGCAAAGCCACACGAGTTCGCAGACTAGCTGTCTCATAATTAGAGATTTGATTCTGCATCTCTTCAAGTTGCTTGTCAGCATCTGCCTTACTTTGATTGTTAGCTTCAATTGTTGACTTCAAGCCAACATTTTCTGTTTCCAATTCTGTAACTCTAGATTTGAGCTGGTCATAGTCGCTATACTTCGCTTTCTCACGAGATAAACGCTCCTTAATAGCAGCATCAAATTCTTCTTGTGTAGTGATTGGTTTAAATTCTGACATTCTCATGTCTCCTTTCTCCTGCTTCCCCGGCAGTTCGGTAATTTTTGGCATCAAAAAAAGCAGTCACAAGACCGCTTATTTTAATAACTGATTTTTTGCTTTTTCTTAGGCTTGGTCGTAGCACAAGCCCAATGCGCAAGCAAAGCGCTATCCATCAAAGAAATATCCATATCGTCAAAGTGAGATCGATAACCAAAACCACCATTTGAGCCAATATTCCGCTTGTCGCAGTTAGTGGCTACTTTTGACAGCGATGGTTGACCAGCATGACAGATGGTTTTCTGATAAATCCCCTGTTCCCAAAGAGCATTGGCCACGATGATTTCTTTCACCGTCGGTAGAATCACGTTCTTGATTCTATAGTCCTTCAACTCTTCGTCCAGGATCTTTTGCCCACTTGCGCCATCGATGACAATCTGAGCCACGTCGGATTGACGCAAGAAAGCAACCATCCACTCATTCCCATTGCGAACGGATTGACAATCGACTGTTTCCACAAAGAAACGGCCATCCTTGGTCCGTGCAGCAATACTCAATGCCACGTTCGTTCCATCTTGGCCATACTTGATCCCAACAGACAGCTTGCCAGACAATTCTGGTACATCATCCACCTTGAGCTCATTCCACTCCGTTTCAGAAATAGCAGATTTCTGGTTGTAAGTTGGCCAAAATCCCAAACGTTGGATATTATGGTCTAGCTTATCCTCACCAAGCTCTGCCTCAATCTTACGCTCATTTAAGTGGTATCCCATGGATGGATTGGAATTATACCAAGCTTCCACATCGTCAATTTCCTTTTCATCAGAAACAGACCACTCAGCCCAGCCAGAATACTTCCCTTTCCCAAATAGACATGTCTCACGATACTTAGTAAAGACCGTTCCACTTGATACAGGTGTCGGAGGTGTTCCACACATGATTGTGATAGGATTCTCACTATCCGTAACCGTGTATTTCAAAGCAGATTCTTGCTCGGTCGTGTACTCCTGAGCCTCGTCAATAATCAGCATGTCAAATCCTTCACCAAGACCACCATTTGATGTCCTAGTACGAAATTGGATAACACCACCCGTTGAATAAAGTTCGATTCTCTCTTGCCCTTTGGCTCGAATAGAATTAAAATCCTCACCATCCACATACCCCATTTTCTCAAGATATCGTTTCACCTTCTCGAAAGAGGCATGAGATGTGGAAATTCTGTGGGCAGTATGTAGGATATTTAATCCTTCATGTAGCCCCCAAATTTCACCAATATATAGGATTTCAGATTTACCATTACGACGAGGGATAGAGTAGCCAAACTTCTGATGCACCCAAAGACCGTTCTTGTCAACAGCCATCATAGGCAGTAAGAGATTTTTCTGCCAGGCATAGCAAGAAAGACCAGTCCGTTCGTAAAGCTCAATCGCTTCTCTAGCTCTTGAATTTTTCTTGACGTATTTTAAAATCACCGATTGAGTAGGATTCTGATTGCCAAGTTTCTTCCTCGCCATTCTAATTTCCTTTCAATCGTCATCGCATGATAACCCTATCGCTGGGATAATTTAATTGATCACGTTCAAAATATAATTTTTAGCAACATCCAGCATTCCTAATGCCTGCAAACTACTTTCCCAGCTATAGCCAAGATTTATCTCACCATCTTTATCTAAAGAAACCACCAGCACCGAAGTGTAGCCATGGCTAGCCTCAAGATTTTCTTCCAAAATTTCTTTCACGGAAGCACCGCGCTCAAGACTAGACTTTTTCTCTGAAAAATCAATTGTGTTTCCCATCGTTACTCCTTTCTAAGCATAATAAAAGCACCCTTTCGAGTGCTTCAAATTTCTTATTTTCGGTCCGAAAAGAAATCAGCCCAAAATGGATTCTCTTTATCAAAGATTTCAATCTCTTCTGAGCTCATATTATGAGGATAATCTTCAAAAAGGTTATAAAACTTCTTCTTATCAAATGTAATTAACATCAACCCTCTAGCGAACCAGGCTGTATCAACCCACCAAACTATATCACCATCATTTTCTTTATAGCAATATTCAGACCAATTCACTTCTTCATAATCATCTTTCACGACCCTCAGCCCCCTTCATTTGTTTAGAATCTGCAGTATTGATAAAACTCAATATCTTGTGAAATTCAGGGTTATCTTTCAATGAGTTCACATCAATAAGATAGCTATTTGCATCATATCTTCTCCCAGCTACACTGTGAGACTTCTGACCTTTGAATCTCTCTTTCAGAACAATGTTGTTAAACGGCTTAAAACCATTTAACGTTCTTGATTGAAGTTCCAAGTACTCGAAACGACCTTCGCTTTTCCTTATGATTGCTGCATGACTCCCTGCTGCCAAGTAGTATTCATTTCCACTTTCTACTTTCTCCAACAATTCTTTTACTGCAGTAAAATCATTTGTATGTTTAGCAACATACATTTCAACTCCTGGAAGGCTACCAATCATTTTAATCCTACTATCTCGAGAAAAGAAATCACAACTCTTTCCTCCTCTAAAATCTAGGACAGTATAGCCACCTTTGTTCCCAATATAAGCAAATGCTGCTGACGAACAAGATCCTCTTGTCTTGTCTCCACCACTAACAGCTTCGATTATTTGTTCCTCAGTCAATTTTTTACGGCTTTTTTTGATAGGATTTGAAGAAATTCCGTTCTGTAGCGCTAGCTTTCTCACTTCGCTCATTTGAGAATTTTTATTTATATCCTTCCTTGCTTCAATTTTATCACTTTCATCTTTTTTTCGCCAAATTTTCTTCCAAACATCCTGAACTTTTCCGTTTTTAGGATCATAGTCTACAATACAACGACAATGCTGATGTCTTCTATAAACGTCCTTCGGAACTCTTGGATATTTATAATTCCCTTGGACTTCTTGACACCACTCACAACAATGAAAATACGATTTTCGGACAATCTCAGGTTGCAATCCAGACTGATGATGAAACTCCGCATTTTTCTGGATACTATCATCAATGATTGATTGAGTGAAGTTCACAATAGGTTCACCTAGCAACCAACTGACATCTTCAAAGTTGTCCTCAGATGCAAAACGATTAACAATACCAGCAATTCGATCTTGATTCAATTCAGGAATTTGAACTTTTAGACCGATTTTCGCTTTATCATTCAAATTCTTCTGGACATCACTAGCATAACCACTCACAATCTCGTGATTCCGTCCTAGCACGTCCGTCAGCAAGCGCTGAGCGATATTGTAATACATTTTACCATCTGGTAGTTTATCGGCGCTTATAGAAGCTCCTAGAGTCTTAGAAAGAATTTCACCAATTTCAATCGCAAACTCATTTGCTGTTTTGTAATTGGCTTTTTTTGCCTTCAATGTAGCAAAAGCATTTCTGACAATCTCACTCTTACCGAAATCTCGTTCAAACTTCTCCTGAACCTCTTGCAAGATACCAGGTAAAACATCATTCTCCATTTGAACCATCCTCGCTTATCACTGGCCTAGCAGACATGTCTCCTGCAATACCAGTAAGATCTCGAATTGTTTCTGCGTTGATGTAACCAGGTAATGCCTGATTCAATTTCACAACACCATCACCAATCATGGTCATCATATTAGCATCAGCTTCAAATAAAGGTTCCCATTTGACTGTTGTTCTTACGAATTGACTTCTCGCATAATGAAAATCATCTCTCAAACAAGCAGCAACATAAGCGACATTTAACAATCCAGCACCTAGTGAGCGCTGAGCCTTTCGACCAGCTAAACGCAAATTCTCATGACTTGCTTTGATGGCTTCCACAGATGATGGATTGTCAGACACAAAGCCCAAATCATCCAAAGTCAAGCCCATTTCGCCAGCAAATCCAGCAGCGGCTGTTCTCAGCTGTTCAGTAAACGGTGACATGCTAGCTGTAGTAAACTGTCCAACGCTCGGCTTCTCACCTTTATCGCTTGAAGAAATCGTCAGTAAGCTTGATACAGTAGCTTTCCATTTCTCCATAGGTTCCGCATCAGGATCAAGCCCAAGAATGTATTTCTGTGGCCACGAATAGAACTCTGCTGTAATATCAGCTCGCTCTAAAGTTCGCTTAGCATATTTCTGATAATACATCCCAGCCCTGGTAATTCGCGACCTACCAAACGGACGAACCGCATCCGGACGATGAATGACTGGAACCAACAAAGGGATACCAGTTTCATTCACAACCGAGTATGGTCTACCATCTTTCGAAATGAAGTGAGTAGCATTAGGCTCAAAGTAGGCTTCAAGCGTTGGACGATTGTAATCATCACGAGCCAACACCGCATAACCTTCCACAAGCAGTCCAGTAATAGGATCAATGACACCAGTTGCATTACTTGATTCAATGACTTGCAACCTCACCTCATCATCTTCACCCTTCGAAATGTAGACGAAACTACACGAACCAATCAGCGCAGCTAAAATAGCACTATCAAAGAAGATATCAGGATTGTTCCGATTAAAGATTTCTGTAACATTAAAATCATCGTTAGCAAATGCCCTGAAAATCAAACGATCTGCAAGACTATCAACTCCCTTTGCAGCCCAACCAAGAACAGCTTGGTACTTCACCCTGATATGTGGAGGAATTGTAATTCCTGTCGGTGATTCATGGTATTGCATTGCATAATGCTTGTACCTCAGATTAACTCTACTCCGATAGAGAGTCAACTTTCTCCTGAGATAGTCAATTCCTCTTAATTCCAAACCGTTCTCCTTTCTTGTGATGATTTGGCGCGAGAAAAAATGTACAGTGACGGCGTGAAGCCCTCGAGCGCCTAGTGGGAGGGAGATACCCCCCTATCCTCTGCTAGGACTTACTTCACACATATCTGTTATTTTTTCAAATTCTAAGCATTCATTATTATTTTTGATATTTTTAAAAAATAATATAATTTTTCTTTTTTTGGCTTCTTCAAGCTCTGTACTTTGTCCAATCTCTTGACTGTGGCAGGTTGCGATTGCCTACAACAGTAGCATTGGCTGACCTATCGTCAGCATATAACTTATCAGACTTTTGTCTGTTGCATTGCCAGTGGGCTAACTGCAAGTTTTGAATATCTGATGGATGACCGTTGCGATTGATTGGAATAATGTGGTCAATGACCGGACTTAATGGATGTGGGTACCTCAAGGATTTGTCAACTGGTAGTCCACAAATCCCACAAGTATTTCTTGTTTTGAGAATAATATTTTTATTCTTTTCAAAAGCAACTCTGTGAGGACCGCTCCGGTCCGGTCTTTCATGGGTGGTATTCATCTTCGGAGGGGCCTTTCTTTTTAAGAGGTAGGGGGTTAAATTTTTATGATGTAGGGGGGGAGGTTTTTTAACTTCTTACACCCTCGTATATTTAACATATCTTATATTCTGTTAAATAAAATCAACATCCTTAAACATCAATCGTAGCAAGTGCTTACATCTATTTTATTAAATACTAATTTACATTTTCTCAATATGTAAAATAAATAGTCATTTAATAGCTAAAATTCATCATTGAATCATCCAATTCATCCTGCTTAATACCTATATAATCAAGTGTAATATCTGGTGATGAATGGTTAAATAATTCCATCAAGATTGCTACATTTTGATTTCGTCTGTAATGATGATAGCCAAATGACTTTCTCATGGAGTGGGTTCCAATATTCTTCAATCCAACATGTTCAGCTGCTTGCTTTAAAATTTGGTAAGCAGCTACTCGGCCTATGTGAGTTATCCGAACTCCATCCGTCCTGACTTTCTTTTTGCTAGGAAATAGATAGTCATATCCTTGTAGCTCATTCGTTTTAATGTAATGATTCAAGGCCTTTCTTAATTCCGGGTTGATAGCAAATCTCTTGACTTTACCAGTTTTCTTTTCAGTAACCTCGATTCTATCACCTGTCACTTGTTTCACTTGGAGAGGTATAATATCGCTGATGCGCATTCCAGAATATAGACCGCACATAATCAGAACATAATTTCGCTCACTTTTTGATTTTAAAAAGTCTTTCATTCGTTCAATATCGTCGAGTTCACGAATAGGTTCTACTTTTTTCACGATACCACTTCCAATCCACAAGAAAAGGCAGGGTGTGCCTGCCTTTACAATAATTTCATAATATAATTTTAGCACACAAAATCGTATATTTACTCTTGACTTACTCCGCTTTTACTCCAAAATTGCGACCTGTTCACCATTTCGATAAATCTCTGCAAATGCTAATAAAGCCTTACTAAGAATTTCATAATATGAACTTTCTGAAATTGCAAGCTCATTGTACACCGTCTCGTCTTTTTTTTGATGCCAAACAAGATACTTCTCGTATATGATTTTACGATAAAAAGGATCATGTAATTTGCTGACAGCCTGTTCTATCGCATCTAGCTCTAGCTCTGCATCAACTTTGCGAATTGCCAATTTCTCAACTTGACTATTTTTACCACTCGATGGATTTCGTGGCGTGAATGAGTAGGTCGTGGTTACTCTCTGACCATCTGTATCATTTGCTACACGACGCCAGTGAGGATATCCCTCCAAAATTTTCTTGGCATTTTCTTTTGTTTTGGCTTCGTTTATTTCTGGAAAAAAAGGCATCGCTCACCTCGTTTCTATGCCGTTTATATTTTACTCATGATTTGTAATCACACCACCTGCTCCATTGACAGTAACCCAGCCATGCTTCTCTCTGGCTTCTGCTTCTTTCATACGGATAAGGTTGTCTGTGATTGAGTCTGACTTAGCTTTGTTAGCTTTGGCTTCACCTTCTGCTTTGATGATCCCAGCATCCGCTTCAGCTTGTGCTTGAACCTTCTTAGTATCCGCTTCGACCTTAGCTTTTTCCTGTTCCTGTTTAGCTGTGTCAATTTCCTTCTGTTTGACAGATTCAGATTTGATTGCTGCTTCAATCTCATCTCCTGCATCCTGATCAGTTATTGTGAATGAAACAAATTCAAGATCATAAGATTCAAATTTTTCTTTTAGCGCCTTGTCAATCTCTTCATAGACTTCTGTCCGTTTATTTCCAAGAATATCGTAGATATCATAATTACCTGTAACAGACTCAATCGCTCGCTGTACTGCTGGAGATACTACACTATCATTGACATTTTCCAAAGTCGTATAATTTGAGAAAACTGTCATAGCTTTCTCTTTATTTACTCGATACTTTACATCAATGTTAGTATTCAGCCATTGACCATCTTTGGTCTGAGTTGTGATTTTTTCCATCGTCTTCGTCTGAACTGAAGTCGAAAGAGTATAGACGGTATCGATGAAAGGAATTTTAAGATGATAGCCTGTTTGTAGGGTATTTTCTTGAACACCTCCGATCGCACTGACCTTTACTCCAACCGTATTAGCTGGGATGCGCTTCACGGCCGTGAGACGAAAAATTCCAAGTGAAGTAATAGCAACAACCGTGATGATGCCACCTTTTGCAAGTTTTGTAAGTTTAGTTTTCCCTGTTTCGTGATCGTATTGTGTAAACATTGTTTTTACTCCTTTTTTTAAATCATTTTTCCTTCAAATACTAATGTAATAGTCCCTGTACCATCTCTGTGCTTAGAGACCAAAGCACGACAATCTGAACCGTATTCAACACCATCAATCGTGATGCTACGCTTTATCTTGTCAACGTTGATGATGGATCCATTTGATGTCTTAATTCTCATGTTCCATCTCCTCAATCAGCCAATCCAGATTTTTACGTGCCTTTTTCAAGTCTTCAAGACCGTTTTTCTTTTGGTGTCTTAGTAGGTATTTTAAGCTATTACCTAAAAAGAAGCCTTTCAATTGTTCTGGTGTCATGAAGTTCCTTAAAGCATCTATGGACTCCATACCGTACCGACCTTGGTAGTGGCTTGGATTGTTTACATTGTCAATTTTTTCTAGGCTCATAACATCACCTCATCTCCTATCTCAATATTTTCAAATCGTTCTTCACTCACCACGAACACATTCCCGTTAACCGTGATTGTAAACAAACTTCCGATTTTCTTCTTAGCTTCAACCTTGCCAGTAATCTGATATTTACTATCAGCATGATAGACTAGCAAGGGGTTTTCTCGTTCGTCTATCATTGACCGCTGCATGAACAATAGGCAAGTAGTAAGCAAGGCATAGCCAATTAAGAAGCGTTTCATTCTTCCACCTCCTCAAAGCGCCCATCTATTTCGGGGTTTATTTCTTTTGAAAATGGGATTTTTCTTTTCTTTTTTCTTCTGCTTGTGATATTCGCTATCTTTGTTAAAGATAATATCTTCATCTTCAATAAGTTCAGGAATGAAGTGTCCAGATGGGTATCGTCCAGGTCGTTCCATCACTCCACCTCCTCGATCTTGATTCCTGGGCAATCGAATACCCAGCCGAAATCATGCGAAACTACTTCTTTTTCCGTGAGTTTATAGCACTTTTCTGAAAAATTAGTGCATTTTGTGAAAAGCAGCACTACAGGAGAAAAATGTCCGTATTTATCTGCTAAGTCAGCATTTTGGTTGACAAGATATAAGTCCCCGTCGTTTCGGTTTAGAAGTGTAATTTTGTATTTTTTCTCTTTCTCGACCTCGTAGCCGAACTGGTGCATGTTAATTAGAATTTTTAAAGCATCCTCAGTTTCAAGAAACCATTTGCAAATAGGCATATTAGTATTATTTCGATAATTGAGTACAAGCCGTTCTAAAACAATATAGAACTCATCTACAACGTCTTCATACCAATCCGCCACCAACTGCGGAATCACTGGTTTATTCAATTCTTGCCGAATCTTATCAGCATCTTTCAGTTGCTGACCAGCCCATTCTCCCTCAAATTTACCTTGCTCGTAGCCTTCACGCCTTTTTGCATGGCTGAAATCCTGTTCAAATTCACTCATGATAGCCTTTAGCCAAACTTCACGGTCATGCAATGGCAATTCTCGCAATCGAGCTAGTATGTTTTTGACATAGCGAGGTGCTTCGTCTGCGTGACCTGTTTCTGGTTCATCTAGTTGCTCCAAATCTTTTAAAAAATTCTGACAAGCTACTCTTGCTCCAATGTCATATAAAGCATTTTCATATTTTTTATATTTCTCAATCAATTCCTGTACGCCCATTAAAATTCCTCACTTTCAATTTTTTTGATATCAACAACATCTTCAAAATATTCCTTTGAACACCAATCATATTCAACGGATTTCCTAATAAATCTTTTTTTATAAATACAATGCTCTATGTATGCGATTGGAAATAACAAAGCAATAAAAGGTGAGCATACGATTAAAAATAAATAAATAGCAATTGCACAAACTCTTGAATCTGCAATGTATTCATAAAAATCTACTAAATCTTTTATTTTCTTTAAATGCCTGATAAAAATAATATAGTTTTTTCTTTTCATCCTTCACACCTCACTAAAACGGCAAATCATCATCTGAAATATCCATAGGATTTGTTGTCCCAAAACTTGGTGGCATCTGGTTTTCCATGCTTGACTGGTTCGCAGAATTATCCTTCTTTTCAAGCGTTTGAAAACCCTCGGCTACTACTTCTGTCACATAGACACGTTGTCCTTGCTGATTATCATAGCTACGAGTCTGGATGCGACCTGTGATTCCCACAAGAGCGCCTTTTCTGACCCAATTTGCAAAATTTTCAGCTTGCTTGCGCCACATGATGCAATTGATGAAGTCAGCCTCTCGCTCTCCGTTTGCGCCTTTAAAATTCCGATTGACTGCAAGGTTGAAAGTCGCAACAGCAACATTTGACGGCGTGTATCGCAATTCTGGATCACGAGTTAAGCGTCCAATTAACACCACATTATTGATCATGTTTAGTCTCCTTTAAAAATTCTTTATATACTTTCTCAAAAATCTCAATCACAAGTTTTTGAGGAATGTTCGCTCTCTCGTTGTATGATTTTGAGAAGTTCTTCCACTCTATATCCTGCTTGATAATCTTATTCTTTAGATTAAGTTCAATATTGCTTCCAAAAATCGTCCGTTTTTGTAAAGGATAATCATAATTATTGTATCTAGCTAGATTTTTGTATGGAATTCTGAATCCAATAATATCCTCAATGTATGGCCACAGTCTATCAGCTGCTGGATTCTCAATAACCCAAAATTGTGGTCTATATCTTTTTATGATTTCTATTGTGTTGAAAGCTGTTAGCTCCCCATTGATCCTTTTTAAAAATTGCCTGTCGTACTGATAATTTATATAGGCTGACTCGTAATCCTGATTTGCCCTGATCGTGAATGGTGAAGGTCTTACTTGTGGAGCGAACAAGCTATCAGACACATCATTGCGTTTCCAACACGCATTCCCATTTTCCATGGCAGAGGCATTTGACCAGGACTCGCATGGTGGACTAGCAATAATCAAGTCAGGTTTTGGTAATTTGTCTAACTCACCAAAGAGCGTATTGTCACCAAATAAACGTTTGTAATCAGCAAGGTCCAGATTCATGAAATGATTGTTCTTGTTTTCTATATCCATTCCGATTGAATAGATTTCAATATTCGCCCCCCCCCGAACTATTCAGAGAGTTAGCGCCATTGAAGTAAGAACCATTTCCACTATCAAAAAGCGCCCAAACTGTCATTTTTTTAATGATCAATACCTCCTAAAATAACTTCAACTGCTTCTCATAAGCTTCAAGTCTATGTTGAGCAAGATTGAAAATAGCTTGATCAAGCTCGCAACCGACATATTCAAAACCCAACTCCTGACAAGCAATTAAGCTACTTGCTGAACCGACGTGAGTATCAAGTATTTTATCGCCTTCTTTTGCGTAAGTTTGCAATAACCAAATGTATAGGTTGACTGGTTTTTGAGTCGGATGAATTCTAACCTCATTCAATGCCTTATTTCCTTGCTGAATATGACCTTCAGATATTGACTTGCCTTGCATCATACCATTCCACATATAGCGAAACAGACGTGTACTATCATGTAAGCTGCAGTATGCTATCTCACAATCTGAAAAACTTGATTGACCATTAACCTTGTCCCAAACAATGCGACCAGGACCAAAAGAGTAGTCGAAGTAGTTCACACCCCAAATGATTTGATTTTTAGATACCCTGAAAAGTTCATCAAAATAATCTCTATTTGGAATTTGCCACTCTGAGATTTTGCCATACAGTCTATTGACACCAATCGGACTAACTTTGCGACCATAGTATTCTCTTTTTTCTGGACCAGAAAAATAAGGTGGATCAACAATAGCTAGGTCGAAGTAATCATCAGGATATTGTTTCATGATATCCATACAATCGTTGTTAAAAAACTCTCTCATCAATACCTCCTATCCTTCATCCCAGCAGGATACACAAAGCACCTGCCTGTCGCTCCTTCAAAGATACGACTTGATAAAGCACCGTTGCCGAAATCATCCGAGTAAAGCTCTTTAATCTCTTCACTACTCAAATTTGTGTTGATAATCGTATTGGTCCGATTATCCAGGATCTTGAACAATATCTGATGCGCCCACTCATTCCGCTTCGTATCAGCCTTGCGACTCTCTTTCCCAAGGTCATCCAAGAAAAGAAAATCAACCTCAGACAATAGCTTGACCATCTTAGCTTCTGAATAGCCATTGTCAAACTCAAAGCTTTCACGAATCTTATCAAACAAAGCCACAACAGACACAAAGAGCACGCTTTTAGGTTCATCATAAGACTTAAATTGCTCATTGAGAAATCTAGCAAAGCCATAGGTCAGATGACTCTTACCAACACCAGAAGGCCCAGTGATGATAGCATTTCCAGTCTCACCTTTCGCATAACAACGCTCCAACCGCTTCACAAAATTCATAGCATTTTCATCAATGTCAACTCGAATCTCATAGTCATGTAGCGACTTGCTGGCCAGCTTAGTTGAAACGATACTATCACGAGCAAAGACTTCGTAAGTATCCGATAGCTTGCTTTTAACCTCAGATTCCATATTTAGTTGCTTTTCAAAACGTCGGATATTCTCTTTCTCGCATTCAGGACATTGACTGATTTCCTCAACCTTCCCATTGACAGGAATCTTAACCGACCAAAGATGGCATCCATGGATTTCACAGACATCGTCAAGAACTGTTCTAGTTTTGAATTGTTTAAACTGTTTCATCTAAAATCCTAGCCTTTCGTCAACCTTGTTTTTTTCAGTTAAATGCTGACTCTTTAAGGCTTTTTGTAAGTATTCTTCAAATTTAGATGCCTTAAAAAGTGTCGATGGTCTGAGGTATTTCGTCATATCTTTATCCTTCTGCCAATCTGGTACACCAACCTTGTGCATCCATTCATCTGTCTTGTCTTTGATGACTAATTTCAAATCACTTACAGAATATCCTTCGTTTAATCTTGCATCAATAAGTTTTTGAGTAGATTTATTAGTAGCTCTGAAACTTGATTTGGTCATCTCGTTTAAATACGAGATAATTTCTTTATAAATCAACAATTTATTATTATCTATATCAGTCTTTCTAATATCAGTCTTTATTGTTTGTACTTCTTGCGTATCCAGAGCGGTATTCTCTACGGTTCTGGACGGTATTTTTTTCGGTTCTGGAGGTTCACGCTTGATAATTTTTGGACCAAGGATATAAAGTCGATTTGGCTTAGTCAAGCCCTGACGTTCTTCCCTCAACAAACCTGATGTAACAAGTTCCTTTTTAATCTTGGTTACCGTTTTCTCCGAACAACCCAACTCTTCGCAAAATTCAGCCGTTGTAAAATACATAAATACTTGACCATTTCGATCATGCCACTTAGACTCCAAAGACAAGTCCAAACGATTATAAAGCAAGGCGTACATTATTTTAGCGTTGTTTGATAGCTTTTTATAAGGCTCCTTAAAGAGCCATTTAGGCAATTGAAAATATTGAAATTTTTCAACTTCATTTTTAAAATAAGTCTCAGCCATCTTCTACTCCTCCACACTTGAAAATTTTGTGTATTCTTTGTGAAAATACAACTTCACTGTACCAAGACTGCCGTGCCGGTTCTTTTCTAGGATCAGCTCCGTCACATTATTCGCTTCTTGACTGTCAGCTTGCTCTTTCTGATAATAGGCATCACGATACAAGAATGCTACAATATCAGCATCTTGCTCAATCGAGCCTGATTCTCTCAAATCTGCTAACATCGGACGCTTGTCTTGTCTCTGCTCAACCGCCCTACTTAATTGCGACAAAGCAATGACAGGTGCTTTCAAATCTTTTGCTAGTATCTTCAATTCCCTTGAAATTTCAGAAACAATCTGCTGACGATTCTCGCCTTTCGACCCAGTGATCAACTGCAAGTAGTCAATGATAATGACTCCAAGACCTCCCATTTCCTGGGCAAGTTTACGAGCCTTTGACCGTATCTCAGAGATACGAATACCAGCCGTATCATCGACAAAAATAGGAGCGTCATAGAGATTCCCTTGTGCATGCACTAGCCTACTCCATTCCTCAACACTCAGATTCCCAGTTTTGAGATGATACCCTTCTACCATGCCCTCAGATGCTAACATCCGCTCAATCAAGCTTTCCGCCCCCATTTCAAGCGAGAAAATAGCAACAGGCTTTTTCTCTTTCACAGCGATGTACTGAGCGATATTCAGAGCTAACGCCGTTTTCCCCATTGCAGGACGAGCAGCAAGGATGATAAGGTTGTCCTCATGAAGACCAGTCGTAATCTTGTCCAGTCCAACGAACCCAGTAGATAGACCTGTCACAACTCCATCTGTCTGAGAGCGAGTCTCGACCATCTGCATGTGTGTATCAAGGATATCAGCCACATTACGAAATCCAGTACCCGTATTTTGATTGCTGATATCAAGCATGGATTTTTCAGTCTTTGAGATGATGTCACTGATTGATACATCTCCTTGATATGCGCTAGAAAGAGACTCTGACAAATCAGTGATTACCTTTCGGAGCGTAGCCTTTTCTTTTACGAGCTTAGCGTAGTGCTCCACATTTTTGGAAGTTGGTGTGGAGTTCACTAACTCGACAACATAATTTATGCCACCAATTTCTTTAATCTGCCCCTGATTTGTAAGAGCAGAAACCATTGTCGTAGCATCAATTGGCTCGCCTTTTTTAAAGAGAGACAACATTGTCTTAAATACAATCTTGTTGGCTGGTTTATAAAAATCTTCAGGAACCAATTCATCGGCCAATGAAATGATGGTATCAGGTGCGATAAATACCGATCCAAGAACAGACTGCTCTGCGACTAGATCATGAGGTAGTATTCTAAAATCTTCACTCATGCGCTATTCCCCCAATATTTTTCTAAATCCACATTCATTACTGCAGCAAGATTCTTTTGCTCGGTTAGGATTTGACGACGATAGGGGGCAAGACCAGCTTGTCGCTCCTCCTCGCTTCGTGGTAAGTAATATCCATTTGGCTTCATCTTCTTAGCCACGATAGGGTGGCCAAAATTGACACGCAAGCTTTCAATAGTCTCCTCCAGCTTACGCTTCGATAGTCCGGTTTCTAAGCGGATTTCACTCGCTTGAATGGGCAAATCGAAAGTAGCACAATTTATAATCATGTTTAACACACGTATTTCCATCTCGCTCATGTCACGACTAACAGTCATGTCTTTGCCCTCCATTTTCTAGGATTCTGGCGAAAATCTATCGTCATTTCTTTGTAGATCAATCGCCCATTTTCTTCTAAGAGATTCGCATTTTGTTTTCGTAGAATATCATTGTTACCTACTTCTTCCAGATAATCATGAGCGAGCCTGTCATAATCTTCGATACATGTTCTAAAATCTTGAGGAACATCCTCAATCGTTGAAGGAAGTCCGACAGGTGATTGGGTGTCATAAGTTGACTTTCTGTCACACTTTTTCAAGTTACTTCGTGCAACTTCTCTGAAATCTTCTGCTTTTTCAATGATGACTACTGTCTTCGGTTCAACTGTTGATTCGTTTTTACTTGTAAAAATCATCAGAATAAACAACCCAATGAAGATAGTCAATGCGCCTAGTAACTGGCTTGTAATTGTAGGTTCTGTCATTTTTCTTCCTTCTATTTTTAAATTACTAAGTGCGACTGCACAAAGTTATCCAATTCATTTTTATCAATTCTTTTAGTTCCGTCTATCTTATATAGATTCAAACCCATTCTTAACCATTTTCTGATAGTGTTAGCACTACAGTCGGCATAATTTGCTGCGCTTTCGATAGAGAGCCATCGTTTTTCTGTTGTCTCATGCTCTAACAATTCTTCGAATGAGTCTTTGAATTGAGCTCTTACAACTGAACGGATACTATTTTCAAATTCTTCGCTAAGAATATTCACAACAGCCTCCTTATGTGATATAATTCAGTTAGTTATTTTGATATGCGCCTGACTTCTGTTAGGTGCTTTTTTGTGCTACTCAATCCCATAATCTTCAATAACCTGAAGAATGAAACTGTTCGCTCGTGGACCTTTTGTCGTCCCACTTAGAATATTTGTTACTTCCTGTCGTTTAAAGCCATAAGCGACCGCTAGAGTTGTTTTTTTTATTCCTTTCTCTTTCAAGAAAGTATTAACCTTTTCACGACCGTTTGCGATATCTGGCATAAATTTCTCCTTTCTATTTCTTCTTTCCTTTTTGCTATAATATAAGCAGAAAGGAGGTGAGTATATGGACACAAATCAAATTTTGATAACTTTTTTAACTTCATGCGTCCCTGCGTTTCTTGTTTATCTCGCAAATAAACATCAAACCGATTCCAAAATAAAAGAATTAAAGGCACAATCTGAAAGCGAATTACAAAGACTTGAAAAAGAGCATGAATTGAAACTGGATGCCTTAAAACAAAGCCAGCAAGTAGATATCACTTCAAAATTTTTCACAGGTGAACTTGATATCAATAAACTTACTCAAGCAGTTAACGGAATCACAGAACTTCAAAAGGCTGTAGATAAGCTATCAAAATAATTCGATGAAAGCGGAGAACTTACTCTGCTTTTTTTAAAATTTTCAAAATTATTGAAATCCCGCCAACTAATCCAGCTAGATACCCTCGTCCATAATCAGTAGTTAAGAATTTCAATAGTTCAATTATTTCTTCTTCCTCCATTTCCTACCCTCCCTCTCTATTTATTTGTAAATAAGAAACAACTAAATTTTTAACTATTTTTTATCTTTTCGCTTGACTTTTTTTAGATGTTCGTCTAAAATGAAAGCATAATAAAAACACTAATAAATCTATAAATACCGTTCGCCAAAACATTTTTATAATTTATTTCTTAGTTGTTTTTTTAGTTGTTAATTACTTACAAATACTATTTTAGTCGTTCGTCTAATTTTTGTCAAGTGTTTTAGACGAAAAAATAAAATATTTTTTTGTAATGCTTCAGAAAGGTTGATGTATCAATGTTTGAGACATTCGAAAAAATTAAAAGTTTAGCTAAAAAACAGGGAATTTCTCTAAACACTTTAGAAGATAGGGTTGGTTTGGGAAAAAATTACATTTACAGTCTTAAAAATAAAAAGACTCCATCTGCTGAACATATATCCAAAATCGCAGACTACTTCAACGTATCTACAGACTACTTACTTGGTCGTACAGATAACCCCAACATCGCCAACTCAAAAGAGCAATTCTTTTTTGAAGGCAAAGAGGTAAATGTTGAAGAACTCGCTTCAACTGCTATGCGCTTCAATGGTAAGCCATTATCAGATGAAGATAAGAAAGCAATCCAGAATATTATCGAAATTTATCTACGAAAAGGATAAATAATTTATGACAGAAAAGGAATTAGCCTACAATCTAGGCATCAAAATAGAGGTCTTTGAAGATGTCTTATTTCCTGATGAAGCATTTTATATTCCTACTTTAAAAACAATGTTCCTTAGCGACGCAATCTCTGAAGATAAGAGGGTTCAAGTCGCTCTGCATGAAATAGGGCATCGCAACCACTCGACAGATATTTACGAAAATTTCCGTGAGAGATGCGAGCTGGAAGCAAATCGCAACATGATTCATCATCTCATGAAAGCAGAACTAGATATCGCTGAAGATACTAGCACTTTCAATTATTTAGCATTTATGGAAAAATACAATCTAAAAACTATAGCTGATGAAGTTATGGTTAAGGAAGAGTATTTAGCACTTGTAGGATAGGTAGAAAAAATATGAAAATAGGAATGAGAAAACCAAGTCTAACTAAAAGCCTAAAAGCTAGAACTACTAGCAAATGGAAAAGACAAGCCAAAAAAGCTATTATCCCTGGCTATGGCAAGAAAGGGATGGGATGGATAAAAAATCCCAAGAAAGCCGTGTATAACAAGGTCTATCATAAGACAACATTTGGACTTTCTGATTTACTGAAACCGTCTAAAAAGAGAAAGAAAAAAGTAGTTACAAACAAACAACAATCTATTTTGTTATCTAACGGTAAAAAGCAACACACTCCCAAAGAATATAAAGAAGCTGGCATTGTGCTAATGGTCCTAGGTGCAATTTTCTTATTTTTATTTCCGCCTCTCGGCTTCTTCTTGTTCATTACAGGTTTTATAAGTTACATTATTGGCCGTTTAACAGCAAAGCGAGAGAAAAAGAAGAAAGTTGAAAATTACAGTCCACAGATTGATACAATTGTTTTCCGAGAAGACTTCTTGTTAATGGGAACAAATTATCATAAAGAAGAAGCTGAAGCTGCTGCTGATTTTCTTTCCAAGGGTGTCCATTATTTTGGAAAAGATAATAAATCTTTGAAATCTTATATGCTCGAAACATATAAACCTGTTTATAAATACAATAAATTAAAAACAGTAGATGTTCATCTATTGCCAGAACCATCGAATCCTCATGACAAGAACGCTGTTCAGGTTTTAGTAAATAATATTTTTGTTGGATATATACCAGCTTCTATTGCTTCACAAATTTCATCGTACATAGCGAATTCAAATTACAGATACGATGCAATCCTTACTGGTAGGGGTGGACCATACAAAACACTAAACATCGAAACCGAGAGAGTTATTTCTCGTGAAAAAGAATTAACGTATTATCTAGATTTAACAGTATGGCGCCTAGCCAAAAAATAAAAAAATCCCCACACTCAAATTTTGGCTGAGGAGATCATGAGAACATACTGTATAGAGGGGTAGAAAATGGAAAAGTTTGATAAAAATAATCTTGATAAATTGACAGTTTCAACAGATAAAATGAAACAACTGACTGTTGAAAATCCAAATCACTTCAAAACCTCTAGACTTGGTCAAAGTATGACCAACTATAGCAATCAATTAGAGCGTGAGATTCAAGGAAAACGTCGTAGAAATAGAGTATTCCCTTACGGAACACTTGTCTATGTTGATTTTGGCATAAATTTTGGATCAGAATTTTCTGCACCTCATTATGCTATTACGCTTAGCAAAGGAGACAAAAGGAATAGAAACACTATCACGGTTATTCCTTTAACATCTAAACCTGGATACGACAACTTACCACTAGAGTTTAACTTAGCTGAGGGTCTTAGCATACTAACTATGAACCTCATCAAAGCGGCTGAAGATAAGGTTAAAAATGAACTGGTAGCACATTTTGGAGAATATGATGATTTTGACGAACTTATCGCAAAATTAGAGAAAGAAGGTCGATTAGACGAGAAGGAACGTGCAATAGACCTTGTTCAAAAACTCGCAGATAATATTTTATTGGCTGGTGAACGTCTTGAAAAATATATATCTGACCTAGATAAAACAACCTATGCGAAATTAGATTCGATTACAACTATTGACAAAGTGAAGATTTTTAAGAAAAACAATCTTCTAGATGGAATTGGTGTTGCACAAATACTTGAACCACAGATGAAAATTTTAAGCGATGAAATTAAAGCACGCTATCTTATTTGACAAAATGACACATATTTGATAACATATAGTTACTAACCTAGGATAAATCCTAGTGCAAATAATCTGGTTGGCACAAGCTGCCACGCAGAAACGGTAACTATAAATTTAGTTACCGTTTTTTGTTGAACTTAAACAAAAAAAGCCCCACACTCGCAAAGTTTGGCGACTCTGAGCGTGAGGCAATCAGGATAGTAAAAGGCATTAAAAAGCCCTCTTTACTATACCCATTTTATCAGAAATGAGGGTAAAAATCAATGATTGGAAAATATCAAAAGAATGGAACTACTGCTTATTACTTTAAAGCCTATCATGGAATAGATCCACTAACAAATAAAAAGATTATTACAAAGAGGCGAGGCTTCAAGACAGAGCGAGAAGCTAGACTTGCTGAAGCTAAATGTTTGACCGATTACGAGAAGAAAAGTTTTAGGTCTAAGAATACTACTACCACTTTTGAGCAAGTTTACGAGGTTTGGAAAGGACATTATAAGCATACTGTCAAAGAGTCTACTTACGTCAGTCAAGTAAATATTGCAGATAAATGGATTATCCCTAATTTTGGAGATAAACCAATAAATAAAATCACTCTATCTATGTGCCAGACACAAGTTAATAAATGGGCGGATGAATACAAAAGATTTTTTGGTATCATCAGCATAGCTAATCAAATATTTGACTATGCCATTTCTATGGAGTTGATTGAAAACAATCCAATGAGAAAGACACTGAAGCCTAAACGACAAAAAAATAATACAGATGAACTGGAAAAGTTCTACAACAAAGAAGAGTTGCAAGAGTTTTTTGAAATCGTTAAAGGCTTCGATGATATAGAGATGATGACTTATTTTAGACTGCTTGCTTTCACTGGCATGAGAAAGAATGAAATCAGTGCTTTGAGATGGTTGGATGTAGATTTGAAGAATGGACAGATTACTGTTAAGCAGACGCTAGCAAAGGGTGAAGATAATAAACTAATTTTCCAAACACCAAAAACCAAAAAGAGTGCTCGAGTAATTACTCTGGATAAAAAGACAATTGAAGTTTTAAAAGAATGGCACAAGTTTAGTACTAAAGGACTCCTTTTTAAAAACGAAGAGGGATGTCCTAGAAGTATTGTTCATGTCAATAATATGCTGAATAGAATTTGGAGGAAATACCCAGACTTTAAACGAATCACACCTCATGGATTTAGGCACACACATTGTTCTTTGCTCTTTGAAGCTGGAGCCACTATCAAAGAAGTTCAGGAAAGACTTGGTCACGAGAATATCCAAACAACAATGGATATATACGCTCACGTCACTCAAAAAGCAAAGAATGAAGTAGCCAATAAATTTGCAACTTATATCGGATTTTAGAAATGGGTACCAAAGTGGGTACCAAAATAAAAAAGAGGCTCTCCGAAAAACTCGGAAAGCCTTATTTAATACTACTTAGAGCGATTATTTAGCGATTGGGTAAACAGAAACTTGTTTCTTGTTTAATCATCTATAGTCTACAATTATTTCACAACAATATTAACCAATTTAGTTGGCTTCAATAGTCCAGTGGACTATTGAAGGTGGCAGATAGAGCTAACAAACTCGTTATTTAACGACAATATTAACGAGTTTGTTAGGTACCGCAATCACTTTCACGATGTCCTTACCGTCAATTTCTGCTTTGACTTTTTCATCCGCTAGAGCAATTTCTTGCAATTCTTCGCGTGATAGGTCTTTAGCGACCATGAGTTTAGCACGGACTTTTCCTTTGATTTGGACAACGATTTCGATTTCGTCTTCAACCAATTTACTTTCGTCCCATGTTGGCCAAGCCACGTAAGAGATTGACTCACCTGTTGCTGCAACAGTTTGCCAGAGTTCTTCTGCCAAGTGAGGTGCAAATGGAGCAATCAATTGGATAAAGCCTTTGGCGTAGTCCACATAGAGCTTGTCTTCCTTGTTAGCAGCGTTGACAAAGACCATGAGTTGGGCAATAGCTGTGTTGAATTTCATAGACTCGATTTGCTCTGTGACAGCTTTGACTGTTTCATTGTAGACCTTGTCAAGAGCACGATTGTTTTCCGCAACGATTTCTTTACTTGTAATCAAACGGTAAACACGGTCAAGGAACTTACGGCTTCCTTCCAGACCTTCTTCTGACCAAGCAATTGAAGCATCAAGTGGTCCCATGAACATTTCATAGACACGAAGAGTATCAGCACCGTATTGTTCCACCACATCATCTGGGTTAACAACGTTCTTGAGGGATTTAGACATCTTGGCTGGCGCTTGCTCCAACTCCTCTCCTGTTTCCACATGGAAGAAGGAACCTTCACGTTTTTCAACCTTGTCAGTCGCCACAAGAGCCCCACGGTGATCACGGTAGCTTGTTCCCAAGATCATTCCTTGGTTAAAGAGTTTTTGGAATGGCTCTTTTGTTGGAACCACACCGAGGTCATAGAGGAATTTATGCCAGAAACGAGCATAAAGCAAGTGAAGTACAGCATGCTCTGCACCACCCACGTAGATATCTACTGGCAACCATTGTTTCAGGAGGTCCTCATCAGCCAATTTCTCAGTATTGTGTGGGTCAATATAGCGGAGGTAGTACCAGCTTGAGCCAGCCCATTGTGGCATGGTGTTTGTTTCACGACGACCCTTGACACCATCTTCACGAGTCACTTCAAGCCAGTCTGTCAAATTAGCTAGTGGACTTTCCCCAGTACCTGAAGGACGGATGTCCTTGGTTACAGGCAAGACAAGTGGCAATTCACTTTCAGGAACAGCTGTTGAAGTTCCATCTTCCCAATGAATGATTGGAATTGGCTCACCCCAGTAACGTTGACGACTAAAGAGCCAGTCGCGGAGACGGTAGGTAACCTTCTCTTGTCCACAACCTTTCTCTTCCAACCAAGCCACAATCTTGGCAATAGCGTCTTCTTTGTTGAGTCCATCTAGGAAGTCTGAATTGACATGAAGCCCATCTTCTGTGTAGGCAGCTTCTTCAACATTTCCACCTTCAAGTACTTCTACGATTGGAAGGTCAAATTGTTTGGCAAATTCCCAGTCACGTTGGTCATGAGCAGGTACAGCCATTACCGCACCTGTCCCATAGCTAGCAAGAACATAGTCCGCAATCCAGATTGGAATTTCCTTGCCATTGACAGGGTTGATGGCATAAGCACCAGTCCAAACTCCTGTTTTTTCCTTAGCAAGATCTGTACGAGCCAAGTCAGACTTGAGACTAGCTTGGTGTTTGTAGTCTGCTACAGCCTCTGCTTGCTCCGGACTTGTGATAGCGTCAACCAAATCATGCTCAGGAGCCAAGACTGTGAAAGTCGCACCGAAAAGGGTGTCAGGACGAGTGGTAAAGACTGTGAATTCCTTGTCTGTTCCCTTAACTTTGAAGGTTACATTGGCACCAGTTGATTTACCAATCCAGTTGCGTTGCATGTCCTTGATAGACTCTGGCCAATCCAACTCATCCAAGTCATTAAGCAAGCGTTCTGCATAGGCCGTGATTTTAAGCATCCATTGACGCATTGGTTTGCGGACAACTGGATAGCCTCCACGTTCAGAAGTTCCGTCAGGAAGAACTTCTTCGTTGGCGATAGCTGTTCCCAATTCCTCAACCCAGTTTACTGGCACTTCCGCTTCATAGGCCAAGCCTTTTTCGTAAAGTTTAGTGAAAATCCACTGAGTCCACTTGTAGTAGTTTGGATCTGTCGTATTGACTTCACGATCCCAGTCATAAGAAAATCCAAGTGCATTGATTTGGCGTTTGAAGTTGGCAATATTCTCTGCTGTAAATTCTGCTGGGTCATTACCTGTATCCATAGCGTATTGCTCTGCAGGCAAACCAAAAGCATCCCAACCCATTGGGTGAAGAACATTGTAGCCTTGCGCACGTTTGTAACGGCTGAGGATATCGGTTGCAGTGTAGCCTTCTGGGTGTCCTACGTGCAGACCCGCTCCAGACGGATAAGGGAACATATCGAGAGCATAAAACTTCGGTTTTGATGCATCCGTTCCAGTCTTAAATGTATGATGTTCTGCCCAGTAGCCCTGCCACTTAGGCTCAATTTCTTTATGATTGTAAAAACTCATGGTCTCTCTCCAATTTTGTGATGTTACTATTATACCATTTTTGAGGGAATTTGAAAGACGAGAAATGTTCTTTTGGACTTGGATGGCAAGAAAGACCGAATCGCAAATCCAGCTTATGTAGCAGTATAAAAAATTAGCCCCCATTTGGAGCTAACTTCTATTAACTATTTGTCTCTTCCATTTTCTCCCGTCCTAGTTGTCGGTAACTACTGTCACCGACAACTTCTACGCTAAACTGGCCGTCCTCATATTCAAGTATCGTCACGCTACCATTATCGAGACCATGCGGATGCATGCCATTAATCAGATACACAATGGTTCCAATGGTCATTCCGTGGCTCACGACTAGGGCATTGCCCCCACCTTGCTCTTCCATTTCTTTGGCAATCGCTTCAAAACCTTCCTTGATTCGGCCACTGAGTTTTTCCCATCCTTCAGCCCAACCAGCTGTATCGACCTCTACCAACCCCTCAGCCAGTTCAGCATAAGACAATTGGTGAACATGATCCACATTAAAGATACGAGGAATAATGCCCATGAAAAGATCACCATCATAAGCTCCGTCAAAGCTACCAAAACACCATTCTCTGATACGTTTGTCCATGCGATAAGGGATTTTCCCCTGCAAACCAAGTTCTTCAAGAATAATTCCCATTGTCTGAATGGTGCGGCCAGAATCACTGGAATAAGCGCGATCAAACTGTAGACCAGATTCTCGCAAACCGATTCCTAATTCTTGAATCCCTCGCTCACCTTCAGCCGTTAAAGGAGTATCGCTCCAACCTTGCGCGCGACCAATCGTGTTAAACATAGTCTTGCCATGACGTACCAAATACAATCGTACTTTTACCATTTTCCGTCCTCCGTTTGCTTCTATTATATCATGGATGATAAAACAAAAGCCACCCAGACAGGTGACTTTTGCAGGAGATTATTATGAAAAAGTTTAGGAGTTCTATTAAATAAAGATATTAGATGAAAATCAAATTCAAACTAAATCAGTGTTATCTGTTTCAAATAATATTAGGAGGTCTTTATTTAATGATTATAGTATACACATCCAACCTTAAATAGAACTTAAAATTTCTCCTATTTTCTTAATTTTTAAAACTATGAATTGGTGCTGGGATTTGTCCCCCACGAGAAATGAAATCGACAGACGAAGCCCCATTGACTTTCATAACAGGTGCAGTTCCTAATAGGCCACCAAACTCAATCATATCTCCTTCTTTTCCTTTTGGAATGATACGAACAGCCGTTGTCTTCATGTTAATGACACCAATTGCAGCCTCATCCGCAATCATAGCTGCAATGGTTTCAGCAGGAGTATCTTCTGGGATGGCAATCATATCCAAACCAACGGAACAGATAGCCGTCATAGCTTCTAGTTTTTCCAAATTAAGAGAGCCATTTTGCACTGCAGCAATCATTCCTTCATCCTCTGAAACAGGGATAAAGGCACCAGACAAACCACCAACTTGGTTGCAAGCCATAACTCCGCCCTTCTTAACTTGGTCGTTCAAGAGAGCCAAGGCAGCCGTCGTTCCATGCGTACCAACTGTCTCTAGCCCCATTTCCTCAAGGACACGTGCCACAGAGTCTCCAACTGCAGGTGTTGGTGCCAAACTCAAGTCCACAATACCAAACTCCACACCCAGTCTCTCACTGGCCATTTGACCAACCAATTGACCGATACGAGTGATTTTAAAGGCAGTTTTCTTGACTGTTTCTGCTACTACATCAAAGCTCTGTCCACGAACTTTTTCCAAGGCACGTTTCACCACACCAGGACCAGAAACTCCGACATTGATGATAACATCTGCCTCCCCAACACCATGGAAGGCACCCGCCATAAATGGATTGTCCTCAACAGCATTAGCGAATACAACCAACTTAGCTGCCCCCATATCAGATAGAGTTGCCGTTTCCTTGATAACTCGTCCCATATCTGCGACAGCCGTCATATTGATACCAGACTTGGTTGAGCCTATATTGACTGACGAGCAGACCTTATCCGTTTCAGCCAAAGCACGAGGAATAGAATTGATAAGAATCTCATCTCCCTTTTGATAACCCTTTTGTACCAAGGCTGAAAAACCACCAATAAAGTCCACACCAATCTCTTTCGCAGCCTTATCAAGTGCTTTTGCCAGAACCACATAGTCTGTCGCATCTGTCGCCGCCCCAATCAGAGAAATAGGAGTCACCGATACACGCTTATTAACGATTGGAATCCCCAACTCAGCCGCAATTTCATCGCCAACAGCCACTAAATTAGCTGCCTTGGTCCTAATCTTTTGATAAATTTTCTCCGCAGCACGATTGATATCCGGATCGATACAGTCCAATAGGGAAATCCCCATGGTAATAGTTCTGATATCGAAGTTTTGCTCCTCAATCATGGAGATGGTTTCAGTAACTTGTCTAATATCCATGATAACCTCCTAGATATTATACATAGCTTCGAAAATCGCTGCACTCTGAATGTTGATTTTCACATTCAAAATTTGCCCAAAAGCTTCAAATTCATTACGAAGACGTGTAAAATCTTGCTTTTCATCACTAGAGACGACAGCCATCATCGTGAAATATTCATCCAAGACAGTTTGAGAGATATCATCAATATTCAAACCCAATTCTGCTATTTTACCAGAAACACCTGCAACAATTCCAGATTTATCTTTACCAACAACAGTTATAATCGCTTTCATAAGCAAACTCCAATTCTTCTTTTAATAGGAAACCTGAACATTAAACAGGATTCTTTTCAAATAGTATAGCATAATTCTAACTAAAATACTCAAAAACGCCTGCTTACGAAGTTGTTCTTAAGAAAAAAACAATTTCGTAAACAAGCGTCTACTATCCCAACTTATGATGAGTGTTCCCGCTAGGACCGAAATCCTAGCGGTAGACCAGAGCTAGACTAAGAGCACAAGACTCCATCATCATAACACTCAACAAAATTGATGATTTTATACTAATTCGATGATCGCCATTGGCGCTGCATCACCACGACGTGGTTCAGTTTTAAGGATACGAGTGTATCCACCGTTACGTTCAGCATAACGAGGTGCAATTTCTGAGAACAATTTTTGAAGTGCTGTAGTAGAAGTGTACTTATCAGTTGCTTCATCATAGTTTTCAGATGCGATTTCATTACGTACGAAAGCAGCTGCTTGACGACGTGCATGCAAATCACCACGTTTACCTAGAGTAATCATTTTTTCAACAGTTTTACGGATTTCTTTAGCACGAGCTTCAGTTGTCACGATTGATTCGTTGATCAAAAGGTCAGTTGTCAAATCGCGAAGCATTGCTTTACGTTGTGAGCTAGTGCGTCCTAGTTTACGGTAAGCCATTTATTCCTCCTTTATTTATCTTTTAATCCAAGACCCAAATCAATGAGTTTGAGTTTCACTTCTTCCAAACTCTTGCGTCCAAGATTTCGTACTTTCATCATCTCTGCTTCAGATTTTTCTGTCAAATCATGCACAGTATTGATACCGGCACGTTTCAAACAGTTGTATGAACGCACAGACAAGTCCAGTTCCTCAATCGTACGATCCAAAATACGGTCGTCAGATTCAGTATCAGCTTCTTTCATCACTTCAGTTGACTTAGCAATCTCAGTAAGATTTGTAAACAAATCAAGATGTTCTGTCAAAATACGTGCTGAAAGCCCTAAAGCATCTTCTGGAATAATTGTTCCATTTGTCAAGATTTCAAGGGTTAATTTGTCAAATCCATCATTGCTACCTACACGAGCAGGTTCCACTTGATAGTTGACTTTTGTAACTGGTGTATAAATAGAATCTACAGCAAGTGTTCCAACTGGTGCATTATCTTTTTTATTTTCATCAGCAGGTACATATCCACGACCACTGTTAACAGTCATAGTCGCTTTTAGAGAAGAACCTTCACCGATTGTAAAAAGATAATGATCTGGATTTACAATTTCGATATCGCTATCTGTCAAAATGTCACCAGCTGTTACTTCAGCAGGACCTTCAACATCTAGTTCGATGATTTTTTCGTCTTCAACGTACGATTTCACTGCAATTCCTTTAATGTTCAGAATGATTTGCATCACGTCTTCACGAACACCTGGAACTGTGTCAAACTCATGTAACACACCATCAATATTGATAGATGTCACAGCTGCTCCTGGTAGAGAAGCTAGAAGTACACGACGAAGAGAGTTACCAAGAGTTGTACCGTAGCCACGTTCAAGTGGTTCGATTACAAACTTGCCATAATCTTTATTTTCATCAATTTTTGTTATATTTGGTTTTTCAAACTCGATCATTTAGTTACTCCCTCTTAAACGAAAAGCAGTGTAATGCGATGATTATACACGGCGACGTTTTGGAGGACGAGCACCATTGTGTGGCACTGGAGTCACATCACGAATTGCTGTTACTTCAAGACCAGCGGCAGCAAGCGCACGAATAGCTGACTCACGACCAGAACCTGGACCTTTTACAGTAACTTCAACTGATTTAAGACCGTGTTCTTGTGCAGATTTAGCAGCAGCTTCAGAAGCCATTTGAGCAGCGAATGGTGTAGATTTACGAGAACCTTTGAAACCAAGAGCACCAGCTGATGACCAAGCAATTGCATTACCATGCACATCAGTAATCATAACAATAGTGTTATTAAATGTAGCGTGAATATGAGCAATACCAGATTCGATATTCTTTTTCACACGACGTTTACGTGTTGGTTTAGCCAAGACTTTTACCTCCTATATTATTTTTTCTTACCAGCAATCGCAACAGCTTTACCTTTACGAGTGCGAGCGTTGTTTTTAGTGTTTTGTCCACGGACAGGAAGTCCACGACGGTGACGGATACCACGGTATGAACCGATTTCCATCAAACGTTTGATGTTCAAGTTTACTTCACGACGAAGGTCACCTTCAACTTTGATTGCATCCACTTCACGACGGATAGCATCTTCTTGATCTGATGTAAGATCACGTACACGAACATCTTCTGAGATTCCAGCAGCAGCCAAAATTTTCTTAGATGTTGCAAGTCCGATACCATAAACATAAGTCAATGAGATTACTACGCGTTTGTCATTTGGAATGTCAACTCCAGCAATACGAGCCATGTTTTCTCCTTTCTATCTTATCCTTGACGTTGTTTGTGTTTTGGATTTGCTGGGCAAATTACCATAACACGACCATTACGACGAATAACTTTACAGTATTCGCAAATTGGTTTGACCGATGGTCTTACTTTCATTTCTTATCCCTCCAAGTTTTTCGATTATTTAAAGCGGTAAGTGATACGTCCACGTGTCAAGTCATATGGACTCATTTCGACAGTAACACGATCTCCCGCTAAAATACGAATATAGTTTTTACGAATTTTACCAGAAACTGTTGCTAAAATCTGATGTCCATTTTCAAGTTCAACCGTAAACATTGCATTCGGCATTGTATCAACTACTTTGCCTTCAACTTCAATCACATCGTCTTTTGCCACGCAAAAGCACCTCCATAAATTTCGATTCGATGCCTCTAGACACAGAGACAACAATTATAAGTCAGACTATCTCAGTATAACATTTGTAGCGGATTTTTGCAAGTGTGAAAAACGCTTTATTTCAAATTTGTCAATACTTTTTCGATATCTGAGAAGACATCATTGATATCTTGATTACCTTCGATGTCATGAACCAAACCTTTGGCACGGTAGTGAGCAATGATTGGTTCTCCTTGAGCAATATTAACATCCAAACGACGTTTCACTGTCTCAGGTTTATCATCTTCACGTTGGTAATAATCTTCTTCTTTATAGTCAACTGGTGGGTTAAAGACCTTGTGGAAAGTTTCTCCAGTTACGCGGTGGATAATACGGCCACTTAAACGTTCCAAGAGGCTATCTGGATTCACTTCAATGTTGATGACACCCTCTAGTTCAATGCCAAGTTCAGCCAATGTTTTGTCCAAGGCATGAGCTTGTTCGATTGTACGTGGGTAACCATCCAACAAGAATCCTGTTTCTTTAATATCATCTTGTGAAAGACGTTCTTTTACGATTCCATTTGTAACTTCATCAGGAACCAATTCACCCTTGTCAATGTATGACTTAGCAAGAACACCCATTTCAGTTTGATTTGCCATAGCAGCACGGAACATATCACCTGTTGAGATATGTGCAACATGGAATTGTTCTACAATTTTTGCTGCTTGAGTTCCCTTACCTGCACCAGGTAAGCCCATAATCAAAAGATTCATGATTTGATCTCCTTATTTTATTTTTAAATAGAAGCAAAAAGTCTTTTCACCCCTATTTAAAAACAAAATAGAAGAGGGGAGACCAAACTCTCACAAATGTCAGAGTTTAAACCTCCACTCCCTCAGCATTTACTGAGTCAGTAAATGCTTTTATTCTGTTCTATCCATGAAACCAACATACTTACGTTTCAATAGGTAACCTTCCAATTGTTTGATTCCTTCAATACCTGTAGAGATAATGATCAAAAGACTGGTTCCTCCAAAAGCAACTGCCTCTGAAAGTCCAAAGAAATCTTTTGCTACAATCGGTAAAATAGAAATCACACCAAGGAAGAGAGAACCAACAGTTGCAAGACGACGAAGAAGTTTAGACATATATTCTTCTGTACCTTTACCAGGACGAACTCCGTGGATATAGGCACCGCTCTTTTGTAGGTTCTCTGCCGCTTTTTCAGGATTAATCTGTACAAACGTGTAGAAGAATGTAAAGAGAATAATCAACAAAGCATACATGGCAATACCAGTTGGTGAAGTTGTTGCCAGCATTTCTTGTGCTGTTCTTACCCAAGCCCAATCATGACCTGTAGCGCTCAAAAACTGAAGAATAGCCGCAGGCGCTGCAGTAATCGAACTTGCGAAGATAACAGGGATAACTCCAGCAGGGTTTACCTTCAATGGAAGGTAAGAGCTAGATGGAGCACCTTGTGCAACCTTCGTATATTGGATTGGAATTTTGTATTCTGCTTGTTGAACATAAGTTGTAAAGTAAATGATCAACAATACAGCAATAATCAAGATGATTACGAAAATGATAGATGAGTTGATACGGCTACTTGGAACGTTTACAAAGTAGTCTACATAGATGCCCTGAATCATCTCTGGAATTGAAGCAACAATCCCGGCAAAGATAATCATAGAAACACCATTTCCGTATCCCTTATCTGTAATTTGCTCTCCCAACCATGTCACAATCATACTACCAGCTGTTAAGATGATACCAATCATGATAAAGACTTGTGGAGTAAGAGCTGTTTTCAACAATTGAGCTCCAGCCAAAGTATTAAAACCAGCTGTAATCCCGATAGATTGCACAAAGGCTAGAACAAGAGCAATATAACGAGTAGCTTGATTTAATTTTCTTCGACCTACTTCCCCTTGTTTACCCCACTCTACAAACTTGGGTAAAATATCCATTTGCAAGAGTTGGACAACGATAGAGGCCGTAATGTAGGGGCTAACACCAAGAGCAAAAACTGAAAAGTTTTTCATGGCATTCCCTGACACCAAGCTCAACATGTTTAAGAAGGATAATCCACTTAAAGCATTCAAGCTATTGGCATTCACACCAGGAACTGTAATACTAGTCCCGATACGAAAGACCAACACGATAAAAATTGTAAATAAAATTTTTGATCGAACCTGCTTGACTTTAAGAGCTTCTCTTAATAATTTAAAAAACATAGGTCACCTCTCTTAGATGACTTCTACTGAACCACCTTTAGCAGTGATAGCTTCTTCAGCTGATTTAGAGAATTTAGCTGCTTTAACAGTCAATTTCTTAGTCAACTCACCGTTACCAAGAATTTTAACACCTGATTTTTCAGCTTTAACAATTCCTGCTTCGATAAGAACAACTGGAGTAACTTCAGCACCATCTTCAAAGACGTTCAATTGGTCAAGGTTCACAATTGCGTATTCTTTAGCGTTGATGTTAGTGAATCCACGTTTTGGAAGACGACGGAACAATGGAGTTTGTCCACCTTCAAAACCAAGGCGAACTCCGCCACCGCTACGAGCTTTTTGACCTTTTTGACCACGACCAGATGTTTTACCGTTACCTGATGAAGTACCACGACCAACGCGGTTACGTACTTTACGAGAACCTTCTGCAGGTTTTAATTCATGAAGTTTCATTTTTATTTTCTCCTCTTTTGTAAAATGCTAGCGCCGATAAGGGAGAAAAGGTTGTCTCCCTTATCAACTCGCCTATACGACATCATCATAGATGACTATATCTAGTTTTAGGGGATGGTATAGTGCACATCCCCTAAAAATTCATTAGTTTACTTCTTCAACTGTTACCAAGTGAGATACTGCAGTGATCATACCACGGATAGCAGCGTTATCTTCTTTAATAACAGAGCTGTTCAATTTGCCAAGTCCAAGTGCTACAACAGTTTTACGTTGTGATGGAATGCGTCCGATTGGAGACTTAGTCAAAGTAATTTTAATTTGAGCCATTTTATCCCCTTTCTTATGCCAAATCAGAAACTGAAATACCACGAAGGGCAGCAACTTCTTCAGCGCGTTTCAATTGTTTCAAACCTTCAACAGTTGCACGAACAATGTTGATTGGAGTGTTAGAACCAAGTGATTTAGATGTAATATCTGCCACACCTGCCAATTCCACAACGGCACGAACTGCACCACCAGCGGCAACTCCAGAACCTTCTACAGCAGGTTTCAACAATACTTTAGCTCCACCGAATTCTGAAAGAACTTCGTGTGGGATTGTTGTTCCAACCATAGGAACTTCGATCAAGTTTTTCTTAGCATCATCTACTGCTTTACGGATTGCTTCTGGAACTTCTTGAGCTTTACCAGTACCAAATCCTACGCGACCGTTGTGGTCACCAACAACAACAAGAGCTGCGAAACGAAGACGACGTCCACCTTTAACAACTTTTGTAACACGGTTGACAGCAACTACGCGTTCTTCTAATTCAACTGCATTGTCTTTAAATGCCATTTTCTAGTGTCCTCCTATTAGAATTTCAATCCGTTTTCACGAGCTGCATCAGCCAAAGCTTTCACACGTCCGTGATATAGATATCCACCGCGGTCGAACACCACTTCTGAAATACCTTTAGCGTTTGCACGTTCTGCAACGAGTTTACCGACAGCAACGGCTTGTTCAGTTTTAGTTCCTTTTGAAACTTCTTTATCAAGAGTTGAAGCACTTGCGAGCGTTACACCCGCTACGTCATCAATCACTTGAGCGTAGATGCCTGTATTAGAACGGAATACGTTCAAACGTGGGCGATCAGCAGTTCCAGAGAGTTTTCCGCGAACGCGACGGTGGCGTTTTTGGCGGAGTTTGTTTTTATCTGGTTTTGAAATCACAGTTTTCACCTCTTTAGTTTTAAATCGTGTGCTATGCACAAAGTTGGAAAATAGGTTGGTAGTTGAGAATCAACCACTCAACATTATTTACCTGTTTTACCTTCTTTACGGCGAACGAATTCACCAACGTAACGGATACCTTTACCTTTATATGGTTCTGGTGAACGAAGGCTACGTACGTAAGCAGCTGTTTGACCAACTACTTCTTTTGAAATTCCGCTAACAACGATTGTTGTTGGGTTTGGAAGTTCAAAAGTAATTCCTTCTGGAGCTTCAACTTCGTCTGGATGAGATTTACCAACAGCCAAAACAAGTTTAGATCCTTGAAGTTGTGCACGGTAACCAACCCCGCGCATTTCAAGTTCTTTCTTGAATCCTTCTGATACACCAACAACCATGTTGTTCAAAAGGGCACGAGTAGTTCCGTGGATAGTTTTCATTTCTTTTGAATCGTTTGGACGGTGAAGAGTTACTTCAGTACCTTCCACACGGATTTCAATATCTTTTGAGAACTCACGAGTAAGTTCTCCTTTAGGTCCTTTTACAGTTACAACGTTGTTATTGTTAGTGAGTTCAACACCAGCAGGCAACACGATAACTTTATTACCAATACGTGACATGTTTATTTTCTCCTGTTAGATTGTCAGGCCAGAACGGCCAGTTTTCACGGGGTTAAATCGATTTCTCGATTTAAAGGAACATTTAGGTTTCAATTTCAAAGTGAATCTAGGCATCGTCTCGCAGGCATAACTTTGGGTTAGGCAAGAGACGATAACGAAGAGTCACAAAGAAATTGGGAGCTAAATATTACCAAACGTAAGCGATAACTTCCCCACCAACATTCTTTTGGCGTGCTTCTTTATCAGTAAGCAAACCTTCAGAAGTTGAAAGGATAGCAATTCCAAGTCCGTTAAGAACTTTTGGAAGGTCTTCACGTTTTTTGTAGACACGAAGTCCTGGTTTAGAAACACGTTTCAAGTTAGTGATAACTTTTTCACCGTTTGGTCCGTATTTAAGGAATACACGGATGATACCTTGTTTGTCATCTTCGATGATTTCAACGTTTTTTACAAAACCTTCGCGTTTAAGGATTTCAGCAATCCCTTTTTTGATGTTTGATGCAGGTACTTCAAGTACTTCGTGTTTAGCTTGGTTAGCGTTACGAATACGAGTTAGGAAGTCTGCGATTGGGTCAGTCATAACCATTTTGTTTTTCTCCTCTTACTAGTAGTTTGCAAGTTGCACTTGCTAGTTAATACATGATACAAAGAGCGTAACAGCAAGAGCAAAAATAGGCAATTTGATGCAGGAGCGATGCTCCAAAGCGAATTGGTCTTTTTTGCTAAAGCTGTAGCTCGTGTTCAAATTGGCAAGTCCAACTGAACCCGGGCTAAACTCTGTGTGAAAAAGACAAACTTTCCTAGAAACTTCAGTTTCTTCGTCAAGTTTCCCATTTTCACTTGGAGTTTTGACGCCCTTGATATCTTAAATTACCAAGATGCTTTTGTTACACCAGGAATTTGTCCTTTGTAAGCTAATTCACGGAAGCAAACACGGCAAAGTTTAAATTTGCGGTAAACTGAATGTGGACGACCACATTTTTCACAACGAGTATAAGCTTGAGTAGAGAACTTCGCTGGACGTTTGTTCTTAGCAATCATTGATTTTTTAGCCATTAGATTTACCTCCTATATTATTTTGCAAAAGGCATTCCAAGGCCTGTAAGCAATGCACGTGACTCTTCGTCAGTGTTAGCAGTTGTTACGATAACGATGTCAAGACCACGAGTTTTGTCAACGTCATCGAAGTTGATTTCTGGGAAAATCAATTGTTCTTTCACACCAAGTGTGTAGTTTCCGCGTCCGTCAAATGATTTTGTTGGAACACCATGGAAGTCACGTACACGTGGAAGTGAAACTGAAACCAATTTATCCAAGAATTCGTACATACGTTCACCACGAAGGGTAACTTTTGCACCGATCGCAACACCTTCACGAAGACGGAAGCCGGCGATTGATTTTTTAGCTTTAGTGATAAGTGGTTTTTGACCTGAGATAAGTGCCAATTCTTCAGCAGCTTTTTCAAGGCTTTTTGCGTTTGAAACAGCTTCACCAACACCCATGTTCAAAACGATCTTATCTACTTTAGGCACAGCCATCACTGATGAGTAGTTGAATTGTTCTGTCAAAGCAGGAACTACTTCATTAAGATATTTTTCTTTTAAACGATTTGCCATTATACTTCTCCTTTCCTTCGTGATTAATCAAGCACTTCGCCTGATTTTTTGTTGTAGCGAACTTTTTTACCGTCTACAAATTTGTAACCAACACGACCAGCTACACCATTTTTGTCCAAAACTTGAACGTTTGATACGTGGATAGCTGCTTCTTTCTCGATGATACCACCTTGAGGAAGCTCGTTAGTTGGACGTTGGTGTTTCTTAACGATGTTAACACCTTCAACGATAACTTTGTTTACTTTTGGAAGGGCAGTAAGGACAACAGCTTCTGTTCCCTTATCTTTACCAGCGATTACGCGAACTTTGTCGCCTTTTTTTACAAACATTAGGTTTCTCCTTGATTTTTCTTACGCCCATAAGGGCACCCTGGAGGTAAATCCAGGGGACTAGTTTGTTTCTAAAAATTAAAGTACTTCTGGAGCAAGTGACACGATCTTCATGAAGCCACCTTCACGCAATTCACGTGCAACTGGGCCAAAGATACGTGTTCCGCGAGGAGTTTTGTCTTCACGGATGATAACTGCTGCGTTTTCGTCAAATTTGATGTATGAACCATCAGCACGACGAGCACCTGATTTAGTACGAACGATAACTGCTTTAACAACGTCACCTTTTTTAACCGCACCACCAGGAGTAGCTTGTTTTACAGATGCCACGATAACATCACCGATGTTTGCAAATTTACGTCCTGAACCACCAAGAACTTTGATAGTCAAGATTTCGCGAGCACCGCTGTTGTCTGCGACTTTCAAACGAGTTTCTGTTTGAATCATTTCAGTTTTCTCCTTTCAGGTTTGATTAGATGATGACCGCTTCTTCAACAACTTCTACAAGACGGAAACGTTTTGTAGCTGAAAGCGGACGAGTTTCCATGATACGTACGATATCGCCTTCTTTGGCAACATTGTTTTCATCATGAGCTTTGTATTTTTTAGAGTAGTTAATACGTTTACCATAGACTGGGTGGTTACGTTTTGTTTCAACTACAACTGTGATTGTCTTGTCCATTTTGTCAGATACAACACGTCCAACAAGAACTTTACGATTATTGCGTTCCATTGAAATTTCTCCTTCCCTAGTCTATTATTTCGCTTCAGATTGAACTGTTTTGATACGAGCGATTTGTTTTTTAACTTCTTTCAAGCGAGCTGTTTGTTCCAATTGACCAGTAGCAGCTTGGAAACGAAGTTCAAACAATTCTTTTTTCAATTCGTTTTCGCGCTTCGCGAGTTCTTCTTGAGAAAGACCACGAAGTTCTTTAACAAATTCTTTTACTTCATTAAGTTTCATGCCTTCTCCTTATTCTGCTTCACGTTTTACGAATTTACATTTAACTGGCAATTTGTGGCTAGCAAGACGAAGCGCTTCGCGTGCAATCTCTTCAGATACACCAGCAATTTCGAACATCACTTTACCACGTTTAACTGGTGCTACCCAACCTTCAGGTGCCCCTTTACCAGATCCCATACGCACACCGATAGCTTTAGCAGTGTATGATTTGTGTGGGAAGATTTTAATCCAAACTTTACCACCACGTTTCATGTAACGAGTCATGGCGATACGAGCAGCTTCGATTTGGCGGTTAGTGATCCAGTGGCTAGTTGTAGCTTGAAGACCGTATTCACCGAATGCTACTTCTTTTCCACCTTTTGCTTCACCGCGCATTTTTCCACGGAATTCACGACGGTGTTTAACACGTTTAGGTACTAACATTGGTTATTTACCTCCTTTAGTGTTTTTGCGAGCTGGAAGAACTTCACCACGATAGATCCATACTTTAACACCAAGTTTACCGTATGTAGTATCTGCTTCTTCCCAAGCGTAATCGATATCTGCACGAAGTGTGTGAAGTGGAACAGTTCCTTCAGAGTATCCTTCAGCACGGGCGATATCTGCACCGTTCAAACGACCTGATACTTGAGTTTTGATTCCTTTAGCTCCAGCACGCATTGCACGTTGGATTGCTTGTTTTTGTGCACGACGGAAAGCAACACGTTGCTCCAATTGACGAGCAATACCTTCACCTACAAGGTGAGCATCCAAATCAGGTTGTTTGATTTCGATGATGTTGATGTGTACTTGTTTTCCAGTCAATTTGTTAAGTTTTGCACGGAGTGCATCAACGTTAGCACCACCTTTACCGATTACCATACCTGGTTTAGCAGTGTGAAGTGAAACGTTAACTTTATTTACTGCGCGTTCGATTTCGATAGTTGAAACTGCTGCGTCAGCAAGTTCTTTTTGAACGAATTTACGGATTGCAAGATCTTCATGAAGGTAATCCGCGTATTCTTTTTCAGCATACCATTTGGCATCCCAATCACGGATGATGCCGACACGCATACCAATTGGATGTACTTTTTGACCCACGATTTTACCTCCTTATTTTTCTGCAACAGCTACAGTGATGTGAGCTGTACGTTTGTTGATTGGTGAAGCTGAACCTTTCGCACGTGGACGGAAACGTTTCATAGTTGGTCCTTCGTTTGCGAATGCTTCAGATACTACCAAGTTAGCTTTATCCAAACCAAAGTTGTTTTCAGCGTTAGCTACAGCTGAGTTCAAAACTTTCAAGATGATTTCAGCAGCTTTGTTTGGAGTGAATGTCAAGATTGCGATTGCATCGGCTACGCTTTTACCACGGATGTTATCAAGAACAAGACGTGATTTACGAGGTGAAACACGTACTGTACGAGCCATTGCTTTAGCTGAAGTAATTTCTGCCATTTATGTTCTCCTTATTTTCTACGTGTTTTCTTGTCGTCTGCAGCGTGACCTTTGTAAGTACGAGTTGGTGCAAATTCACCAAGCTTGTGACCTACCATGTCTTCTTGGATGTAAACAGGTACGTGTTTACGTCCGTCATAAACTGCAATAGTGTAACCAATGAAACTTGGGAAGATCGTTGAACGACGTGACCAAGTTTTAATAACTTTTTTCTTTTCGTCGTTAGCTTGAGCTTCAACTTTTTTCATCAAATGCTCATCGACGAAAGGTCCTTTTTTAAGACTGCGTCCCATTTTTATATTTTCTCCTTTAAATGTTGTACCACAGCGGCTTGCGCTCACATGGAGCGCTACCGAGCTGGCGGATTTACTAGTTGTTTAAGCGACTAGTTTAATATTATTTCTCGTTGCGACGACGAACGATAAGTTTGTCAGATTTCGCTTTCTTGTTACGAGTTTTAAGACCAAGAGCAGGTTTGCCCCATGGAGTAGATGGTGCTTTACGACCAACTGGTGCTTTACCTTCACCACCACCGTGTGGGTGATCGTTAGGGTTCATTACAGAACCACGAACTGTTGGGCGGATACCTTTCCAACGGCTACGTCCTGCTTTACCAAGGTTTACAAGTCCATGTTGTTCGTTTCCGACAACACCAACTGTAGCACGGCAAGTTCCAAGAATCATACGAACTTCACCTGATTGAAGACGAACAAGTACGTATTTACCTTCAGAACCCAATACTTGAGCAGATGCTCCAGCAGCACGTACTAATTCACCACCACGACCCGGTTTCAACTCGATGTTGTGGATCAAAGTACCAACTGGGATGTTAGCAAGTGGAAGAGCATTTCCGACTTTGATATCTGCTTCTGGACCTGAAACGATACGTTGACCTACTTCAAGACCTTTTGGAGCGATGATGTATGCTTTCACACCGTCAGTGTAGTGTACAAGAGCGATGTTTGCAGAACGGTTTGGATCGTACTCGATAGTTTTAACAACTGCTTCAACGTTGTCTTTGTTACGTTTGAAGTCAACCAAACGGTAGAAACGTTTGTGTCCACCACCTTGGTGACGAACAGTGATACGACCGTTGTTGTTACGACCAGCCTTGCTCTTCAATGCAACAAGCAATGATTTTTCAGGAGTGCTTGTTGTGATTTCAGCGAAATCCAAAGAAGTCATATTACGGCGACCGTTTGTTGTTGGTTTATAAACACGAATTCCCACGATATTTCCTCCTTAGATTATTCAGCTTCAGCAGCAAACAACTCGATTGCTTTTGAATCAGCTGTAAGTGTGATGATAGCTTTTTTAGTTTTGTTAGTAAAACCAGTGTAACGTCCAACACGTTTAGCTTTTGGTTTTACGTTGATTGTGTTAACATTGGCAACTTTAACACCTTCGAAAGCAGCTTCAACAGCTTGCTTGATCAAAAGTTTGTGTGCACGAGTGTCAACTTCAAATACATATTTTCCTGCTTCAAGTTGAGCCATTGAGCTTTCAGTGATTACAGGTTTTTTGATAACATCATACAAATTCATTATGCAAGAACCTCCTCGATTTTAGAGATAGCTGCTTGTGTGACAAGAAGTTTGTCGCTATTTGCGATGTCAAGAACACTTGCAGTTGTAGCAGTTGCAACTTTCACGTTTGGAAGGTTACGAGCTGAAAGAGCTGCGAATTCATTTCCTTCTTCAAGGATAACAAGAACTTTAGAATCGATGCTCAATGCTGCAAGAACTTTTGCAAATTCAGCAGTTTTTGGAGCTGTAAATGAAAGAGCGTCTACAGCTACGAATTTGTTTTCAGCAACTTTTTCAGAGTAAACTGATTTAAGAGCTAGGCGACGAACTTTTTGTGGAAGTTTGTAGCCGTATGAACGTGGAGTTGGTCCGAAGACAACACCACCACCACGCCATTGTGGTGAGCGGATAGAACCTTGACGAGCACGTCCAGTTCCTTTTTGACGCCATGGTTTGCGTCCACCACCTGATACTGCAGAGCGGTTTTTAACAGCGTGTGTCCCTTGACGAAGGCTTGCGCGTTGGCTGATGATCACATCAAACACAACTGATTCATTTGGTTCGATACCAAATACTGCATCGTTAAGAACAACTTGGCCAGCTTCTTTACCAGTTTGGTCAAATAATGTTACGTTTGCCATTGTGACTGATTTCCCCTTTCTTTATTATTTACCAGCTTTAACTGCTGATTTGATAGTGATAAGAGATTTCTTAGCACCTGGTACGTTACCTTTGATAAGGATAACGTTCTTTTCTGGAACAACTTGTACAACTTCAAGGTTTTGAATTGTTACACGGTCGCCACCCATACGTCCTGCAAGGTTTTTACCTTTGAATACACGGTTAGGTGCAACAGGTCCCATTGAACCTGGACGACGGTGGTAACGAGAACCGTGAGCCATTGGTCCACGTGATTGTCCGTGGCGTTTGATAACACCTTGGAAACCTTTACCTTTAGAAGTACCAGTTACGTCAACAACGTCTCCAGCTGCGAATGTTTCAACTGTGATTTCAGCACCAACTTCCAAGCCTTCAACGTTTTTGAATTCACGAATGAAGCGCTTAGGAGCCGTGTTAGCTTTCGCTACATGTCCTTTAGCAGGTTTGTTGCTCAATACTTCGCGTTTGTCATCGAAACCAACTTGGATAGCGTTATATCCGTCTGTTTCAACAGTTTTAACTTGAAGAACAACGTTTGGTGTTGCTTCAATAACTGTTACAGGGATCAATTCGCCAGCTTCAGTGAAGATTTGAGTCATTCCCACTTTTTTCCCTAAGATTCCTTTTGTCATGAGAAAATAGTTCCTTTTCTATATTTTTTATTCAAAAAGTTTTTAACGAGCGTTTTTTATGCTCAAGGATCAAGCTTTAGATTAAAGTTTGATTTCTACGTTTACACCACTTGGAAGATCCAATTTCATCAAGGCATCAACTGTTTTTTGAGTTGGGTTAACGATATCGATCAAACGTTTGTGTGTACGCATTTCAAATTGTTCGCGAGAGTCTTTGTATTTGTGAGTCGCACGAATAATTGTGTAGAGGCTACGTTCAGTTGGAAGTGGGATTGGACCCGCAACTTGTGCACCTGTACGAGTAGCTGATTCTACGATTTTTGCAGCCGCTGTGTCAAGCGTACGGTGTTCGTAAGCTTTCAAACGGATACGGATTTTTTTGTTTGCCATCTTTTTCTCCTTTTCGTCTATTTAAGATAATAGGCTAGCTCCACAAGAAAACCGACGCGGTGTTGCGTGGCAATGCAACCGAGCGTGTCGCAACCTCTTGCATCAAAGCTAAAGCTGTAATTTACAGCACCATAATAGAATAACACAAAGCCCCTGCGATTGCAAGGGATTTGTTGCTGTTTTTTCGTTTTTTTACAATGAAACTGTTTTCTTTTTTGACAGGTCATTTATTTAAGTATTTTATGGAAGAAAGTTACTCTCTCTTCACCTGCTCATAGCTTTCTTTTCCGTCATTAAGCTTGTCCCAAATCACTACTTGCCCACTTTTGAGGGATTTTTGCACATCGATAATTCGTTGATTGGAAGAACCTCGAAACTGAAGCATAAGATTTCTCTTAGTTCGATCATACCTTCCATCGACGAGAATGTCAATCAGTGATAAGAGTTCCAATTTATCTGAGGTCTCCAGCATCATTTCTTCCCAAGTGTATCCCGTCCAGGACCAGATATCTTTGTCTGGCAATTCCTTTCGGATGCGTTTAACAAGAGGCAAGAGAATGCCCGTATTGAGAAAAGGCTCTCCTCCTAGCAAAGTCAAGCCTTGAACATAGGGCTGAGCAAGATCTGCCATGATCTGTTCTTCTAGCTCTGCAGTGTATGGAATGCCAGCATTGAAAGACCAAGTCGCAACATTATAACATCCCTCGCAGTGAAACATGCAACCCGATACATAGAGAGAGTTGCGCACTCCTTCTCCATCTACAAAATTAAAGGCCTTGTAGTCAATGATACGCCCTTGACTGAGTTCCTCGCTTTTCCATTCTTGTGGTTTTGGATTATTCATTCGCTACCTCTATCCAATAACGCTCGACTCCATTACGAACATCCTCAATGAGACCTCCATTTGCTAGAATGACTGCTCTACTAGCAGGATTATTCACGCTACAAGTCACAAGAGCTTTCTTGATGTTCTTCTCCTTGACAACTTGCAGACCTTGTCGGAGGGATTCTTTGGCATAATCCTTACCTCTTTCAGATGGACGGACGGAATAACCGATGTGGCCTCCTTCTTCTAATAGAAAGTTACTGAGGCGCAAGCGGAGACTAAGGAATCCAAGTGCTTGACCTTTCTCGGAAAAAGCTACTAACTGAATTGCTGGGACCCATCCTTCAGGCAGATTAATCCCCATTTCCTGATTCTGATTGCTTTCTAACCAGTCTTCATAGTAAAAATTCTCTGTATCCCAAAAGCCTCCATCATGGGCTGATTGGCTCTTTTCAAACTCTGCCATCATCTCTAAAACTGTTTCTTTATCTGCTAATCTTGGTCTGCGTAGTTCCATCCTTACCTCCCACTAAGAGAAAAGCGAGAGTTGACTCTCACTTTTATTGTTTCTTGTTCTTGTTTAAAAATTGTTCTCTGAGGTTGAGCAAACGTTCTTTCTTACCAGCTCCACCTTTAGAGTGTTTCTCGTGATAACGGGTCACTTGTGCACGCCCCTTATCGTCTAATTGATATTTTCCCATTTCATTTCTTTCTAATTTGTTACTTGATGGCCAGCTATTTTAATCGTTGAGCCATTCATATGTTTGACACGCGCAGCGATTTCCTTGTGACGGCCGTTGACCATAGGTCTCGCTTGAGGATTACCTAGATAGCCACAAGTTCGTTTAACAACATCTACTGTTTTAGGGTCGCTATTTCCACAGTTAGGGCAAGCAAATCCTCTTTCAGTTGGTTCAAAATCCCCTTCAAAGTCACACTTGTAGCAACGGTCAATCGGAGTATTGGTCCCCAGATAACCCACACGGTCATAGGCATAGTCCCAGACAGCTTCCAAGGCTTTTGGATTTTGCTGAAGAACTGGATACTCACAATAATGGATGAAACCACCTGACGCACCTGCTTCTGGATAGACTTTCTCAAAGTCTAATTTTTCAAACGGTGTTGGATTTTTACGAACATCATAATGGAAAGAATTGGTGTAGTATTCCTTGTCTGTGATATCAGGAATAGAGCCAAACTTCTCTGTATCTAGTCGGCAGAAACGGTCTGTCAGACTTTCAGATGGTGTTGAATAAATTGAGAAATGGTAACCATATTGATCCGACCACTCTTCTACACGGCGTTTCATATCACGAATGATATCCAGCGTGAATTCCTTGGCGTCTGGATTGTGTTCCCAGCTATTTCCAAAGAAGACAGTTGCCACTTCGTATAAACCGATGTAACCCAGCGAAACGGTTGCACGACGATTCTTAAAGAGCTGGTCAACACTTTCTTCTTTACCTAGACGATGGCCAAAAGCACCGTACTGATAGAGGATAGGAGCATTGGCTGGTGTCGCCTCTTTAGTACGTTCGATACGGTAAACCAGAGCATCTTCTGCGATATTCATACGCTCGTTGAAGATTTCCCAGAACTTATTCATGTCGCCCTCAGACTCGAGAGCAATTCGAGGCAGATTAACCGTCACAACACCTAGATTCATCCGACCTGAGTTGACTTCTACACCACTTTCATCCTTCCATCCTTGGAGGAAAGAACGGCAACCCATAGGTACCTTGAAAGAACCTGTCAAGTCAACAATCTTATCATAGGACAAGACATCTGGGTACATCCGTTTGCTTGCGCACTCTAGGGCCAACTGCTTAATGTCGTAGTTTGGAGTCCCTTCTTCCAAGTTAAGACCTCTTTTAAGCGTAAAGATGAGTTTAGGGAAGATGGCCGTACGGTGTTCTGAACCAAGCCCCTTGATCCGAATGGTCAAGATAGCTTTTTGAATTTCCCGTTCAAAACGACTAGTTCCTAGACCAAAACCTAATGAAGTAAAGGGCGTTTGGCCATTTGAAGTGAAGAGAGTATTGATTTCATACTCAAGAGATTGCATGGCATCATAGATGTCTTTTTGCGTTTTCTTCCAGGCATAATCTTCCCGTTTTTCAGGCAAGACCCATTCTTCCGCATCTTTGAGATGTTTTTGATAATTCTTCTCTGCATAAGGCGCCAAGACCTCATCGATACGGTCAGCTGAACAGCCTCCATACTGGCTAGAAGCAACGTTGGCGATGATTTGGGAAATCTGAGCTGTCGCAGTCTGAATAGACTTGGGACTTTCTACCTCTGCATTTCCAATTTTAAAACCATTTTCCAACATCCCTTTAAAATCAATCAAACAGCAGTTGGTCATAGGGGTGTAGGGGCTGTAGTCCAAATCATGATAGTGGATATCCCCCTTTTGGTGGGCATTGGCTACGTGCTTAGGAAGCATTTGCAACCCGATTGATTTTCCAACAATCCCTGCTGTCAAATCACGCTGAGTGTTAAAGACATCACTGTCTTTATTGGCATTTTCATTGACAACTGCTTGATCTTTATTGAGAAGTTTGTGGATACTAAAGTTAATATCTGTCGCTTTTGAGCGCTCAAAATCCCTCTGTGTTCGATAAGTAATATACTCCTCAGCCAGCGCATATTCTTTGGCTTCAAGGAGTTCATGTTCTACAATATTTTGGATTTCGTAAATCTTAACCCCCTGCGGAAAGCGACTATGAATTTCTGTGACAATTCGCTCGGTCAGAGCATTTAGGCGCTTTTCAACCAAGGGTGTCACATCCATAACCTTGTCTGCCGCCTTGTGGAGAGCCTTGTCAATCTTGTCCACATCAAATACAACACGTCTCCCATCTCGTTTTTCAACGAAGAGAGTTGGTAAGGTTATAATTTTTTCTTCTAGTGCAATCATATGCATGCTCTTTTCTAAAATGTTCTTTCTAAAAAGTATTATACCACTCTAAAAAGAAAAATCAATATCTTGTGGTAAAAATCCTAAAAATTTTAAAAATACACAAGATATTGATTCGATTATTTAATTTTATAGACTTTAAACTCTGAGTAATCAGTCTTTACTTGTTGGTAATTTTCTTTCAAGAGTGTCTCCGCCTCAGACCAGAGAGCCACCTTGTCGTTTACCACAATCACCTTAGGTTGGTTTTCTTTCAAGTCATTGATTAAACTAGTTTTATTCTCTTCTGTACTCGTGTAAAGAAGAGGTGATAGGAACATGGATCCAGCCAAACGCTGGCTTTCTTTATACATTTGAACATATGAATCCCAAATATAGATTTGGTCACCATCACTCGTCTCTTGTTTGACTATGTCTACTAATTGATGTTGTTCTCTATAAGAAGCTGGATGCAAGACAAAACGAGCTACAAAAGGAATTGCAATCAGATAAACCACCACTAGGATCGGTAAGTAGAGATTCCCTTTCATGAATTTTTTCCATAGAGTAGGAACTTCCTCTCTTCTCCGACGACGAGCTCCTCTAGCTGAATGTTTCCCACGAATACTGGTCATCAAAAGAAGGAGTAAAAATGGAAGGATTAGAATCAAACGCGAACCGTGAAGAGGTTCTTGAGAAAAAAGCAACAAGGCTAATACAAATAAGAAAGTAAAACTAGCTGGTACTGAAATAACATATAATCTTGATGCCTTTGATTGGAACAATCCTAGAAAAACAAGGAAGAGAGCTCCTAAACCAAAGGTCAACAAACCATAGAATACAACATTATCCATTAGTTGAGGATTCAAGACCTGAAGGGAATCAATCGGATATAAAAGACTCCCTAGAGCCTCTCCAAAACCACCTGAAGCAAGAACATAATATCCTACTGGGTAAAAGATGAGAGAAAAGCCAAGTGCTGCTGCAAAAAACTGATAAACTCCATGAGCAAGGCGGCCATGCCCAACATTAAAGACAAATAAACCAATCGTTACTACTGCAATAAAGAAAAGACTTGTAAGAGGCTCTATGAAAAATGATAGGGCCAAGAAAATCCCCAGACGTAGAAATCCCTTGTCATGGTTAGGATTTGATAGATAAGCTGCTATGAACGAAAATCCTGCAAACAGAAATGGCAAAGCTAAAATCGTAGCATATCCTCCTCCAAAACCGAGACCGGATACCAAAATATAAAATATGGTTAAGAGTTGCTTGGCTTGCTCCCTTTGTCCCGTCAGATAGTCAGTTGAAGAAAAGAGGAAATAACCTCCTCCTAAGAGGGCTAGCCATTCTACCAAGGCAAAAAGAATGCCTCCTTGGGTGATGTAAAGTAGCAAGTAATAAATAAGACCGTGACTAGCATAATAGCTACTGTAGAGCTGTCCTCCCTGATGCCAAGCCCACCCTATATACAAATCCTGCGCCTGAGAGGGACTTACCATATCTAAAAGTAAAGGTATCACCACAGAAAAAAACGTTGCAATCGTACTTCCAATGATGAGTCTGAAAAACGGGAAAGCTACCTGTTCTTCTTTTTCTACATGAGATTCAAGGTTCCTATCCAATCTATTTTCAATGTCATTACTCTGTATCGTTTCGGATACTTCTTCGATTCTGCCATATACAGCCATGTCGTTTCTCCTATTCAATTTATCTGTCTTAGTATATCAAAAAGACCTAAAATTGTCAGCTTGCGATGGCTGTTTGAGTGATTTTTTGCATAGTTTCACAAAGGTTTCAATTTCCCGAAATCGGTGTAAATGCGTCTGTTTAAATGACATGATATAATCCAATTCTTTCTGAGTCAGCATCATTCCCCCTCTATCTTTCTATTCGTAAAAGGCAAGAAAAATAGGACTGGGTTGTGTCCTAAGTCCTAGATTTCTTATAAGATTGGGGCAAATAACTGGGCAATTTCCTTAATCAATTTTTGATACCAGCTATTTTTTATCGTATGAGGGAAAATTTCTTGAGATACTGAAAAAATCTCCTCAAAATCTTTTTGAATCTCTGTGATTGATGCCGTTTTATATAGCAAAACTGCATCTTCATAGTGATGAAGCAAACTTCTATAATCTAAATTAATCGTTCCAACTGCAGCAAAGTCCTTGTCCACTAGGATTTGTTTACTGTGGATAAAGCCTGGACTATACTCAAAAATCCTGACTCCTGCTGACAAAAGATCCGGATAGGCTCCTCTTGTTATGAGCTGGATTAATTTTTTATCCGGAATGAAAGGAGTCACGATGCGGACATCAACACCCCTCATGGCTGCATTTTTAATACTCTCTGTTAAATCATAGTCAATAATCAAATAGGGTGTTGTGATATAGACTGAATCAGTAGCCTGATTAATCAAACTTTGATAAACTTTTTTCCCTACTTGAGTACGGAAGATGGGCTTGGGTCCACTACCGTAAGGAATGCAGAGCCCTTGGCCAGAACAAGGCTGATTTTCCAGGTGATACTGGTCAAAATCGCTGATTTCCCCACGATTGATGTACCAAGTCATCAAAAAAAGACGGGTTAGAGCCTTGACACCAGGGCCATCTAAGCGAATCCCACTGTCCTTCCAATAGCCAAAGCGTTCTATATGATTGATGTACTCATCGGCTAAGTTAATGCCTCCTGTATAGGCTACCTGACCATCTATGACAAGGATTTTACGATGGTCCCGATTGTTGTAAGCCACCGTCAAACGAGGAATCACCTTGTTAAACTTATGGGCTTCAATTCCTCGACTACGAAGTTGAATAGTATAGTCTCCAGGCAAAGTCGCCATACAGCCGATATCATCATAGAGCATCTTGACCTCTACACCCTGAGCTGCCTTTTGCTCTAGTATATCTAGTATGCTATTCCACATCAAACCTTCTTCGACAATATAGTACTCTAGAAAGATAAATTTCTCAGCTTTCTTGAGGTCTTCCAACATATGTTGCCACATGCTTTCACCCGAAGAAAAGAATTGTGAATCTGTTCGATCATAGACATCGGCATTGCTATCCATACTTAGCAAAGATTTGATAACTCCGTAAGCCGCCTTATCATCTTCCTTCAATTTCTGGCGGAGAGCTTTACTGTTATCCTCCCGAAAATGCATAGAACCAAGTTTGTCCAACTGCTTGATTTCTTTTTTGGACAATCGCCTTTCACCAAACATCAGATAGAGCAAGGGTCCGATGACAGGAACAAAAGTTACCACTAACCACATTACTTTACTATCAGGTGTCATTGAACGATTGACAATTGCGACAATAGTCGCCATACTCATAAAAATTAAGACAATAACCCATAGAATAGGAGCCATACGCCCTAAGTAAAGAAAGAGACCAAAAACAAGAGAAAGTTCAAGCAGCATAATCGAAAGACTAAAGCCATACTTGGACATTAATAATTGAAATTTTCTATATTTCATATCCCCTCCTTGATATTTTGATACTCAATGAAAAGCAAAGAGCAAACTAGGAAGCTAGCCGCAGGTTGCTCAAAACACTGTTTTGAGGTTGCAGATGGAAGCTGACGTGGTTTGAAGAGATTTTCGAAGAGTATGAATGCTAAAAACAGGTAATTGATACTAGTATAACTCAGGTATTCGGTAGAAGGCAAGTATTTATAATCATTTTTCTGCGTAAAAACAAAAGAGACTGACAAAACCAGTCTCCTTCTAGTCTATTTTGATAAAACAATGCGATCAGACGCTTCTCTATCCATATCGTCGATAATCATCTGATTTCCATTGATTGCATAAATCTTGACATCATCCCCAATAATCATACGTTGATTAGCGGCATCGAAGCTAACCTGCTTGATTTCTTGATCTCCGTCAGTTTCTACCTGTGTCCAGGTGCCCGTTGTACCAGTTACCACTAAAGTGATACGGTCTCCCTCGTCCTGACCGGTATAGGTTCCATCAATATCAGTTGGTTGAGCCTCAGGAGCATTTTGTGAAGAACTTGTTGCTGCCTGGCTGCTATTTTCTGTAGAAGATGAAGCAGCAGATTGTGATTGCTGAGTTTGTTGTGTTTGCGAGTGAGTTGCTGGTTGTTGAACTTGTTGTGCTCTTTGTGAACAAGCTACTAAAAGACTAAGACTTGCTAGAGAAGCAAGAGAAAGTGTGAATCTTTTTAATTTCATGATAAATTTCCTTTCTGCTACCAATTTACAGAATTTTTTCCCTCTAACTAGTAGTTTCCCTAGTATAACAAGTTCAAAAAAGGAGGTCAATTCATCTGCTCATGGGTCAGCAAGTAGCCCCGTACTTCTGAGATAAAATAGAGAGACCCTGTAACGAACAACAAATCCTGGGCACCTGCTCTTGCTTCAAAATTGCTAATAAATTCTCGGTAAGAAGGAACTATATCGTAACCTGTTACATCTGTTTCATCCAAAGAACCTTGATAGTCAAAGCCGGTCACCTTGAGTTCCACCTGAGACAATTTTTCAGTCAGATAAGCCAACATCCCTTGATAATCCTTCCGTTTCAAGGCTCCAAATAGGATTTGAGGACGATAACCTTCCTGCTCTTTTTCTTTAATAAACTCAACCAAGCGAGCCAAGGCAGGAAGGTTATGAGCACCGTCCAAGTAAATCTGAGGACGAATACGCTCCAAACGCCCAGCCCAATGGGTCTTCTCCAAAGCCTGTCTTACAACCTGTTCATCAACAGCTTCCTTTCCTTCTCTCATAAAGAGAAGAAACGTTTGTAGCGCCAAGGCCGCATTTTCCTGCTGATAAGCTCCTTCTAAACCTATTTTCAACTGTGAAAGGTTAGCCAAAGAGCTTAAAAAATTCCCATTCAGCATTGAAAAATCCCGACCTGCCTGATAAAGGTCAACAGCTAAAGAGTCTGCTTTTTTCTGACAAACAAGCCTAGCTTCTGAAGGCAACTTCGCAATCACTGCCTTTTTACCAGCCTTAAAAATACCAGCTTTCTGCTCTGCAATTGCTGCTATACTGTCACCCAGAGTCTCCTGATGGTCAAGTCCGATAGAGGTGATGACAGCAATCTCTCCAGTTACCACATTAGTCGTGTCAAGTAAGCCGCCAATTCCCACTTCTAATAAAACCAAATCCACCTCTTGCTCTCTAAAATAAAGAAAAGCAATCAAGGTCAGCAATTCAAAAAAGGACAACTGATCATGGGTTTGCAGAAGCGTTTTCTCCATCTCCTTGACCTGATTAGCCAAACGGATGAAGTCTGCATCAGCTATAGGTTGTCCATTAATGCAGATTCGGTCATTGATAGAGACGATATGAGGGGAGGTAAAAGTCGCAACTTTTTTGCCATGCTCCATAAATAACTCCCTCATAAAAGCAATGGTAGATCCTTTTCCATTAGTCCCGGTTACATGGATAATAGGATAAGACTTCTCGGGATTCCCCAACAAATCCACCGCTTGTTGCATTCGGCCCAAACCTGATCGAAAATTCAAACCAATCCGACTATGGAGCCATTCTTCTACTTCAAACATATACATCTCCTTAATTACAGGTTCAATCAACTGCCTCAATAAAGTCTCCTAACTAACAAAAACGAGGCCAGGATTTTCGTCCCGACCTCTTACCTGGTTAGCTAATCACTAGCTACTATGAATATTAACTTGGGGTAAAAATATCCCCCGAACTTACTGACGGTTTTTATTTTTTAGCGTCAGGCTAAAAACGTCCACCGGACGTTCCAACTCTTCCCAATTTCTGGGAGTTGGGCTGATACAGTCTCCCAGACTTACTTACGGTCTTTATTTTTAGCGTAAGGGTAAAAATGTTCACTGAACATTTTTACTCCTCCATAAAGCTGTTGAAGACTTCTTCAATCATGTTCCATTCGTCTTCTGAGTCTTCTGGGATTGGTTGCAATTCGCCTTCTGTTCCATCTTCGTTTTCGATGAATGAGTATGCTTGGATTTCAACTTGTCCGTCTTCGTCTTCTTCTGCGTTAACTGGTACTAGAAGAACATAGTTTTTACCAAATTCTTCTTTTCCGTCAATGGTCAAAAGGATTTCAAACAAGGTTTCATTTCCTTGCTCATCTACTAGTGTAATTAATTCACGTTCTTCGTGGTCGTGGTTATGATCGTGTGACATAGCCTCTCCTTTGTATTAAAATTTTCTATCTAAATAATTTTGTAAAATCAGCTGAGCTGCTAATTTATCAATGACTTTCTTGCGCTTGTTACGGCTAATATCTGCTTGTTCAATCAACATACGCTCTGCGGCAACTGTTGTCAAGCGTTCATCTTGATAGTCTACTGGTAAACCAAAAAGCTCTTCCAGCTTTGCTCCGTAGGCTTGACTAGCTTCCACGCGCGGTCCGCTTGTATTGTTCATGTTTTTAGGCAAGCCCACTACAAATCGTTCCACCTTGTAAGTATCAACCAACTCCTTAACGCGGTCAAAACCAAATTGACCTTGCTCCTCATTGATTTGGATGATTTCAAGTCCTTGAGCTGTAAAACCAAGCGGATCGCTAATCGCCACCCCTACCGTTTTTGAACCGACGTCCAATCCCATAATTCTCATAGGTTATAGATCGACTCCTTGTCCTTTAAGGTAGTAGCGGACTAATTCCTCAACGATTTCATCACGCTCATACTTACGGATTTGATTTCGTGCATTATTATAACGAGGAACGTAGGCAGGGTCTCCACTCAATACGTAACCTACGATTTGGTTGATTGGGTTGTAGCCCTTATCGTTCAACGAAGCATAAACATCAGTCAGAGTTTCGCTAATTTCTTTTTTATTGGAATCGTCCAATTTAAAACGTACTGTTTCTTCAGTAAATCCCATTCTAACACCCTCTTTCCTTAGAATAGTACCATTATAGCATAATTCCTTACGTTCTACAATTCAGGCAGTCTATTTATTTGGATTTTCTACTGTTCTGTCGCACCATTTGCCAATCTGTCTGCTACATATTGACTCGGTTCATTTTTCAAAAGATTTTCCAAGCCAATATTCTTTAAATATTCAACCTGTGAAGCTTTTTTGATATCTAAAACCTGAAAATCATAAGTAGTTGTTGTTTGAATTTCTGTTGCACTCAATAGTTTAGTTTCAAGCTTAAATCCTGCTAATTTACGAGCTTCTATGATGGCCTCATCCTTCTCTTCCGCCTCGAGAAGAGCTTTTTGAGTTTCTTCCACTCCATGTTGGTCGATATAAGTCTTCAACTCATCAGAAACTGGACGTTTTTGTTGAATCGTGAAGCTTAAAAAAGTCTTATCTTTATAAGTAATGATTTGGGTTTGTTGGCTACCATCATCTGACTTGGGCAAAACCAAAGTCTTGGTTACAACTGTATTCTTCTCAGCATTTTCAATAACTGGCAATGCCGACTGAAGCGTATCCTTTTCTGTTTTTGTAGCTGGTCCAGTTTCTTTTTTCTGTCCGCAACCAACCAGGACAAAAAGGAAAGCTAGACTAACAAGAACTATTTTTTTCATTTCTTTCTTCTTTCTTTCTGAGATTAAAATAGAATAAGACTGGGAATTGCTCCCAGCCTTGATGTTTATAGAGCTGCACGCAAACGTGCTTCTGCATTTTCTACATTACGGACAGAGCGTGGTAGGAAGGCACGAATATCGTCTTCCTTGTAGCCAACTTGCAGGCGTTTTTCATCCACAAGGATTGGGCTCTTTAAAATTCTCGGCGTTTCCATAATCAGATTGAGGACTTCGTTGACACTCAAATCTTCGATATCCACTCCAAGGGCTTTGGCATAGCGATTTTTAGACGAAACGATGCTAGCTATTCCATTATCTGTTTTTGTCAGAATATCCAGTAATTCTTCTCTCGTAATTCCTTCTTTACCAAGGTTTTGTTCTTTATAACTTAACTGGTGGGCATTGAGCCAGGTTTTTGCTTTTTTACAGCTAGTACAACTTGAGACTGTATAAATTTTAATCATGTACCTACCCCTTTCGCTACATGTTACTATCAGTTTAGTCTATTATACCATAAAAAACATCCGACTTGCGACCTATTTTTAAATTTTTTTGACTTTTTTCGTCATTTTCGTACTTTTTTCTTGACAAAATGAAATTTACAGCCATTCTTTATATTTCTTGATATAGATTTTTTTCACAATTGTCACGCTAATCATATACAAAATAATGATGAAAAGTAAAAAGATGAAATAAATCGGTTTTAAAGGAGTTAGATGTAGAAGGCTAGCTAGTGGACTGTAGGGAAGGAAGCTCACAAAGGCTGCAGCCAATAAGGTTGTCACAAGGACTAGCCAAGCTGGACGACTTTGTAAAAAGGGAATTTTGGCTGAACGCAACATATGAATAACCATGGTCTGTGACCACATGGACTCGATAAACCAACCTGTCTGAAACAAGACAATAAATCCTACGGCAGACTCTGCCCCATGAACATAGGCATGACCTGTCGTCATGGGTACAATGATAAAATAGAGCAAAATAAAGGTCAAAATATCAAAGGCAGAAGAGATAGGTCCCATCCAAACCATGAAACGTGTGATGGACTTGGCTTCCCAGGTATGCGGATTTCTCAAAAAATCTTTGTCTACCTTGTCAAAAGGCAAGGCAATACAAGACAAATCATAGACTAGATTTAAGATAATCAAATGGACTGGTGCCATTGGTAAAAAGGGTAAAAAGATTCCAGAGACCAACAGGGATAAGATATTTCCAAAGTTAGAACTCACTGTCATCTTGATATATTTGGTCATATTTGCATAGACCTTACGACCTTCAACAAGTCCTTTTTCAAGCACCATGAGATCCTTATCAAGTAGGATAACATCAGCTGTTTCTTTGGCAATATCTACTGCTGTATCAACAGAAATCCCCACATCTGCAACTTTCATAGAAGGAGCATCATTGATCCCATCTCCCATATAGCCAACAGCATGACCATTAGCCTTAAATTGCAAAATAATCCTCGCTTTTTGGTCAGGTGAAAGTTTGGCGAAGACGGTTACCTCCTCTACGGCTTGGGCCAATTCTTGATCACTCATCTGATCAATTTCAGACCCCAACAGCATCTGATTGATATCCAAACCAACCTTTTCACAGACTGCTTGGGTAACTTTTTCGTTGTCTCCCGTCAAAATCTTTGTTTGAACCCCATGTTCTAACAGTGCCTTAATTGCTGGTGCTGCAGATGGTTTAGGAGGATCTAGGAAGGCTAAATAACCAGTTAGAATCATATCCCCTTCATCATCAACTGTATAGGCATGGCCTTCCCTCAAACCCGACTTATAGGCCACTCCCAAGACACGCAAACCTTGTTGATTTAGCTGTCTGACTTCTGCTAAGATTTCTTCTCTAATAGCATCTGTCAAGGGAGTAATCATTCCATGGTATTCCGCATGACTGGAAATCGTCAACATTTCCTCAAGTGCTCCCTTAGTTACCAAACTAACCGTTTCGTGTTCATCCTTAACGATAACACTCATCCGTCTACGTTCAAAATCAAAAGGAAGCTCATCTATTTTTTGAAAAGTTTGAGCCAGATTTTGCAAGAGGGCGTGTTCTTTGGCTTCCTTTTCAGTCCGTTTGATGATGGCTCTGTCCATCAAATTTTTCAAGCCCGTTTGAAAATAAGAATTGAGATAAGCTCGTCTCAAGACGGTCAAATCCAAGCGTCCGTGGATATCCAAGGGATATTCAAGGACAATTTCGTCTTGGGTTAGAGTTCCTGTCTTATCTGTACACAAAATATCAATCGCCCCTAAGTCCTGTATGGCATTGAGTTTCTTGATAACCACTTTTTCCTTGGCCATAATGATGGAGCCTTTTGCTAGACTGGCCGTGATAATCATAGGAAGCATCTCAGGTGTCAATCCAACACCAACACTCAAAGCAAATACGCCAGCTTCCAACCAGTCGCCATCTGTTAAACCATTGGACAAGAAAACGATGGGCACCATGACCAGCATCAAACGAATCAAGAGCCACGAAATACTATTCATTTCTCGCTCAAACGAAGTAGGCTCGTCATAGGTGTTCAAAGTCTGCTCAATGGCCCCCATCATGGTAGCATCACCAACCGCCAAAACCACGGCCTTAGCACTACCAGACAAGACATTGGTTCCCATAAAGGCGAGCGCTTCTGCTTCCAGCAGACTATCAGATTGTTGAACTGTTGCCTTGGTCAAGGCCAATTTTTCAACCGATTCACTTTCACCTGTCAAGCCCGACTGTTGTACAAAGAAATCGCGCGACTCAAATAAAAGAAGATCTGCTGGAATCATGTCTCCAGCGCTTAATTTAACCACGTCACCTACTACCAAATCATCGATAGGTACTTCTTGAACTTCTCCTTGACGAATGACAGTCGCTGTGTTGACAATCATTTTTGAAAGATTGGTGGCTGCCTTATCACTGCGGAGTTCTTGGACAAAGCGTATGCCACCAGAAATGAGAACTAGGACAACGATGATAATAGAAGTCGTCGGATCCTCTTGACCTGGTTTTGCCAACCAGACATTAGTCACCAAGGAAATCACGGCGATGACCAGTAAGATGATCGTAAAAGGATTGATAATGGATTCGTAAATCTTTTTGAGGATACTGTCTTCTTGACCCTTTGTAATGGTATTTTCGCCATATAGGTCACGATTTTTCTCCACCTGCTCCTCAGTCAATCCTGTTAGACTTGTCTTATAAAAAGATAGAGTTTCGTTTAAAGATGTATGAATAGCTGTTGCTAATCTTTCTTTTGTAGTTTTCATTGGTTTCTCCTATCTGTATGAATGATGTGTTTCATACACAGAGACCAATCACTTTATAAGGGCAGAATGACACAAATCAGCGATTGGCTGTGTATGTGCGGTTCCGGATGATCGTCAATTTGCATCGTCTATCTCCTTTCTTTGATTTAAACAGTAGAAAATCCCACCATAAAATGGCAGGATTAAAAAACTAATTATCTGTTTTTCGTTCAAGCTTTAACTCCATAGGGCAATGTAATGAGCTTAGTCTTGGCCTTCGCGACCAGGACTGTTGACCAACGAGTAGTGTCTCCACTGCTTTGCGGTAGTCATCCGTATCCCTATGGTAGCCTCACCTACCGTTTTCGTTTTTCAGTATAAACCTTTAAAATTTAAAAGTCAATCATTTGAGTTGTTTAACTCTTAGATAACTATCAACTCTTTTGGAGCAAGGGTCAATAATTCACAACCTGACTCTGTAATCAGGATATCATCCTCGATACGAACGCCATATTTGCCTTCGATATAGATACCTGGCTCATCTGTCAAGGCCATACCTGCCTTAATAGTTTCTGTAGAAGTCTGGCTAAAGTATGGTTCCTCATGAATATCCAGTCCAATACCGTGTCCGATACCGTGAGTAAAGTAGTCGCCATAACCTGCCTCAATGATAATATCACGAGGAATTTTGTCAAAGTCTCGGAAACTTAATCCTGCCTTAGCCTGGTCAATCAAGGCTTGGTTGGCTTTGAGAACCGTATTGTAAATCTCCGCCTGCTCATCGCTGACATGCCCTAGATAGATAGTCCGTGTCATATCACTGACATAGTGGTCATAAAGGCAACCAAAGTCCATTGTAATGGCTTCTCCTAGCTCAACTGGTTTAGGCATAGGATGGGCATGGGGTTTAGAAGAATTGATACCGCTAGCTAGAATGGTGTCAAAAGACAAGCCAGATGCTCCCAACTCACGCATGCGGAAGTCAAGGAAGTTGGCAATCTCAATCTCAGTCTTTCCTGGTTTAATAAAATCAAGCGCATCGCGGAAAGCTTGGTCTGAGATAGAACAAGCCTTGCGAATAGCTGCAATCTCCGCCTCATCCTTAATCATTCGAAGACCTTCGACAAACTGAGTTTGTGGAAGCAAGTCAATTCCTTCAAAGGTTGCCTGCATACGGTGATAATAAGACACTGAAATCTCGTCCTCAAAACCGATTCGAGACAAGCCCATGTCCTTAACAATTCCTGCAATGACAGCCAATTCATCACGGTCAGCCACAATCTCAACCCCACTGGTTTCTTGCTTAGCTGCGATAATATAGCGAGAGTCCGTCACCAAGACCTGACGATCACGGCTGATAAAGACTGTTCCGTTTGAGCCCCAAAAACCCGTCAAATAATAGACGTTTTTAAGGTTATTGATGATAATGCCATCTAGTTCTTTTTCTTGCATTTTAGCCAGAAATGCTTGTACGCGTTTATTCATGATGTAACTTTCCTTTCAAATAGTGTCCTGTGTAGCTGGTTTCGTTGGCCGCTACTTCTTCTGGAGTTCCTGTCGCGATGATGGTTCCACCACCGACACCGCCCTCAGGTCCCAAGTCAATAATATGGTCTGCTGTCTTGATAACGTCTAGATTGTGCTCGATAACAAGGACTGTATTGCCATCGTCTACAAAGCGAGCTAAAACCTTGAGCAAGCGAGCGATATCCTCGGTATGAAGACCTGTTGTCGGCTCATCCAGAATGTAGAAAGATTTTCCTGTCGATCGTTTGTGGAGTTCACTAGCCAGCTTCATACGCTGGGCTTCTCCCCCAGAAAGGGTTGTAGCTGGTTGTCCTAGCGTTACATATCCCAGTCCCACATCCTTGATGGTCTGAAGTTTGCGTTGAATCTTTGGAATGTGTTGGAAGAATTCTACCGCATCGTTAACGGTCATATCCAAGACTTGTGAGATATTCTTTTCCTTGTAGTGAACTTCTAGGGTTTCACTATTGTAGCGGGTTCCGTGGCAGACTTCACAAGCTACATAAACATCTGGCAAGAAGTGCATCTCAATCTTGATAATCCCGTCACCTGAGCAGGCTTCACAGCGACCACCCTTGACATTGAAACTGAAACGCCCCTTCTTGTAGCCTCGAATCTTGGCTTCATTAGTCTGAGCAAAGAGGTCACGTATATCGTCAAAAACTCCCGTATAGGTAGCAGGGTTAGACCTTGGCGTTCGTCCTATAGGACTCTGGTCAATGTCAATCAAACGATCAACATGCTCAATCCCTGTAATAGTCTTAAATTTACCAGGTTTGTCTGAATTACGGTTGAGCTTCTGGGCAATAGCTTTTTTGAGGATGCTGTTGATTAAGGTTGATTTCCCTGAGCCCGACACACCTGTCACTGCGATAAATTTTCCTAGTGGGAAGCGAGCAGTAACATTTTGCAAATTGTTCTCACACGCTCCTATCACTTCGATAAAACGACCATTTCCGACACGTCGCTCTTCTGGCACTGGAATGGCACGTTTGCCTGACAAGTACTGGCCTGTGATAGACTTGCTGTTGCGAGCCACCTGTTTAGGCGTACCTGCCGCAACAATTTCCCCACCAAAAACACCTGCACCGGGACCAACGTCAATCAGATAATCCGCCTCACGCATGGTATCTTCATCGTGTTCCACCACGATAAGAGTATTGCCCAAGTCACGCATCTTTTTGAGACTGGCAATCAGGCGGTCATTGTCCCTCTGGTGGAGACCGATTGACGGCTCATCCAGGATATAAAGGACACCTGATAAGTTGGAGCCAATCTGGGTTGCCAAACGAATACGCTGGCTCTCCCCACCTGAAAGGGTTCCTGCTGAACGAGACAGGGTCAGATAGTTAAGACCCACGTTATTAAGGAAGGTCAAACGGTCCTTGATTTCCTTGAGAATAGGGCGAGCAATGATGGCTTCATTTTCAGACAAGGTTAACTGGCTTACCAAGTCCAAGTGGTCTGCGATAGACAGGTCTGAAATTTCTCCGATATGTGGCCCTTGCTCACTACCCACACGGACAGACAAGGCCTGGTCATTGAGGCGATAGCCGTGACAGGTTCCGCAGGTCAGCTCATTCATGTAGAGGCGCATCTGGGTGCGAGTGTAGTCGCTGTTTGTCTCGTGATAACGACGCTTGATATTATTGACAACTCCCTCAAAAGGAATATCGATATCGCGCACGCCACCAAATTCATTCTCATAATGGAAATGGAATTCCTTGCCATCTGAGCCGTAGAAAATCAAGTTCTTGTCTTCTTCTGACAAGTCCTCAAAAGTCTTATCCATATCCACTCCAAAAGCTGTCATAGCCTGCTCTAGCATGTTTGGATAGTAGTTAGATGAGATAGGATTCCAAGGAGCCAAGGCTCCCTCACGTAAGGTTTTACTGGCATCTGGTACTACCAAATCAGTATCCACCTCCAGCTTGATTCCCAAGCCGTCACACTCACTACAAGAGCCAAAAGGAGCATTGAAGGAGAAGAGTCGAGGTTCTAACTCTGGGACAGTAAAACCACAAACTGGACAGGCATAATGCTCAGAAAACAACAACTCAGAGTCGTCCATAGTGTCTATAATGACATAACCTTCTGCAATACGAAGGGCAGCCTCAATGGAATCAAAGAGACGACTACGAATACCCTCCTTGATGACAATACGGTCAACCACGACATCAATATTGTGTTGCTTGCTCTTAGACAACTCTGGCACTTCGGTCACATCATATACTTCCCCATCCACACGGACACGGACATAACCGTCTTTCTGAATCTTTTCAATAACGCTCTTGTGCTGTCCTTTTTTCTTGCGGATGACAGGGGCCAAAATCTGCAAGCGCTGGCGTTCAGGCAATTCTAAAACCTTATCCACAATTTGCTCCACAGAAGAAGCCTTGATAGCCCCATGCCCGTTGATACAGTAAGGCGTCCCCACACGCGCGTAGAGGAGACGCAGATAGTCATTGATTTCAGTCGTGGTTCCCACCGTCGAGCGAGGATTTTTGCTAGTCGTTTTCTGATCGATGGAAATAGCTGGGCTGAGGCCATCAATGGCATCTACATCAGGCTTCTCCATATTCCCCAAGAACTGACGAGCATAGGCTGACAAACTCTCCACATAGCGACGTTGTCCCTCCGCATAGAGGGTATCAAAGGCCAGACTGGATTTCCCTGAACCTGACAAACCGGTCACGACAACCAACTTGTCTCGCGGAATCTCCACATCAATATTTTTTAAATTATGGGCACGCGCCCCATGAATGACAATTTTATCTTGCATCTTTGTTCTTTCTAGTCCATTATTGCTTACCATTATACCAAAAAAAGTGAGATTCTATTACCCAAAAGGCCGATTTTGTAGTATAATAGTACGGTGTGAAAAAATCTGAAAAATGAGAAAGGATAAGGGATATGAAACAAGTTTTTCTCTCTACAACAACTGAATTTAAAGAGATCGATACGCTTGAACCGGGTACTTGGATCAATCTCGTCAATCCGACTCAAAATGAATCACTCGAAATCGCTAACGCCTTCGATATCGATATTGCCGACCTTCGAGCACCGCTCGATGCGGAAGAAATGTCTCGTATTACCATTGAAGACGAGTACACCCTGATTATCGTAGACGTGCCAGTCACAGAGGAAAGAAATAACCGCACCTACTACGTCACCATCCCGCTTGGTATTATCATCACTGAGGAAACCATTATCACTACGTGTTTGGAACCATTACCAGTCCTCGATGTCTTTATCAACCGTCGCTTGCGTAATTTCTACACCTTCATGCGTTCACGTTTTATCTTTCAGATTCTCTATCGCAATGCAGAGCTTTACCTAACAGCCCTTCGTTCGATTGACCGTAAGAGTGAACAAATCGAAAGTCAACTGCATCAATCAACTCGTAATGAAGAATTGATTGAGCTCATGGAATTGGAAAAAACTATCGTCTATTTCAAGGCTTCCCTCAAAACAAATGAGCGCGTGATTAAGAAATTGACCAGCTCAACCAGCAATATCAAGAAATACCTTGAGGACGAAGACCTGCTTGAAGATACCCTGATTGAAACCCAACAGGCCATCGAGATGGCAGACATTTATGGAAACGTCTTGCACTCTATGACAGAGACCTTCGCCTCTATCATTTCTAACAACCAGAACAACATCATGAAAACCTTGGCCCTTGTGACCATCGTCATGTCCATCCCAACCATGGTCTTTTCTGCCTACGGGATGAACTTTAAGGATAATGAAATCCCCCTAAACGGCGAGCCAAATGCCTTCTGGTTAATCGTCTTTATCGCCTTTGCTATGAGTGTCTCGCTCACTCTCTATCTCATCCATAAAAAATGGTTCTAAGAGGAGTTCCTATGTCTCAGATTGATCTACAAAAATTAACAAAGAAAAACCAAGAGTTTATCCATATCGCTACCCAACAATTCATCAAAGATGGAAAAACAGACGCTGAAATCAAGGCTATTTTTGAGGAAGTCATTCCCAAAATCCTTGAAGAGCAAGCCAAGGGTACGACTGCTCGTTCCCTCTATGGCGCGCCAACTCATTGGGCTCATAGTTTCACTGTCAAGGAACAATATGAAAAAGAGCATCCAAAAGAAAATGATGATCCAAAACTGATGATTATGGATTCAGCTCTTTTCATCACTAGCCTCTTTGCCCTCGTCAGCGCCCTCACAACCTTCTTCTCAGCAGATCAAGCTATCGGTTACGGTTTGATTACCCTCCTATTAGTTGGACTTGTTGGTGGATTTGCCTTCTACTTGATGTACTACTTTGTTTACCAATACTATGGACCAGATATGGACCGCAGTCAACGTCCACCTTTCTGGAAATCTGTTCTAGTTATCCTAGCTTCTATGTTCCTTTGGTTGCTTGTCTTCTTTGCAACAAGCTTCCTACCAGCTAGCCTTAACCCAGTACTTGCTCCATTGCCACTGGCTATTATCGGAGCAGCCCTCCTAGCCCTTCGCTTCTATCTCAAGAAACACTTGAACATCCGCAGCGCAAGTGCAGGACCAACACGCTATTAAGAAGAATGATAAAAGCAACTGCAGGTGCGGTTGCTTTTTCACTTACTTTCTTGATTTAAAAGCATTCTTCTGACATCCCACATAGCTCTATCTAATCTTTTTGTGATAAAATAGGCTCAATCTATTTCTAGGAGGATAAAATATGATTTCTACTATTGGTATTGTTAGTTTATCTAGTGGCATTATCGGAGAGGACTTTGTCAAACACGAAGTGGACTTGGGTGTCCAACGTCTCAAGGACTTGGGACTCAATCCTATCTTTTTGCCCCATTCGCTAAAAGGCTTAGACTTTATCAAGGACCATCCTGAAGCTCGTGCAGAGGATTTGATTCATGCCTTTTCTGATGATAGCATCGATATGATCCTATGTGCCATCGGTGGAGACGATACCTATCGCTTACTACCTTATCTTTTTGAAAATGACCAACTCCAAAAGGTTATCAAACAAAAGATTTTTCTTGGCTTCTCAGATACAACCATGAACCATCTCATGTTGCATAAACTAGGTGTTAAAACTTTTTATGGTCAATCCTTTTTAGCAGACATTTGTGAATTGGACAAGGAGATGTTGCCCTATAGCTTTCACTACTTTAAAGAATTGATCGAAACGGGGAAAATCTCAGAAATCCGCCCTAGTGACGTTTGGTATGAGGAACGAACTGACTTCAGTCCCAAGGCCCTAGGGACACCTCGTATCTATCATACAAATACTGGTTTTGACTTGTTACAAGGAAATGCCCAATTCGAAGGGGAAATCCTCGGTGGTTGTCTCGAATCTCTCTACGATATCTTTGACAACTCTCGATACGCAGACAGCACGGAGCTCTGCCAAAAATACAAACTTTTCCCTGACTTGTCAGACTGGGAAGGAAAGATCCTCTTGCTAGAGACAAGCGAAGAAAAGCCTGAGCCAGAAGATTTCAAAAAGATGTTGCAGACTTTAAAGGACACTGGCATATTCGAAGTCATCAGTGGACTCTTGGTCGGAAAACCTATGGATGAAACTTTCTATGACGACTATAAAGACGCACTATTGGATATCATTGATAGCAATATCCCGATTGTCTATAATTTGAATGTCGGCCACGCAACTCCAAGAGCCATTGTCCCCTTCGGAGTTCACGCCCATGTAGATGCAAAGGAGCAAATCATTCGCTTTGACTATAACAAAAAATAAATAGTTTCTCTATTTTTGTGCTTTTGTATTGGTTTTCGTTACAATTTGTATCTGAATTTATTGCATTTCGCTAATTTCTATGATATACTTTTGAAGGAGATGTATATGACAAAACAAAAAATTAATCGAATCGTAGGTTCTATTGGTGCCTTTATTGGAATTATAGTATTTATTGCCTACATACCTCAGATTATCGCTAATTTACAGGGAAATAAAGCTCAACCATTTCAACCTTTATCAGCTGCAATATCTTGCTTAATCTGGGTTACTTATGGATGGACAAAGGAACCTAAGAAGGATTGGATACTAATCATTCCAAATTCAGCTGGTGTTATTTTAGGTGGAATCACTTTTCTGACTTCACTCTAACAAATATACTAGTATATATAAAAAGCTGGGAAAAATTTCTCAGCTTTTTTCTATATTCTCAGATATGCTAGTTACCTGTACACACTAACTTCCGCTTTTCCACTCACAACCATTCTCGTGGTTATCAACCAGCCCTGCAGCCTGTAGAAAAGAGAAGACAACGACTGGGCCTGTGAACTTGAAACCTCGTTTTTTGAGATCTTTGGCTAATTTCTCAGACAAAGCGGTTTTAGCTGGGGCTTGGCGATAATCGGGAACATCGTTAACGATGGTTTTCCCCTCAACAAAAGACCAAAGATAGGCATCAAAAGAGCCATATTCTGCCTGCAATCGTAAAAATGCTTGAGCGTTGGCACGCGTAGCAAAGAGCTTGGCACGATTTCGGATGATGGCTGGATTCTCCAGCAAGCCTTCCAGTTCGGTGTCGGTCATCTCTGCGACCGCTTGAATTTGATAGCCATGAAAGGCTTCTCGGAAAGCTTGGCGTTTGTTGAGTACCGTTTCCCAAGACAGGCCTGCCTGATAAGTTTCCATACACAACAACTCAAACAATGCTTGGTCATCATGGAGAGGCTTCCCCCACTCCTCATCATGATAGGCAATGTAGAGCGGATTGGTCATCTTGACCCACGAACAACGTTTTGTCATGCTCTGCTCCTATTTGACCAACATTTTAAGGGCCGACTTGATGTAGTTCTCAGCTGTATCTGTCGTTCCTTCAAAGAATTTCTTGATTTTCTTGAGCTCAGTTGCCTTGTAGCCCAGTGCCAACATGGCTTCCATAGCTTCTTCCAATTCTTGGTTTTCAGCGCTAGCTTGCACTGCGACCTTGGCAGGAAGGTCATCTCCTGCAACTACTACCTTGCCTTCCAAGTCCAGCACCATCTGCTGGGCTGTTTTCTTGCCAATTTTAGGGAACTTGGTCAAGTAGGTGATATTCTTGGTTTCAATGGCTTGAACAAGGCCAGCATTGTCATCAGCAGCGATAATAGCAAGAGCTGACACAGGACCAATCCCAGAGACCGAAATCAGACTGAGAAAGAGCTTTTTCTCGTCTTCTGAGCGAAATCCATAAAGCAGATGAGCATCCTCACGGATGACTTGATGCACATAGATCTGAGCTTCTTGATTCACCTGACCTGAATAAGCATAGGGATTGGCCACATGCAGGATATAACCGATACCATTGGTTTCAAGAACAATGTATTTGGCAGTGATTTTGGTAATGATTCCTTTTAAATATTCGTACATAGTTTTCCTTTTAGTTTAATATTTCCCCAACTCACGGAGACTGGTATGATTTTCCTGAATACGTCGGAACATCTTTTCCATATCCGACTTGGTAAAATGCACCAAAACGGGACGTCCATGGGGACAGTTATAGGGATTGTCACATTGAGAAAGTTGATAGAGGAGCTGTCTAGCCGAATGGTCATCGATACGATGGTTGGCCTTGATAGACCGCTTGCAGGACATCATAATAGCCAACTCTGCTCGGTATTTCTTGATAGAAACTTCCTTGGTCAAAAGGAGCATGTCGCACATTTCATAGATACCTGATTCAATCTCTTCTTCTGCCATCCAAATAGGATGTTCACGCAGGATAAATTGATTCTCTCCATACTCTGCTAGAAAGACGCCCACTTCCTCCAAAAGAGGCATTCTTTCCTTGAGACGCAGGGCATCATCCTCTGGAAATTCAAAGATATAGGGCACTAGGAGTTGCTGCTGGCTCTGGTCAACATTACCAATGCTTTCACGGTACTCCTCGTACTTAACCCGTTCCTGCGCCGCATGTTGGTCTATGATGTAGAGCCCATCTCGCCCTTGAGCAAAGAGATAAGTCCCATGCATTTGCCCGAAAAATTCCAACTCTGGGAAACTTGAAGATTCTTCTCGCTCCAGCTTGTCATAAGCCTTATCCAAACTGGCCAAATCTAACTCTGGATGGTCTAATTGGTCATAATTAGCAGGCTTTCTCTCTGCAAAATGCAGTTTTGCTGGCTTAGTCAATTGGTCCAAGGTTTCCTTGGCAAACAGGGTTAAATCCTGCCCTTCCTCAGTTAATTCTATCTGATAATCAGCCACCTCAGCTTGGCTAGGTCTAGTTGCCTCTGTCTTTTCATAGTAGAGCGTATTTTCTTTGAGTGGGAGAATGGTCTGCTCCACCTTTTGACGATTGCGCACAGTCGATTTGGCAAGATTTTCCAAGGCATCTGGTATCAAGGTTTGCTCCTTGAGACTATTAGAAATAGCTTCTGAAACCAGGGTCATCAGTTCTTTTTCCTTGGAAATCCGCACCTCTTGCTTGGTCGGATGCACATTGACATCCGCCAGATAAGGGTCAATATGGATGTGAATGACAGCCAGTGGAAAACGGCCCACCATGAGCTTACTACCATAACCGTCAAGAATTGCACGATTGAGCAGGAAGTTCTTGATATAACGGCCATTGATAAAGAGACTGATATAGTTACGATTAGCCCGAGTCAACTCAGGCAGGGAAACAAAGCCTGAAATTTCGAAATCTAGGTCAGAATTCTCAATTTCAATCATCTTCTTGGCACTCGCTAAACCATAAATCCCGGCGATAGCTTGGCGCAGTTGACCAGTCCCAGCTGTCCGCGTCATTTCCTTGCCATCACTAATCAAGCTGAAAGAAATCTCAGGATGGGCCAAACCCAGACGATTGACAATATCAATGATATGAGACAGCTCTGCTTGCTGGCTCTTCATATACTTGAGGCGGGCAGGTGTGTTGAAAAAGAGGTCCTCCACACAAACCTTGGTCCCCACAGGACTAGTCGCTGGAACGACTTCTTCAACTTCTCCCCCACGCGCGACTAACTTGGTTCCGTGACTTGCACCCTCAACTGCTGTCAACAGAGTTAAGACACTAACAGAAGCTATAGAAGGTAGGGCTTCACCACGAAAACCAAGCGTCCGAATTCGAAAGAGGTCTGCTTGATTTTTTATCTTACTGGTCGCATGACGACGCAGGGCCAACTCCACCTCATCGTGGACAATTCCATGACCATTATCTGTGATTTGGATTTTCTTGAGACCAGCTTCCTCAATCTCAATGATAATCTGACTAGAGCCCGCGTCAATAGCATTTTCTACCAGCTCCTTAACAACACTAGCTGGACGCTCAATGACCTCTCCAGCCGCGATCTGGTTTGCCAGCACCTCTGGCAATTCAATAATATGAGACATCCTTCAGCCCCTTTCTGTATCTATTTTCCTAGAAATTGATTAGTGCTATTATACCATATTTCAGATAGGACAGAAAAGCTCCACCACATAGGAACCAAATCCCTCCACATAGACAAAGTCCCTTGCCAGGGGGAATAAAATAGTGGTATACTCAATAAAAATCAAAGAGCAAACTAGAAAGCTAGGCGCAGACAGTACTTTAGTACGGCAAGACGACGCTGACGTGGTTTGAATTTGATTTTTGAAGAGTATTAATAAAGATGTACAAGAAGTGAGATTAATTTTGTATGAAAAACAAGGAGAGAAATTTATGAAAGTAGAACTACAGATTAGTGAAACTTACAAGGAGGAAAAGCTGATTGTCCAAGCACCTCAAGAAACCGATAAAATCCAGAAAGTCATCGAGTTCGCAGAAAATCTGGACCAAAAAGAAACAATCAAAGGAAAGATTGATGATCAGGTCTATCTCGTTAAGATTGGTAAGATACAACGCTTCTATATCGAGAATCGGAAGGTTCTAGCAGAAACTGCGAGTCAGACCTACAACATTGATTTGCGACTCTATCAAGTTCTTGAACTCTTGCCAAGCAATTTTATCCAAATTTCCCAATCAGAAATCATCAATATCAACTCCATCTCTCATCTCAAGCTAACCCCAAACGGTCTGGTAGAAATTTTCTTGAAAAACGAAAGCTTCACCTACTCTTCACGCCGTTACCTAAAAACCATCAAGGAGAAATTAGAACTATGAAAAAACAAATCTTCCACGACGCAACTGCTGGTGTACTCATCGGTCTCATCCTCTCTATCATCTTTTCACTCATTTATGCACCAAATACCTACGCACCACTAAACCCCTACTCTATCATCGGCCAAGTGATGGCTCAGCATCAGGTTCACGGTGCCCTGGTCTTGCTCTACTGCACACTTATTTGGGCAGCTATCGGTATTCTCTTCAACTTTGGCAACCGCTTATTCAGCCGTGACTGGAGCTTGCTCCGTGCAACTATGACCCATTTCTTCCTCATGCTGGCTGGCTTTATCCCACTAGCAACTCTGGCAGGTTGGTTTCCTTTTCACTGGATCTTCTATCTCCAACTCATTATCGAGTTTGCGATTGTCTACCTCATCATTTGGGCTATTCTCTATAAAAGAGAAGCTAAAAAAGTGGACCATATCAATCAACTCTTGAAGCATAGAAAGTAATAAAAATAATCCCACTCATGCATTTGTGAGTGGGATTATTTTTATAGTTTTTGTTTTAACTCAACCAAGACGTTCATAGCCTGCATAGGTGTCATATTGTAAATATCTAGTTTAGCTAATTCTGCTAGGATAGGATGCTCTTCTGCCGTATCAAAGAGAGAAATCTGTTCAGTGACAGCACTTGTTTGTCTCATTGGAGCAGGACTTTCTTGCCCTTGACTCTCTAGTTGGGTCAAAATCTTATCCGCCCTTGCTAAAAGGTCTGCTGGCAAACCAGCAATCTTGGCCACATGAATACCGTAGGATTTGTCAGCTGGGCCTGGTTCAATCTTATGAAGGAAGGTAACCTGCCCATCCTGCTCTAAGGTTGCCACGTGGACATTGACCAAATGCTCCAAGCTGGACTCCAGACTGGTCAACTCATGGTAGTGGGTGGCAAAGAGGGTCTTGGCTCCAATGTGCTCATGGATGTATTCGATGATGGACTGGGCAAGAGCCATCCCGTCATAAGTTGCAGTTCCACGACCTAACTCATCAAAAAGAATCAAGGAGTTCTTGGTCGCATGCGAAATGGCATTGTTGGCCTCCATCATCTCCACCATAAAGGTTGACTGACCTGAAACCAAGTCATCTGCTGCTCCGATACGGGTAAAGATTGCATCAAAAATCGGCAAATAGGCGCTTTCAGCAGGTACATAGGAACCCATCTGGGCCATAATCGCCGTCATGGCTAACTGACGCATGTAGGTTGACTTCCCGCTCATGTTGGGCCCTGTAATCAGTTGAATACTGGTATCTTCTGCCATCTGAATCGTATTTGGAATATAGGTCTGAGCCCCCATGACCTTTTCAACGACAGCATGGCGCCCTTTCTGGATATCAATTCGCGAATCATCTCCAAACTCTGGTCGAATCAAATGCTGGGTTTCGGCCACAACTGCTAGACTCTGTAAGACATCAACTGTCGCAATTCCTTGGGCTAGAGCTTGTAAACGTTGGATGTACTTGCTGACCTCTTCACGAATGCGCATAAAAATTTCATACTCTAGGTTAGCTGACTTCTCACGCGCCTCCAGCATATCTCCCTCGATACGAGCTAATTCTTCGGTTCCAAAACGTTCTGAGTTTTTCAGCGTCGCCTTGCGGAAAAAATGGGCTGGCACATTCCCCAGTTGTGAATTGGTCACATGGAAATAGTAGCCATCCTTTTTATTGTAGTCAATCTTGAGCGTGCTGATGCCAGAGTTTTCTCGCTCCTTTGATTCAATTTCAGCAATCCAGCCAGTCCCTTCTCTGAGAACGCGACGGTACTTGTCTAAAGTCTCATCAAATCCAGTGCGGATAATGCCACCTTCTGTAATCACATGAGGAGCTTCAGGAGCAATCGCTGCGCTAATCAAACTCTCCAACTCAGGGATTCCATCCAGTTGTTCTATAAGATAAGCTAGAGCAGGTTGCTCCATCCCTTCTAAAATCGCACGAATCCGTGGCACACTAGACAAGGTAGTCGCCAACTGCAAGAGATCCTTGGGATTGGTTTTACCAAAAGAAACACGACTAGCCAAGCGCTCAATGTCATAAACACCCTTGAGACTGTCTGTCAAATCACTACGCTCAAAGAAATGGTCGAGAAAGACCTGCACAACTTCTTGGCGTTGGACAATTCGTTCCTTATCAATCAAGGGGCGATGAATCCAAGACCGCAAGAGACGCATTCCCATAGCTGTTTTGGTTTCATCCAAAAGCCAGAAAAGACTGCCCTGCTTCTTACCCGAGCGAGCATTCTCAACCAAATCCAGACTAGCCTTGGTCGCATAATCCATCTGCAAGAAATCCTTGATTTCATAGCGGATAACAGGCTTGAGGTGGTTCAATTCCCTCATCTGGGTCCGATGAACATACTGGAGTAGCTTACTAGATGCCGCTTGCTCCACAGGTGCCAATCGTGAATCCAGTAAATGAAGGTCTTCAAAACCTTCTTTTTCATAGGAAAGCACCAGATTCATCTGACGGCTAAGGATTTGTTCTTCTTCCTCGGACAAGTCATAACCCAACACCACTTCTCGAGCCTTGAGGTTACGGATTTCCCCACAAACCAACGTGAAATCCAAAAGACCTGTCACATAAAAGTCACCCGTCACTAGGTCCATATAAGCTAGACCAAACTGATTGTCCTCACGGTCTATAGCAACCAAGAAATTGTTCTGACTGTCCGGCTTACTGCTATCGACCACTGTCCCTGGCGTAATGACCTGAACAACCTCTCGTTTCACAACCCCAACTGCTTGTTTAGGATCTTCCATCTGCTCTGCGATAGCTACCTTATAACCCTGCTCAACCAAGACATCAATGTACTGCTGGGCAGAATGATAGGGGACACCCGCCATAGGAATCGGATTGTCGGCATTCTTGTTGCGACTCGTTAAGGAAATTTCCAGAATCTGCGCAGCATTGACCGCATCCTCATAAAATAATTCATAAAAATCACCCATACGAAAGAGCAAAAAAGCATCTGGATATTGCTTTTTAATATCCACATACTGTTGCATGCCGGGTGATAGCTTTTCTGTCGCCATTTTCCGTCTCTCCTTGTCAAAAATAAGTCTTGAGAGCAACTCTCAAGACCTTACTTATCTTTCATCAAATCTAGCAAACGATCTTCCATGAGTTTGGCAACGTGCTGGTCTCGACAAATGACCAATAAGGTATTGGCACCAGCAACTGTTCCTAAAATCCATTCATCCTTGTTTGCATCTACAATATTTGCCAAAACAGAGGCTTCTCCCAATTTGGTATGAAGTACCAAGGTAAACTCTGCTCTTGCAACACCTTCTAAATGATGAGACAAAAATTCCACCAAATCAATCTTTTCTGTCTCATTTGCTAGTACATAATACACCATATCATTTTTCTTGACCTTGGTCAAGCCGATTTCGCGCAAATCACGAGACAGGGTTGTCTGCGTCACAAAAACATTATGCGCCTCCAACCGATCTTGAATTTCTTTTTGTGTACTTAATTTCTCCTCAGTAATCATTTTTTTTATTAACTGATGACGATCTCTTTTTCTCATAAAATCCTCTTATATGAATATTTATAACTAATTTTATAACTATATTATACCAGAAAAACAGGAGATTTCAAAAATTTTTTCTTCTTTCTTTAAAATTGTGATAAAATAGTAGAAAAGTCCAAAAAGGAGCTCTTAATGAATACAAAAGAATTGATTGCTAGCGAGTTGGCTAGCATCATTGATAGCCTAGACCAAGAGGCTATTTTAAATTTACTGGAAACCCCTAAAAACTCAGAAATGGGAGACATCGCTTTCCCTGCTTTTTCACTTGCAAAAGTCGAACGTAAAGCACCTCAAATAATTGCGGCTGAACTGGCTGAAAAAATTAACAGCCAAGCCTTTGAAAAAGTTGTTGCAACAGGACCTTACGTCAACTTTTTCCTTGATAAATCTGCCATTTCTGCTCAAGTATTGCAAGCTGTTATCACTGAAAAAGAACACTATGCCGACCAAACCATTGGCAAGAAAGAAAATATCGTTATCGACATGTCTAGTCCTAATATCGCAAAACCATTCTCTATTGGTCACCTGCGCTCAACGGTTATCGGAGATAGCTTGTCACATATTTTCCAAAAGATCGGCTATCAAACGGTCAAGGTCAACCATTTGGGAGACTGGGGCAAACAGTTTGGAATGTTGATCGTTGCCTACAAGAAATGGGGAAATGAGGAAGCCGTTAAAGCGCATCCAATCGATGAACTTCTTAAACTCTACGTTCGCATCAATGCTGAAGCTGAAAAAGATCCTAGCTTGGATGAAGAAGCACGCGAATGGTTCCGTAAACTGGAGGATGGAGATGAGGAAGCTCTCGCTCTTTGGCAATGGTTCCGTGATGAAAGTTTAGTGGAATTTAACCGCCTTTACAATGAATTGCAGGTTGAATTTGACAGCTATAACGGAGAAGCCTTCTATAACGATAAGATGGATGCAGTCGTAGACATTCTTTCTGAAAAAGGCCTTCTTGTTGAGTCAGAAGGTGCCCAAGTTGTGAATCTTGAGAAATATGGAATTGAACATCCAGCCCTTATCAAGAAATCGGATGGTGCAACTCTCTATATCACACGTGACTTGGCTGCAGCCCTTTACCGTAAAAATGAATACCAATTTGCCAAATCTATCTATGTCGTTGGCCAAGAACAATCTGTCCACTTTAAACAACTCAAAGCCGTCTTGCAAGAAATGGGCTACGATTGGAGTGACGACATTACCCACGTTCCTTTTGGTTTGGTTACAAAAGAAGGGAAAAAACTCTCTACTCGTAAAGGGAATGTCATCTTACTAGAGCCTACTGTTGCAGAGGCTGTTAGCCGTGCCAAGACCCAAATCGAGGCTAAAAATCCTGAACTAGAAAACAAAGACCAGGTAGCGCATGCTGTTGGTGTTGGAGCCATTAAATTCTATGACCTCAAAACCGACCGTACAAATGGATACGACTTCGACCTAGAGGCTATGGTATCCTTCGAAGGTGAAACTGGACCTTATGTACAATATGCCTACGCTCGTATCCAATCGATCTTACGTAAAGCAGATTTTAAACCCGAAACAGCTGGCAACTATAGCTTGAATGATGCTGAAAGTTGGGAAATCATCAAACTCATCCAAGACTTTCCACGTATTATCAACCGTGCGGCAGATAACTTTGAACCTTCTATCATTGCTAAATTTGCAATTAGCCTAGCTCAAGCCTTTAACAAGTACTATGCACACACGCGTATCTTGGATGAAAGCCCAGAACGCGACAGCCGTCTAGCCCTTAGCTACGCAACCGCAGTCGTTCTCAAAGAAGCACTTCGCTTGCTTGGAGTAGAAGCACCAGAGAAGATGTGATTCAGTTCTAACAATTGGAACTAAAGTTCCTAATTGTTAGACGCTAGCCGCTTATATGCGGACTAGCTAACTGCTTCACTAGTAAAGAAAGACACTTGCCTAAACACCTCACTAATTCACCTAACCAAATAATATCGATTTGGTTAGGCTCATGTCGTAATCTTTTAATCACTTTATTATAAAGTAGTCTAAGTAACGAATGCCAAATCCTATCAGGTATTTGGCTAGGTGCTTCACTAGTCATGGCCCCTAAATATAATCGATTTAGAGACCATGACGTCGCAACTATGGTGATTTGCCTAATCGCTTCACTAAACTAATTCAATCTACTCACTACTACTTCTTTATCATACAGGGAGATATCCTATGAGCCAATATGCTTATATCCTCGTTGTGATTAGCTTGGTTTTCCTTTTTCTGCTTAATAAGTACGAGAAGGAGAGACTGCAAAAACTCTACCAAGAACAACTTTTAAAGGATGAAACATTTAGGTCTGACATCAAAGAGAAAATTCACACGACTGAAAACATCAATGATGTCATTGCTTACATCAATAAAACTTATCATCTAGGAATGTTGCTATCAAAAGACATTACAGATCAATTGAAATAATCAAAAACCGAGAAGAAAGCTTCTCGGTTTTTTTAGGGCATAATTTTTATCTTCCAACTATAGCAAATAACATTTATATTAAAAATTTTATAGGTAATTTTCATCTCTGCTATAGAGGGGGATATAATAAGTTCTTTCTTCTAATGATTGAAAGATTGGTTTCAGCTTAACTTTCCAACTCATACAAATCTGCGATAATAGCTGCGACACGTTTGATATCTCCAAGCATGCCTCGCATTTCAAAATCGGTCAATACAGGGAAACCAAAGCGTTGACTGTATTGCTTGGCTGTCAGGCAGTATTGGTTATTAAAGTTACGATTTCCTGAACCAACCACACCAAAACACTTACTAGCATTGTCACCATAGGCGATAAAATCCCCAACGGGTGTCGTCAAAATCTCAACATCTCCGTTGTCCACGCCATTTCCACCTTCTAGGTAGGTCGGCAAAAAAGTGACATAAGGATGATCCATTTCATAGAAATCTTGGCCTTCTTTGACCAAATCCTTGATATGAATCTTTTGAACCTCTATTCCCTCGTACTGGGACAAGAGATAATCTTTCAAGCGCGTCACAAAACTCTCAGTATTGCCACTCAAACTAATATAAACTAAAGAAATTGTCTTCATATTTTCCTCCATGATTTTATTTTTAATCGAAAAAGAACTACCAAGATTGTATCTTGATAGTTCTTTTTTGTCAATACTTAAGCAAGTTCTTCTGTTTCTTCTTCTGCCAAGGCTTTCTGCTGACGCCACATCTTATAGAAGACAAGGGCTAGGAAGAGAATATTGATGACGATATAGAAAATGCTAACAGCTTTTGAACCAATACTCATTGTCAAACGCATGGTCTCATCTTGAAGCAACTGCACAGCGTCTTGCAAAGTCACATAGGTATAAATTGAACCAATAATAGCTAACAAAACATAGCCAACATAAGTATAGTTTGCATATTGCAAATTCTTACGAATAAGGAAGACAATCGCTACTACCACTAAAATAGCAGACAGCACAATCAAGGCAACATTAAAAATAGAATGAGATGCTTCTGCTACTCTATAGCTATAATTAATGCTATCTTCTACCTGCTGAGCACTGACCCCTGCAACTTGTTTTTGAGCAGCACGAAGGACTTCTTTGCTAGGTAAGGGCTTCAAAAGTTCAAACAGAGACGTAGCTGAAATAAGGGCAGACAAGATTAGCAAGACCCATAGATAAATCGGTTTCTTTTTCATGATAGAACCTCCTGATGTTATTATTGATATTATAGCACTTTTTGTAAAGGGATACAAATATTATAGTGTAGTTTCTACCTGTTTTCGGTAGGCTTTTGGCGATTTTCCGCACAATTTTCGGAACACTTTATAGAAATATCCAACATTACTGTAACCAACAGCATAACAAATATCTTCAATACTGTCACTAGTTGAAAGCAAAAGTTGTTGGGCAGCCTTAATGCGTTGTTTGTTTAAAAGCTCTGCGAAGGTCGAATTGGTTTCTCGCTTAATCAACTGTCCCAGATAGACAGGATTGATAAAAAGATCCTTACTGATATCCTTAAGGGAAAGTTCTTTCTGATAATCACGACCAATAACTTCTAGCACACTAACCACATTTTCATTCATTCGATATTGCCCAAAGAATCGAGTCAGAGTTTCCTTGATATAAGGAACCAATTCATCGAAGGATTGAATAGCATGAATGGTTTTGACAATGTCCGTCATATCATCAGCTTTGAGATGTTCAAACAAATGAAAGACATCCATGACAAACTGGATAAAAAGCTGTTTGGTAATCGGAACACGCGGCGTATTTTCAAGAACCACCTTCTCCAAAAGGTTCAACTCTTCCACGATTTGATTGAGATTCCCCTGAATGATAACCCTATAAATCGGTTCGTAATAGGCAAAGAGACTCTCAGACTGTTTTAGATTTACAGAACCGTAAAAGAGGGCTTTCTCAGCATTCAGCTTCCAGCGTTCAAAGTGTTCTTGATAAGGAGCTTCAAAGGGAGTAACGACTAAACCATCTAGAGATTGGTCAGAAATGAAAATCTGCCAATCTTGACCCAAGACATAGTAGGGAATGGTGAAGGAGCCTTGTTTTTCCTTGGATAGGCCTATCCACCAATTCTCCTTACCTCCTAGATAACTAACAAATCCAGCCTCGTCTAAATCTTGACTGAGGGTCTGACTTTTCTTTCCTCTCTCGCCGAGCTGATCTGCAATCTTCTCCAGCAGATTGCCCAACTCTACCTTATCAACAGGCTTGACCAAATAGTCCACCACACTAAGGTTCATTGCTCTTTTTACATAATCAAACTCCTGATAACCTGAGAGTAGGATATAGGCTGCATCTGGTAAGATTTCTTTCATCTCCCGAATCATATCAAGCCCTGTTTTATCGGGCATATTGACATCGGAAATGACCACATCGACAGGATTTTCCTGAACATATTCTAGGGCTTCATCGGCATGACTGGCTGTTGCTACGACCTCCATATCCCACTTATCAAAGGGAATCAAACGTTTCAGACCTTCTGTCACCATGTACTCATCATCTACTAATAATACTTTATACATTTTCTCCCTTTCTACTCATCTTGAATTGTAATACGATACTGAACACCTGCTTGCTCCGCAGACTCTATAGTAATAGCATAGCGGTCCCCAAAATAGAGTACAAAACGCTCATGGATATTGACAATCCCGATAGATTGCTTTTGATCACTGTAACTGGCTTGGTGTTCAAAATGTCTCTGACTTAATTTTTCTCGAATACTTGCCAGTTTTTCAGCTGACATACCACGGCCATTATCTACCACTAAAATTTCCACAAAACCATCCTGTTTAAGAGCCTTGATGCTAATCACATTATCTGTCCGTCTGTGGTCAACACCATGCGCGAAATAGTTTTCTACCAGAGGTTGTAAGGTAAACTTAGGAATCTTCATATTCTCTAACTCTGGATCTATCTTGAAACCATAGGCAATGGACTTGGGATAGCGAACCATGCAGAGATAGCTATATTTACGGCAAAATTCTAATTCCTGTTTGAGAAGAGTTTCTCTTTCATCAGAAATATTGTTACGCAAGAGACTACTGAACTCATAAATGATATCTGCCAACTCATCTTGACTTTGCATGACTGCGTACATACGTAAAAATTCCAGCGTATTATACATAAAATGAGGATTGATTTGAGCTTGCAGGGCTCGCATATTGGCATCTTTTTGACTAAGCTCTAACTGATAAATATCATGGATATTCTTTTCCAAGCGATCCAACATATCATTGGTGGTCTCTGCGATTAAGAGCAATTCCTGATCCTTTTCAAGCGTATCAATGCGAAGACCTTCTTGTCCTTGGGCAATAGCTTGGATGGAATCCACCAGATCCACTACCTGCTTTTGATAATTAGCAAAAGTCTTCCTCAAAGTCAGATAGAGAATGACAATAAAGAGAAGGCTCAAGCCTACAATCAAAGCAGAGCTAGCCACTGTTCCTTGTAAAACAAAGTTTTTAGGAACTGCCACCTGAACCTGATATCCATGAGAAGTCATACCAACAAACCAGTTCTCATGTTCCCTATTGACCCTCTCACCAATATGAAAAATCTCCGTATCAAATGGTGATGTCACAGTAACAGCCATCGGAATATGACCTCGGGTATTGTCAATGGCATGATATAAAACTTCTGGATCCAAGGAGATGTAAATCACTCCTATAGATTGATCCGTTGCTGGGTCCAGAACTGGAATTCCAAAACTATTGACCTCTGGTTTAAAGGCTTCAGCTGGCAAGACATGACCACTTCTTTTATCCCTTGTTGAAACATAAACTTCTTTAAAATCCTGCAAGACGATTGCAACACCCGTTATAGAGTCATTTTGGACATAAAGATCATCAATATTTTCATACAGAGAAATAGAATTTGACGAAGCTGCTTGGTGCTCCAACAGCCAATAAAAATACTCAGAAGTTGACAAGCTAAAGTACTTATAAACCCCTTGTATCCGGTCTTGATTGGCTACTAAATCTTGCGCCAGTTGGGCTGATTCTCTATAATAATACTCCACCTCATCGACTGTTCGAGTGGTTACACGTTGGGCTACTCTTTGAGCTTCCTTTTCCCGTGAATCCCAGTCAGCGTAAGAGAGTAAGATTGCAAAACTCGCAATAATAATCATCATAACTGAACTGTAGGTTCTTAGAAGCGTATGTAGCCAAAACTGCTTCATTCTATTTTGTCGCCAATTTTTCATGGATACTTTCATAGATCGGTTCCAACATATCACTGATAAAGAAATGCCACATCCCAATTCCTACAAAGAAAAGTAGGGCAGGCATATAGTAACCAATTGCCACAAGTAGCACTGTCCCAAGGAGAACCTTGGCCACAGCTGCTAAGCTCATAAAGATGCCAATCAAGGATAGTTTGAGACTATTTCGATAGGACAAATCAAAATAAACTTGTAATTTCAAAGATACTGTATAAGCCAAAAAGATCAGGGCAACTACTAGGACATTCAAAAAGGTCGCAATCAAATGAATAATAGTCTGATGAGGCAATTGAACCAAGAGATACAGGCCATAGACCAAAACTAGATCCACCCCTAAAAAGCTATAGAAAATCAGGTTGCTTGAGACGAAATTTTGCTTATAAAGAGACCACGCCTCCTTCAAACTGTATTCCCGAAAGCTATAACCATGTTCTGCATATAGACTCATCAAGGTGGCACTAGCCGGCGCTAGACCAAGGATAATCCCTCCTGCCAATGTTAATAGCCAAAAGAAGGCTGTCGCAATCATTCCTAAAAAGAAACGATTAAAGACAAAGTCTAAAAATCTCCCCATGATATCCTCCTAAAAATAACTATGAAACTATTATATCATATTTCAAGCGTTTTCAAAAACTTCTAGTATCCATTTACAATCCCACCAAACCGTGGTACAATGAGAATTGTGAAAAAATTATCAGGAGACAATTCATGAAAAAATCTATCTTAACTATACTGCTTTTTGCAGTTCTTTACTTCCTCTGCATGGGGATTGGTGTCCTTTTGGGCAATCTCTTTGATCAAACTGGAAACATGTTTTATGCGCCTGCCTTTACTGCCCTTGTCGGCGGTAGCGTCTATATGATCCTAGTCGCAAAAGTTCCGCGCTTTGGAGCCATTACCACTATCGGCCTTGTTATTGCTCTCTTTTTCTTGGGAACTAAACACGGTGCCGGTGCCTTCCTTCCTGGAATTATCTGTGGCCTCCTAGCAGATGGAGTAGCTAGCCTCGGAAAATACAAGGACCAAACAAAGAACCTCCTTTCTTTCCTTATTTTTGCCTTTAGCACATCAGGACCAATCTTGCTTATGTGGATTGCGCCCAAAGCCTATATGGCAACCCTTCTAGCAAGAGGAAAATCCCAAGAATATATCGACCGTATCATGGTCGCGCTAAATCCTGGAACCGTCCTTCTATTTATCGCAAGTATTGTCATCGGAGCCCTAGTGGGTGCCTTGATTGGACAAGCCTTGAGTAAAAAATTGGCACAGAAAATCTGATTACTAAAAAAGAGCCACACGGCTCTTTTTTATTTATGGCTCAATTTCTTGGTCAAGAAGTCTCCCAAGAATTGGATTGCAAAGATAATCAAAATGATAATGATGGTTGCCAAGATGGTCACATCGTGATTGTAGCGGTTAAATCCATAAGCGATGGCCACGTTACCAATACCACCAGCTCCAACCGCACCAGCCATAGCTGTTTCCCCAACAAGGGAAATCAAGGTCACAGTCGTCACACGGATCAAATCTGGAAGACCTTCTGATAGGTAAACACCTACGATATCCCAGAATGTCGCTCCGCTAGCTTGAGCCGCCTCAATGACACCACCATCCAATTCAGCCAAGACAACCTGCACCTGACGGGCAAAGAAGGCAAAGACTGCAAAAGATAGCGGTACGATAGCCGCATTTGGACCAATGCTTGTTCCTACGATTAGATGAGAGAAGGGTGACAAGACTGCCAAGAGAATGATAAATGGTACCGCACGGAAAATAGAGGTAATCTTATCCAAAATCCAGAAAACGACCTTATTTTCCAAGACACCACCTGGCGCTGTCAAAACAAGGAAAAGACCTGCCACTAGCCCCAAGAACCCTCCGATGATGAAAGAAAGAACTGTCATATAAAGAGTTAGATAGATGGCTGTTCCCCAGCCTGCCTGACCAGCCCAACCCATTTTATAGACATTTGGCAAATAGGTTTGAATCAATGATTCCATCTTACTGTCCTCCCTTCAATACTTTTAGTTGTACGCCTGCTTGACGAATGGCTTCTTGGGCACCTGCCAACGCTGCTTTTTCACCTGACAAGACCACAACTAATTCTCCAACAGGAGTACCATCGAGAATTTCGATATTTCCATAGAGGATATTAGCCGTTACTTGATAATGCTTGTACAATTCATTCAAAAGTGGCTCGTCTGTTGAAGCACCTGCATACTTGAGTTGCACCAAAAGGCTATTTTCAGACAGATGTTGCACGATTTCTTGCTTCTCAATTTTGACCATGGCTTCGTCAATACCAGTGGCTGTTGAGATAAAGTCTTGCGTCAAAGGTTGTTTAGGATTTGAGAAAATTTCAAGAACGCTACCCTCTTCAATCAAATGCCCATCCTGCATCACTGCCACACGGTTGGCAATGTCTTTGACAATCTGCATTTCATGCGTAATCAAGACAACAGTCAAGCCTAATTTTTGGTTCAAATCTTGCAACAAGGCCAAAATCTGCTTGGTTGTCTTAGGGTCAAGGGCAGAAGTTGACTCGTCTGAAATCAAGATTTTTGGATCATTAGCCAAGGCACGCGCAATGGCTACACGCTGTTTTTGCCCTCCAGATAGTTGTGAAGGGTAGTTTTCAGCACGGTCTGCCAAGCCAACCAAGTCCAGCAACTTGGCTACTTTAGCCTTCTTTTCTTCCTTACTGAGTCCAGAGTGTTTGAGGGCAAAGGCTACATTCTCCTCTGCTGTCTTTTGGCTCATCAGGTTAAAATGCTGGAAAATCATCCCGATATCTTGACGTTTACGACGCAACTGCTCTGCCGTCAAGGTCACCTTACCATCAAAAATCACATCATCGTCAATGGTAATTTTCCCTGCAGATGGCTTTTGCAAAAGGTTAATCACCCGTACAAGGGTTGATTTCCCTGCTCCAGAATATCCAACGATTCCGTAGATATCCCCTTCTTGGATGTGAATGGTCACATCCTTGACCGCTGTGATGGTTCTCTTCTTTTGATGAAAAGTCACATCGATCTGATCTAACTTGATAATATCTCTACTCATAGCTTCTAATCAGCTCCTCTACTAATTCAATATGGGTGTAATAATCGGCGATTCGCACATTTTCATCCCCACCGTGGTCTCGACTATTGGCATTTCCTAGACCGAAGGCCACCATTGGCACCTCTAGGGCATCAAAGACCGTATGCATAGGCCCTGTCCCAGCTGTAGTCGGCAAGACTGAAACGCCCTGTGGATAGAATTTCTTGGCCAACTCGATCACATTGAGAATGGCTGGTGCGCTCATATCGCTTCGATAGCTCATCTCTCCCAAGGTATAGTATAATTCTACCTTATCAAAACCATTTTTGTCTAGCTGTTTCCGAATTTTTTCCAGAACATCATGCGGTTCTAGGCCAGGAACCAAACGAACCTCTAGCTTAGCACTAGCTTCTGCTGGTAAAATCGTTTTGACTCCTTGTCCTTGATAACCTGACTGAATCCCTTCGATATTAAGAGCTGGCTCAAAAAAGAAACGTTTTAGAAAGGCTACACGGTCCTCTTGTAAGAGAGGCAATTCCAAGCCATAAATCTGGCTGATTTCCCCAGGATTGCGTTGAGCATAGGCATCCACCAAGGCTAATTCTCGTTCATTCGGCTCTTGTACTTCTTCGTACAAACCTTCAACCAAGATACGGCCATCTGCGGCACGAAGGGACTGTAGGGCTTGAAGGAGGTACCAAGGAGCTGATTCCACAACTCCTCCATAACTAGAGTGGATATCCACATCCGCACTTTTTACCTTGGCATCAAAGGTCACAATCCCCTTATTTCCACCAGAAATTTCTAACTGCTCCAAGGCATTCTTGGTCCCTTGTTCCCAAACTAACAAATCTGCACCACGGAGTTTATCCGCATGCTTTTCTAGATACTTATCTAGGTCTGTTGAAGCCGATTCCTCCGCTCCCTCCATGATAAAACTGATATTAACAGGCAAATCATCATGGTGCTGCATGTATTTTCTCAAAGCACTCAAACGAGCTGTGATATGACCCTTATCATCGTCAACCCCACGCCCATACATGAAGCCATTGCGCACTGAAAGAGTAAAGGGATCCTCTGTCCAGATCTGATCCCCATCCGCTGGCACAGTGTCATAGTGGTTATAGAAAATCAGAGTCTTAGCATCTGGACGCGAACTCTTGAAATGCGCCATGACAAAGGGAGCCGTATAAGTCTCATCAATCTCCACTTCAGCCCCAACACGTTTGAAAATCTCACCCAGATAGTTAGCAACTTCTTTGAGACCCACCTGTTGGGCAAAGACCGACTTCTTAGAAATCAAGGTACGCAAAACCTCAAAATAATGCTGGGCCACATGATCCTTTTCAAATTTTTCAATCTGTTCTTGTTCGCTAGGAAAAACCATATTCTCTCTACCTTTCTATGAACCTATAGTCTTCTTTACAATCCATGCTCTATACAAAAGCAAGAGGTGGAATTTTCTCTCCCACCTCCCTGTTTCTTATTACCAAACTGGTTGATCCAAACCGTCTGATGTTTCTTCGATAACTTTTTTCACGTCATCTGTGTGGTAAGCTGCGATCACTTTCTTGATAGCATCAGCCTTAGGTGATGTTTCCCAATCTTTTTTCGCAACGATGATGTTGTACCATTGTTTTGAATTTTCATCAGCTTGTTCTTTGAAAAGTGCTTTCTTGTAGTCCAATTTTGCTTCTGTAACGAAGGTATTGTTTACAACGGCAGCGTCAACTGATGACAATGAACGAGCTGTTTGGCTAGCATCCAATTCAGTAATTTTCAAGTTCTTTGGATTTTCTTTGATGTTAGCAACTGTTGCAAGAGCAGTTCCTGAAACGTCCAATTTAATCAAGCCAGCTGATTGAAGCAAGTAAAGCGCACGGCTTTCGTTTGTAGCATCGTTCGGTACAGCGATTTCTCCGTTTGCTGGGATGTCTTCTACTTTAGTGTACTTGTTGTCACTTCCATTCAAACCTGAGTAAAGACGGATTGGAGAGATGTAAGTATCTGCAATCGCTACAAGGTCTTTCCCGTTTTCTTTGTTCCAGTTGTTCAAGAAGTTATAGTGTTGGAAAGCGTTCAAATCTACTTCGCCATCAGCAGTTGCCTTGTTTGGTTGTGAGTAGTCTGTGAACTCCGTAAATTCCAAAGTGATACCGTCTTTTTTAACCAATTCTTGGATTTTGTCCCAACGTTTTTCTTCAGAACCGCTACGGTTAACAGTTGCGATTTTGATAGTTGTTGCATTGTCTGCTTTCTTTTCTGAGTTTCCGCAAGCTGCAAGAGCCAAACCTGCGACTGTAGCAAGGGCTGCTACACCAAGCCATTTTTTAATTTTCATGATTCTTTCTCCTTAAAAATAATACCGTACTAGTATCTCACAATTTGTTTGATTTCACAAATTGTTATTATATAGTCAGATATATAGTTTAAAACTATATCCCTAAAAACCGAGAAATCACCCCCCCCTTACTCAGAATGGATGATTTCAAATAATTATTTAATATCAGCTTCTGCTGGTAGGTAAGTGTCCCCGAAGAATTGTTTTGACAATTTTTCAAGAGTTCCGTCTTTGTAGAGTTCTTGGATACGTTTGTCTACAAATGTTTTCAACTCATCTTGACCTTTAGCAAGAAGTGGGTAAACATAAGGTTGTTGGTCGCTTGGAAGTTCGATAACTTTCAAGTTGTCCAAACCTTGGTCCTTGATGACTGTTTCAACACCGATTTTATCAAAAATCTTGTAGTCAAACTGGCCATCGCTCAAGCGTCCCATGATTTGTTGGAAGTCTGCTTTAGTATACTTTAGGACAGTTGGATTATCTGAATGTTGTTTGTTGTAGTCTTCTAGCTGTTTAGCAGAAGTTGTCCCTTGAACAACTTCTGTTGATTTTCCACCGATATCATCAAGCGATTTGATGCTAGGGTCATCTTTTTTCACTACAAGAACGTTAGGGTTTTTAGCAGTTGGAGCTGCATAAAGGTATTTTTCAGCACGTTCTTTAGTGTAGCTGATGTTGGCAACAGCCATATTGTAACGGTCGGCATCAAGTCCTGCAAAGACTCCTGACCACTCTGTCTTCTCAAACTTGACATCATACTTGTCAGAGTCTTTAAAGATAGCGCGAACCACTTCAATTTCGTAACCAGTCAATTCGCCATTTTCTTCATAGTTGAATGGTTTTGGTGTAGCATTAGTTGCAACGATAATTTCTTTCTTGCTAGCTACTTCTCCTTCTTTCTTAGCACCACCTGAGCAAGCTGCTAGTACACCTGCAGCAACAAGCCCTAGGGCAGCAAGAGATGAGTATTTAACGATTTTTTTCATGTCATTTCCTCCAAAATAGAATACCTTATAATCTTAACAGAAAAAGACCATTTACGCCATTATATGATATCTATCTCTGTGATAGGTTTTCTTTATGGCTGATTTATACTCAATGAAAATCAAAGAGCAAACTAGGAAGCTAGCCGCAGGTTGCTCAAAGCACTGCTTTGAGGTTGTAGATAGAACTGACGAAGTCAGTAACATATATACGGTAAGGCGACGCTGACGTGGTTTGAATTTGATTTTCGAAGAGTATTAAAAGACCAAACGTAAAACTGCAATTAAGACCACTCCAAAGAGAACTGTTCCGACTAGATTGCGGTAACGAAAGGCCACCCAAGCCGTTGGAAAGACTGCTAAGAAGTCCAGCCATTTGATTTGAGGAAGGCTACCAACCTTGCCTGTCACTACACTTGAAAGAATCAAGGCAAAGATAATAGAAACGGGCAAGAATTTCAAAAAACGCTCAACGATAGCAGGCAAGCCCTTATACTTGACCAAGATGAAGGGAATCATACGGGGAATCCACGTCACCAAGCCAGAGAAAACAACTGCTAATAAAAGATACTTACTGACCATCTAAAACCACCCCCATGCTACAACCAAGTAGCGTCGCAAACAGAACAGCTAGCGACTGAGACACCACTGTCAAGAGTAAAAAGAAGGACACAGCAACAACTGCTAAAATAATAAACAGATTGCGAACAGGAATCCGTCTTTGCATAATCTGGAATTGCGAAGCAAAAATTCCGATAAACATCCCAACAAGAGCAAAATCTAAACCAAAGATCTCTGGATTTGGCAGCAGGCCACCTAGAGCCGTTCCAACCACTGTTCCCACAAACCAAGCCACATAACTGTTGAGATTGTTTCCGTGCATCCACATAGGATTGACCTTGTCTATATGGGCCAATTCCCCCATTAAAACGCCATAAGTCTCATCCGTCAAAAGGCTAGACATACCGATATTTTGCCAGAGACTGGTATGACGGAAATAGGTTGACGCATGCAAGCTCAGCAAAAAAAGACGCAAATTAATCAAAAAGACCGTCATCGCAATAGCTGCTACAGGTGCTTGAACCGCAATCAAGGCCAACATGGCAAACTGGGCACTCCCAGCATAAACAAAGAGGCTCATCAAGCCCATCTCAACAGGTGTCACATAGGGCGCACCAATAATCCCACAGGCCAGTCCGATACTGACATAACCAAGGGCCGTTGGCATGGCTGCCTGCGCCCCCTCCCAAAATCCTTTTTCTTTCATCTTTCTCCTCGTATTGTCTTAATAAATGGGCTGAATCAGTTCCAGCCACAGCATGGACTATTATAACACATTCAGGAAAGAGAAAAAAGTCTGCTGATTCTCATCAGACAGACTCCATTTTATTCTTATTTAATCTTGAAGAATTGAACAATTGCCACAATACCTTGATAAATAAAGACAAAGGCAATGGTGTAACTAATATAGAGACCGGTCATCAATGGGTATCCCATCATGATTAAACCTGCTACGATTCCTAAAATCCCCATCCAAACTAGAGGGGTACCTACCGATTTATCCGTCTTACGAACCTTGAAACCAACGATAGTTTTTGTAATACCATTTGTCAAGGCCCATAAAGAAATGATAAATGGTACAAATGTTACCATTTCAATAAAGCTACCTGAGAATAAGGTAAGAGCGAGGATGAGGGTAACAATTCCTCCAAATAAATTCCAGCCATGCTTTTCTTCTGATTTGAAGTATTGTACAATCTCAGAAATCCCTTGAACTGCAAATACAAGTGCAAACAAGAAAGTCATGGAAGCCAAGCTAATAAGAGGATGTGCAAACATATTAAAACCTGCAAAAACTGCAAAAATACCCGCAATTAGTAACAACCATTTCCAAATTTTCGACATTATTTTTCTCCTTTTTTAGAGGAATCTTCCTCTAGTATTCCATAAATCATCATATCCAAAACCTGTGATAATTGATGTTCATATCCTGAAACCAAGTTAGATAGAGGTCTGATTTCCCTGAAAAATTATGATACAAAACTCCTTTGGCAATACCATCCACTTTACAAAGTTCATTGATGACAAAACCTTGATAGCCTTTTGTAGCAAATTCAAACAAAGCAGCGGTAATGATTTTCTCTCTTCGTAGTCTTGTTTTTTCTTCTTTTCTCATGTATTTACCTCTACATTTTTTAATTATAAACCGATTGGTCTAAAATGTCAAGCAACTTTCTCAAAAATTTAACAGTCTGCTGATTGTAGCCATCATAAACAGACTGGAATCCAGTCTCAAACATATAATATACACATTCTTCGCTAAATGTTTTCACGGATATTCAAGAGTATGATAAAGGCAGCTAGAAGAAATAGCAATAAAACAAAGCTAACTGCCAGAGTTCCAAAGCTAGTAGCAATGGTTACCAAAGCTATTGTAAATAAGCTAGGTAAAACAACTGTAATGGCGCCGATAGAGGATTGAACTGCTCCCATTGACTCCTCAGGTATTTGTTTAAAAATGAGTTCCTGTAATCGAGGAGAGAGGATACCTGCGAAAAAGGCATCCAAGGCACTAAAGATAAGAATCCAGTCAAAACGAACTGCCACAAAGCCAACTAAAAGGAGTAATTGGATAATAAGCGAGGCATATAGGGCTAGTTTTATGGAGATTGTATTCTTCAGATAGCCACTCACAAGGCTTCCGACAATAAGGGCTGACAATTCAAGGGTGGATAACAAGGCAAGAGATTGACCTGTTTGTAAATTCAAAAAGGGCTGATTCCTCAAAAACAGAGTAGAAACAGGAACTGTAACATTTATCACTGCTTGACTAATAGAGATAATAAACAAAACCAAGAGCACCTTATTCATATTCCATATCAATTTTGATGATTGGAGCAGATGCTGGCAAAAGGATTTTACAGAGAGTCCTTCTTGATAGCTAATCGTTTTTTCTACTTTCAAGAGGTCTGTTTTTATGAAAAGAATACCTAAAAATGCGATTAAAAAGGTCAGAGCATTCAGTAAGGAAATAGACTGGATAGATAGAATACCTAGTAAGACTCCTCCTAGAATATTACTGATTGTTTTCACTAAACTAACAGTTGACTGTTTAAATCCAATAGCTTCTGCCAGATGGTCTTGCCCAATAATTCTAATGAAAATCGGAGTGAGCATGGCGCCTGAAAAATAACTCAATGTGTCAGATAAGAGGTTAATCAGACAAATAAATGCTACTAATAACAAGGAAAAGGACTGCCCTGAAAGTGATAAAGAAACGATAGAGTAAAGCAAAAATTTTGCAAAACTAATCATTGTATATTTTAGGACACGATGATGTTGAAAATCCGCCAAAACTCCCAGAAAGATTTGCAGAACTTGAGGAAGGGTTTCTGAAATCGTGATCAGTAAAATCGCCAAAGGGGCAAAAGATGCATCTGTCACATAATTCAAAAAGGCCAGATAAAAAATCGTATCCCCAACCGTTGAAATCCACTGGTTGATGGTTAATTGCCTAAAATCTCTATTTTGAAGAAATACTTTCATCACAACTCCTTTTTGAATTCAAATGGGAATCTTTCCCCAAGGATAGACCACGATACTACTAACAACCAAAATTACAGTAACATCAAAAGCTGACCAATGCCATTGTAGACTATATGCAATCCAATAGGCCAATAAATTGACTTTGTTACTCTAAATAAGACTGCAAATATAAGGCCGCCACCCATATAGTAGACAAAGTCTGTCAAGACCCAACCATGACTACTAATGTGCAAGATTCCAAATAATATAGCTGATCCGAGTACATCCAGTCCCCATTTCTTCCCTTTTTCCAGAGCAGTCATCACTAATCCACGATAAATCATCTCTTCAAAAATGGGGCCTGCAATCACAGGATAAAAAAAATACATCAAAAATGCCGTAGCTCCTGTAAAAGTAGGAGCAGCATGTTGATAAGAAATTTCATTTCGAGTAGGTGGAAAAATAAAAAATGTAACAAAATTCCAAATAACAAAAGCAAGAAGAGCTAGAAAAGAATAGAAAAGATAGGACCCTTTAAACTTTCTACTATTGATTTGTTGCCATCTCCCTGACTTAGTCATAGCAAAAAAAGAAAGAAGAACTACAAGAAAATTCAACATCATATCCGACAAATAGTAGGCAAAGTCAGATAGACCAGTAACAAGGTTGCTGCGTAAAACTAGACCACTGAACTTCTGGTCAGCAATAACTAGTAGAAAAGCTATAAACAAGTAGTAGCGTGAGATTATCTTTTTCATTCTATTTTCTCCTATACTATGAAATAAAGATAGTATAACACGAAAATTGGCTTATTTTAAAAAATCGCATATTTGACATTTTTGCTTATAAAAATTTCAGATTTGCGATTTTGGTATATTTGATTATTTCACTGGTATAATAAAGTTATCACTAATTAAGGAGTGGAGCAACTATGAAAAAACAAATTTTAACATTATTGACAATCGTTGCTGAGATTATTATCATTTTCCCGTTTCTAACTAATCGATAAGTTCTTTGTATTGCTGAAAACGCAATGCGAAGAGGGCTGTTAATTGTGGATTTTCTAATACTTGCAGAGATTGGATAAAGTGTTCAATCTCTTTTTGATTGTTTCCTTTGGTTTGAAGGAAAATACTCATTTTCTTTAAAAATTGCCTCAATACTTTTTCAAAAACATCGTATGGACGAAGCATACTCTCCAGCTCAGCTTCAAAGATTGGGATGTAAGAGAAAAGTTTGCGCTCCATGAGCTCTGATATAATATTCAGAAATCCACTTTTCATATACAGTCTATTATGTACCAACTCTTTAAATTCCTTAGATTTCTCAAGTAAAGTGGTTGATAAAAATATCAAATCTTGATTGCTCAAGAAAGGCATGGTATTACAGAATATATAGAGTTCAAACCAGGTCCAAGACTCAATAGCGTAGAGGTAGGTAGTTAAAAACTCGCTATCCTCCTCTGCTAGCGGATAGCTTTTATCTAAGGAATGGATAGCATCTTTAATCACAATGGCATTCAAACGACGATAGGTCTCTGCCATCTGTTCTTGCTTGATTTTCTCCAACAGTTGCTCTAAGCCAGCGATATCTTGGTGGGCAAAGCGATCCACAACCTTTCTGCCAAATCGCATATGTGGAGATTCTTGATAGTTGTTGAGTTTGTGCCCAAATTCATCAAAGGTCACATTGATCCCTTGGATAGCTAGGATTAGCTTGTCCGCAGATAGCATAGACTGCCCTAGTTCAAACTTGGACAACTGAGAAGCTGTTAGTCCCTCACAGGCCACATCTGACTGCTTGAGTTTTCTCGCCAAGCGCAATTCCTTGTAAAATTCCCCCAATTCCATTCTCTCAATCATCTGACTACCTCCTAGCTTTTGCATATTATATCATTATTTTTATGGTTTTGTCAAAATATTCTGACATTTAAGAGAGCAAAAAAGCCAGCCTTAAGCTGACTCCTTATTCCATGGTATCAAAAGCGAGACTTGGTTTGGCATTGAGGTCCAAGTTTGCAAAGTTTTCTTTGTTCCACTCGCTGACGCTGGCATAGGCAATCATTCCTGCATTGTCTCCGCAGAGTCGCAGAGGTGGGATGATGACATTGACATCTGTGATTTCAGCCGCTAGGCGTTCTCTGAGACCTTTATTGGCTGCCACACCACCTGCCACGACAAGAGTTTTAACAGGGTATTTCTCCAAAGCCTTCTTGGTTTTTGCCATGAGAATATCCAGGACAGCTGCTTGGAAGGAAGCACACAAAGCCTCTGTGGACAAGCTTTCTCCCTTTTGCTCGGCATTGTGGTGAAGATTGATAAAAGCCGATTTCAAACCTGAGAATGAAAACTCCAGATTATCTTCCTTAATCATGGCACGAGGAAAATCATAAATATCCTGTCCCTGATGAGCTAGCTCATCAATCTCACGACCGGCAGGATAGGTCAAGCCCATGACACGGCCAACCTTATCATAAGCCTCACCAACCGCGTCATCTCGCGTTTCCCCAACAATCTTGTAGTCACCAGCCTCCGAAACATAAACCAACTCTGTGTGTCCACCGCTGACCAAGAGGGCTAGCAAGGGAAACTCCAAAGGCTCCACACTCTGAGCGGCCATGAGGTGGCCAGCCATGTGGTTAACGGGAATCAGCGGAAGCCCATGTGCCCAAGCAAAGGCCTTGGCAGCTGACAAACCAACTAGTAAGGCTCCGACCAAGCCCGGTCCATAGGTAACCGCCACAGCTGTTACGTCCTCTTCGGTAATTCCTGCTTCTGCTAGAGCCTCCTCGATACAGGCTGTAATGACCTCGACATGGTGACGACTGGCTACTTCCGGCACTACGCCTCCAAAACGTTTGTGGCTCTCGATTTGACTAGCAATGACATTGGACAAGAGCTGGTCGTCGTTTTTTAAGACAGCGACACTGGTCTCATCACAGGATGTCTCAAATGCTAAAATATATCTATCCTTCATCTATTTCTCTCTTCATGATGATGGCGTCCTCGACTGGGTCATGGTAGTAGGCCTTTCGCTCAGCGATGACTGCCATCTTTTCTTTCTTGTAAAATGCTTGCGCTCTTTGATTTGACTTTCTGACTTCGAGGAAAATCTCCTTATCTGCCGGCAATTGAGCAAACAAGGCTGATGCAATCCCCTTACCCTGATAGGTTTGTTTGACAGAGATTTGCAGAACTTCTGCCTCAAAAAGATTCTCCTGCACAGCTAGAAAGCCAATCACTTCTGCCCCATCATAAGCCAGAGCATACCAAGTCTGGTCTTGGGACAGGTCTGCTTGGATTTGTTCCAGCGTCCAAGGACTGACTGGGTAAACAGTTACCATGACAGCGTAGATGGCTTGAGCCAAGTCAGGCTGTTGTTGGATTCGTTTGATTTCTATCATAGGCGTTTAATGTAAGACTCGCCAGACTCGGTGTGATTCTTGAGCCAGTTTTCCTCAGCCTCAACACGTTTGAGGTAGTTCGGCACAAAATCATGCAAGGAGTCTGCTTCCTTGTCCCAAGCCAAAAGAGCAAGATTAGCTGCATTTGGCAGGGTTTCTTTGTAATTAGTCCTTGGCAAGTGTTCTTGAATCTGCTCCACAAAGGGGGCAACTTCTCCGACAAAGGTAACCTGACTAGCCCCCTTGATTAGCTCAATGACTCGCTCAAAGGGTAAGTGCGCTTCTGGCATGACAGACTTAGCATTTTCATAAAATCCTGCATAAACATTGTTGCGACGCGCATCCATCAAAGGAACGAACAAACCTTCTTGTTGGTAGGGCACCAAAGCCAAGAGGCTAGACATACCAACCAACTCAATGTTCAGAGTATGAGCAAGTGTCTTAGCAGTTGCTACCGCAATTCGCAAACCTGTGTAGCTACCTGGCCCTTCCGCCACCACGATTCGGTCCAAATCCTTGGGTGTCCAGTCCACACTTGCCATCAAAAAATCGATGGCAGGCATGAGGGTAATACTGTGATTTTTCTTGATATTAATCGTCGTCTCGGCAAGAACCTGCTTGTCTTCTAAAATAGCGAGAGAAAGAGCCTTGCTGGACGTATCAAAAGCTAATACTTTCATAACACATTCCTATCTTTTTGTCTGCTTACTATTATACTACAAAAGCTGGCACATGGGAATTTTCTTTATCCCTAAACAAAAACGCCCCAGCATGAGCAGGGCATCTAAGCATTTAATCCAAAGTAGAAAACGAGCCAGACAACATAGGTTACAAGGAGGATAAAAATTGAATAGAGCGTCACAAAAGCAAGCTTCCAAAGGAATTTTTTTTGCGGTGTCCCAGATGTACAAACAGAGCATTCCCCCATAGACACAGGCTACAAAGACTATAAACACCAAGAGGCGAACCCCTATCGCAAATTCAAACAAACTAAACATTCTTAATCCTACTTTTGGTATTCCTATTTTTATATAAACTGTTGACTATGTTGGTCTATCAATGTTAAAATGTAATTCAACACTGGTAGGAAAATCAGGTTGAGTCGTTGACTCTTCGGGTTGCGGTGCTATCCCTGAAACTTTGGTTTCTAAAGAACTGGAATTGCGATTGATTAATTCGCCCCCAGTGTTCGACAGCTCTTGACTTCGGTCAGGAGCTTTTTGATGCTTTTAAAGTTGATTCCCTCAGTAAGTTATAGTAAAATATAAATATTGAGAGGATAACGTAGAGTGACTGGTAACAGAGCGTTCAAAGGTACCAACTTCTGGTACGGGTGTGGGACTGCCTTCAGCTTTGAGCTGTAAAGACCCCTGACTACCATTGGTCCTCTCTTTTTGCTTACTCTTAAATTAAGTGCTTGTCTTTGCCTTTTAGTAAGCACTCCACTCCATCTTGCTATTTCTACATCGTTATACTTATAGATTAACTTCTTAACCTCATAGATGATAAAATGGAGTAAAGGTTGAGATTTGGTCTGACTTGGTGACAAGTCTTTCAAAGGTTGTGATTCAATCACTTCAGGTAATGGTGCTGCCCCTTGAGCTTGCTCAGAAAGATCCCTTAATTTTGTCTCAGCCTTTTTGTTTGCTCTTGAGATTTCTCAAGAGCTTTTTCTTTTTTCAAAGATATCATTCTGTCCCAACCATCTACACCAACGATTAATGAAACTAGAACTATATTCTCCCTTAAATCTACTATCTCTTTAGATTTCCCCTTTAATTATAACACCTAAGCGCTCTCCGAACGAATCCTATCTATCTTTTGCTCCCTCTTCCCCTCACGACTTTCTCGTTTCCGTCTTTTACTAATTTTTCATTTTGTGGTATAATTGAAATAATTGTAACGAATCAAGGTCAATCTAGACACAAAATGGAATGAAATCAAGCAAATCTATGCTAAAAGTTTGGAATAAGCTGACCTGTAAATAGAAAGGAACTATATGATTTACAAAGTTTTTTATCAAGAAACAAAAGAACGTAGCCCACGTCGTGAAACAACACGCGCACTTTACCTAGACATCGATGCTAGCTCAGAACTTGAGGGCCGTATCGCTGCTCGTCAACTTGTCGAAGAAAATCGCCCAGAGTACAACATCGAGTATATCGAACTCTTGTCTGACAAATTGCTAGATTACGAAAAAGAAACTGGCGCCTTCGAAATTACGGAGTTCTAATATGGCCTACACTCTTAAACCTGAAGAAGTCGGCGTTTTTGCCATCGGTGGTCTGGGAGAAATCGGGAAAAACACATATGGGATTGAATACCAAGACGAGATTATTATCGTCGATGCTGGGATTAAATTCCCAGAAGATGACTTGCTTGGTATCGACTATGTCATTCCTGATTACTCTTACATCGTAGACAATATCGACCGCGTCAAGGCTGTTTTGATTACGCACGGACACGAGGACCACATCGGTGGGATTCCATTTCTACTTAAGCAAGCAAATGTTCCAATCTATGCTGGACCACTTGCCTTGGCTTTGATCCGTGGAAAACTCGAAGAACACGGCCTCTTGCGCAACGCCAAACTTTACGAAATCAACCACAACACTGAGTTGACCTTTAAAAATCTCAAGGCAACTTTCTTTAGAACCACTCACTCTATTCCAGAGCCTTTGGGGATTGTCATTCATACTCCTCAAGGAAAAATCGTTTGTACAGGTGACTTTAAGTTTGACTTTACACCAGTTGGTGAACCAGCGGACTTGCACCGTATGGCTGCCCTTGGTGAAGAAGGCGTACTCTGTCTCCTGTCTGACTCGACAAATGCGGAAGTGCCAACCTTTACCAACTCTGAAAAAGTCGTTGGCCAGTCCATCATGAAGATTATCCAAGGCATTGAAGGACGCATCATCTTTGCATCCTTTGCCTCAAATATCTTCCGTCTCCAACAAGCAACAGAAGCCGCTGTTAAGACTGGACGTAAGATTGCGGTCTTTGGTCGTTCTATGGAAAAGGCCATTGTCAACGGAATCGAACTTGGCTACATCAAAGCTCCTAAAGGAACCTTTATCGAGCCAAATGAAATCAAAGACTACCCTGCAGGCGAAGTTCTGATTCTCTGTACAGGTAGTCAGGGTGAGCCGATGGCTGCCCTCTCTCGTATCGCCAACGGAACCCACCGTCAGGTACAACTCCAACCAGGCGATACGGTCATCTTCTCTTCAAGCCCAATCCCTGGAAACACTACTAGCGTCAACAAGCTGATTAACATCATTTCAGAAGCTGGTGTCGAAGTTATCCACGGTAAGGTTAACAATATCCATACATCTGGACACGGTGGCCAGCAAGAGCAAAAACTTATGCTCCGCTTGATTAAGCCAAAATACTTCATGCCTGTTCACGGTGAATACCGCATGCAAAAAGTCCACGCTGGACTAGCGGTGGATACTGGTGTTGAAAAGGACAATATCTTTATCATGAGCAATGGTGATGTACTTGCCCTCACTGCTGACTCAGCTCGTATAGCAGGTCATTTCAACGCCCAAGATATCTATGTCGATGGAAATCGTATCGGTGAAATCGGTGCTGCTGTCCTCAAAGATCGTCGTGATCTATCTGAAGACGGTGTCGTTCTGGCAGTCGCAACTGTTGACTTCAAATCGCAGATGATTCTATCTGGTCCAGACATCCTCAGCCGAGGCTTTGTCTACATGAGAGAGTCTGGCGACTTGATTCGCCAAAGCCAGCGTATCCTCTTCAATGCCATTCGTATCGCACTGAAAAACAAGGACGCTAGCGTTCAATCTGTCAACGGTGCCATTGTCAACGCTATTCGCCCCTTCCTCTATGAAAATACAGAACGTGAACCGATTATCATCCCTATGATCCTCACACCAGACGAAGAATAAAGCAAGAAAACAGCCCCGAAGACGGAGCTGTTTTTCTCTATGCTTTCTTTTGAGATTAAAACTCAATAAAAATCGAAATCAGACTAGAAGGCTAGACGAAAGCATAACTCAAGTTAGCTCCCATAGTTCGGGGAACTATGGGAGGCTGTAGATGAATCAAAGCCAAGCTTTGAACTCATTCATAAGAATCCGACGACGTATCATTTTGATTTTTGAAGAGTTTTAGAAATACTACGATTTTTACCTTCTAAATAGACCATCAAAATAGAAATATCTGCCGGGTTTACTCCCGAAATACGGCTGGCTTGGCCGATGGTTTCTGGATTGATGAGTTTGAACTTCTGACGGGCTTCGGTTGCGATAGAATCAATGTCATCCCAGTCGATATTGGCTGGAATGCGTTTTTCTTCCATCCGTTTCATCTTAGCAACCTGATCCATGGCTTTGGAAATATAGCCTTCGTACTTGATTTCTGTTTCAATCAATTCGATAATCTTGTCATCCAAGTCCTCAGCAGCTGGTCCGATGAAGGCTACCACATCTTGGTAAGAAACTTCTGGACGGCGAAGGAATTCCTTGGCTGTCACTGCATCGGTCAACGGCTTGAAACCCATCTCCTCAACCTTGGCATTGATTTCCTTGACTGGCTTGAGTTTGATACTGTCTAGGCGCTTCATCTCATTGTCAAATTGATTTTTCTTAATTTCAAAACGAGCCCAGCGTTCATCATCCACAAGGCCAATCTCGCGTCCCATCTCTGTTAAACGCATATCGGCATTGTCATGACGGAGAATGAGACGGTATTCAGCACGACTGGTCAATAGACGGTAGGGTTCAATGGTTCCCTTGGTCACCAAGTCATCAATCATGACCCCAATATAACCGTCACTGCGCTTCAAAATCAACTCAGGCTTGCCTTGGATTTTCAGAGCCGCATTGATACCCGCGATAATCCCTTGGCCTGCTGCTTCTTCGTAACCTGACGTTCCATTTGTCTGACCAGCAGTGAAAAGTCCTGAGATTTTCTTGGTTTCCAGAGTCGCACGCAACTGGTGAGGCAAGACCATGTCGTATTCAATGGCATAACCTGTTCGCATCATCTCTGCATTTTCCAAACCTTTGATAGAATGAACCAGCTCACGCTGTACATCCTCTGGCAGACTGGTTGATAGGCCTTGAACATAGACTTCCTCTGTATTGCGACCTTCTGGCTCAAGGAAGAGTTGGTGGCGTTCCTTGTCCGCAAAGCGCACAATCTTGTCCTCAATTGACGGACAGTAACGAGGCCCCACTCCCTTGACCACACCTGTAAACATAGGTGCACGGTGGAGATTGTTTTGGATAATCTCATGACTGGTACCATTGGTGTAGGTCAACCAGCATGGCACTTGGTCCTTGACATAATCCTCATCTCGTGAAGTGTATGAGAAATGATTAGGCGCTTCGTCTCCTGGCTGAATCTCTGTCACGTCGTAATTGATAGAAGAAGCCTTGACACGTGGAGGTGTTCCTGTCTTGAAACGACCGATTTCGAGGCCCAGTTCCTTGAGATTGTCAGCAAGGTTAATCGAAGCTAGGCTGTGGTTTGGACCTGATGAGTACTTGAGGTCTCCGATAATGATTTCCCCACGGAGGGCCGTCCCTGTCGTCACGATAACAGCCTTAGCAGCATATTCTTGATGGGTCGCTGTACGAACACCGACAACCTTGCCATCTTCCACCAAAATCTCATCAATCATGGTTTGACGAAGGGTCAAATTTTCTTGATTTTCAACTGTCTTGCGCATTTCCTTAGAGTAAAGCTCCTTGTCAGCCTGCGCACGAAGGGCACGAACAGCTGGCCCCTTCCCTGTGTTGAGCATCTTCATCTGGATGTAAGTTTTGTCAATGGTTTTAGCCATTTCACCACCGAGGGCATCAACTTCACGCACGACAATTCCCTTGGCAGAACCACCGATAGAGGGATTACATGGCATGAAAGCCAGCATTTCAATGTTGATAGTCGCAAGCAAGACCTTACAGCCCATACGGCTAGCAGCTAAGGAAGCCTCGACCCCAGCGTGTCCCGCACCAATTACAATAATATCGTATTCTTCAGTAAAATTATATGTCATGTTTCTCTCCTATTTCTCAAGATGAATGTGTCTTAGTTGGCCGTCCCAATCTGGTAGAGCTGTTTTCAAAAAGGCTGGAACTAGCTGGATATTCTGAAGCTGATCCAAGTCAATCCATTCACAAGGCTGCCTTTTCTCATCTTCCTGCATGGTCAATGGAGCATCCCCAAGCAAGTCCACCAGATAATGAAACTCAATGTTGTGATAGGAAACACCGTCCTGTTCAAAACGATTTTCAACTACAAAAGCTAGTTGCCCAGCTTGAGCTTTGACACCCAGTTCTTCCCTCACTTCACGAACTACAGCCTCCTCCGTTCTTTCATTGACTTGAATCGCACCGCCGATAGTGTAATACTTGCCCCTGTCTTTGGTAACTAAAAGCTTGCGATTTTGGAGAATCAAGGCTGTCGCCCGAACGCCAAAAACCGTATTGTCTACTTTTGTCCGAAAGTCTTGCTGAGTCATTCTTATCCTTTCCCTTAAACGACACAAAAAACAGTCAAAACTCCAAAGAAGTGCAGGACAAAAAAGCCTGCAACATCCATGAGCTTTGACCATCATTTCTATTGCTTTTATTATTGTAGCAAATTAAGAAAATTTGTCAATCTAAATGTACTGACAAACTTGTCCATCGCGGTAAGCATTGTCAATCAAACCACCACCTAGACACTCTTCGCCATCGTAAAAGACGACAGCCTGTCCTGGCGTTATCGCACGTTGCGGTTCCGCAAAGATGACCTCTGCCTTGTCTCCCTTGACATGTACTGTCACCTTAGAGTCAGGCTGACGGTAGCGGAATTTGGCTGTGCATTCTAGCGTAAATTCCTCTGGCATGTCACGAGTAAAGTGAACCTGACTAGCCTCAAGGCTAGTTGACATGAGCGAATCATGATAGAAGCCTTGTCCTACATAGAGAATATTCTTGCTTAGGTCTTTTCCGACAACGAACCAAGGGGCATTGTCACCGCCGTGTTGGCCACCGATACCGAGACCACCACGCTGACCGATTGTATAGTACATAAGGCCTGCATGCTCGCCCATATCGCGACCATCCACAGTCATCATGCGACCAGGCTGAGCTGGTAGGTAGTTGCTGAGGAAGTTTTTAAAGTTCTTTTCTCCGATAAAGCAAATCCCTGTCGAGTCTTTCTTCTTAGCTGTAGCAAGGCCTGCTTCTTCTGCGAGTCTGCGAACTTCAGGTTTTTCCAAATGTCCCAATGGGAACATGGTTTTTTGAAGTTGTTCTTGCGAAAGTTGGCTGAGGAAATAGGTCTGGTCCTTGCCGTTGTCCACGCCACGAAGCATGTGAACAGTGCCATCCTCATCACGCGCCACTCGGGCATAGTGCCCAGTCGCTACATAGTCTGCCCCCAAGGTCATGGCATAGTCCAAAAAGGCCTTAAACTTGATTTCCTTGTTACACATAACATCTGGATTTGGCGTGCGCCCTGCACGGTATTCTGCTAGGAAATATTCAAAAACGCGGTCCCAGTACTCTTTTTCAAAATTGATAGAGTAGTAGGGAATGCCAAGCTGATCTGCCACGGCAGCCACATCCTTGTAATCTTCGGTCGCCGTACAGACGCCGTTTTCATCTGTGTCATCCCAGTTCTTCATGAAGATACCGATTACATCGTAGCCCTGCTCCTTGAGAAGAAGAGCTGTCACCGACGAATCGACACCACCACTCATCCCCACAACAACACGTGTTTTAGAGTTATCACTCATGGTAAGTCTCCCATCTATTCGTTTATTCACGATTGAAGGTCGTGTGTGCTTCACGATTGAAGGTCGCTTGAGCAGTATTCATTATAACATGCTTGGTTGGAGAAGACAAGAAAGAGGCTGATAATCTGATATTCTATTTGATAGAAACAGAAAAATAATTAAAAAAGGGCAATGAACAGTTAAATCTCGATTCTACTTATAAACTTATTTATAAAATAAGCTAAAAATGATATACTGTAATGAGGAGGAAGTCGTACATGATCCCTTTAAGATACTACCATCCATGTACGTAGTACGATTGTGAAAAACTACAAAGATATTCTAACATCAAAAAATACTATTTTTACTATCATTATTGTTGTAGGTCTTGGACTTTTAATAGGTTTAGTCATTCATCAAGAACATATCCAAGCAGAGAGAGGGAACATCGCTCTCAGCAAACAACATAAGAATGGACAAGATGTCGAACAAGTAAAAAATGCTATTAAAAACTTCAATATTGATTCTGAAACGATTATAGAGGATTGGAAAAAAATTCAAGAATTGAAGCCAAACACTGACGAAGGCAAGCAAACATTAGCAGACTTTCTTACTACTACGTCCGATAAAATCACCAATCATTATAGCGAAAAAGCTTTAAAAATGGATATAAAGGAATCCGATAGTCAGTTTGAAGATAAACAAAAACTTGAAACAGCCATCACTTCCTTACAAAAAATACTAGAAATCATTAAAAGTGTCAACTCCACAAGCGAACAAGCCACTATTGATGAAAAAATAAAACCCATCCAAGAACTGATTTCAAAATTCCAAAAGCAAGTTGAAGTCTTGACCAAAAAAGAAGAAGAACAAAAGTCTAATAAAAAAGAAACAGAAACGACTAGTAACGTTGAGGGAAGAGAAAGCTATTCTTCAGAAGGAGGTAGCTACACTCCAAGCTATACTGAGTCAAATGGGAACAGATATAATTCACAAGCACCTGCAAGCGAGCAATATTCATCTGATAGTGCCAGAAGTGGGGGAAACACTGCTGTCAATACACGAGATCAAACTACTGATACTGCAGGAACTCAAGGAGATACGAATACCAATAATAATAGTAATAATGCTGAGGTTCGCGATACTAACAGTAATAATCGCACTAATTCAGCTGGAGAAACTCCAGAATCTCGTCAGCCGTAAGCAATCTGTTATTACTACTATCTAAAAATTGTCTTTTATCGAATAAAGTATATAAAAGGCTAGCAAAAACTAACTTTCCAATAAAACCACACAGTGATTCTATCAGCTTGATTGTGTTCAAGGCTGAAAACACTGTGTGGTTTTTGAACATTCAGAGATTCGTTTTTTTGGCATTGTCTATCAGAATGCTCGATTATCTGTCAATAATCCTAGAAAATCTTGTCTCTTCAAGTCGGAGAAATGTTTGGTAGAAAGACTTCCTTTTTGAAGTCCATCATCTCTAACCTGTAAATAATAACTATGTTGGCTTGTTTTAATTGTCAAAAAATCGCCAAACACAAAAGCTCTCTTCCAGTTGCGAATTTCAAATTCTTTCATCTCTGATTTTGGAATGCGGATAAGTCCTTGCCGCAAATCGCGATGGTGCTCACTTGTGAAAGTCATCCCATTCCCAAGATTTCTTATCAGCAGTTCATCTGGAGTCACCATCACCAGCGCTATTTTAGTTAAGAAAATTTCAACTGTTGGTGGTAAAATCGCCAAATTAAACCAGGGATGTAGGTAGCGATAGGCTAAGAAATAATGAGGCTCCTCACCCAATCCTAGTTGTTTATATAAGGCCTTGACCTCACTATCTAACCTCGCTTCAAAAGACACATCCGAATGCTCTTCTTCCTTCCTCTGATTAACATAACGCATCCAGACTAGGAAACCTATAAAGACTATGATAAATATTCCTGATAAGAGATATTTTACATTGTAGTTCATCACTTAACCTCCTGATTCACGACTCTACCTAAAGCAGAGGCCTATCTATTTTGAAAATAGTTCCATAACAACTTTAAATAAGATGGGTGTCATTAAAATTAGGATAATTCCTATCACAAATATCATGACTACTCGAAAAAGTTCCTTATTTTTAAACATTTTTCCACCCCTTTTCTAGCTACATCATTATAGTCATTAAGCTCATTCTAAAATTACATCAAGCTTATTTTACTTTTATTTTCTACTTTTTATATTACTATGATACAATATTTTTAATTGAATTTTATTATTTGTTAACTTTTTTCACAAAAAGGAGAAAACCCATGCGTTATGATTTCGGAAAAGTCTATAAAGAAATACGTGAGTCAAAAGGATTGACCCAAGAAGAGGTCTGTGGGGAGGTTCTCTCAAGAACCAGCTTATCAAAAATTGAAAGTGGTAAAGTAACTCCCAAATATGAAAATATGGAGTTTCTTCTCCGGCAAATCAATATGAGTTTTGAAGAGTTTGACTATATCTGCCACCTCTATCAACCGAGCCAACGAACAGAAATCATGCAAACCTATCTCAATATGAGCTCAACCCTAGGGACTAGTGAACTCGAAAAACTATTTCAAAAATGCCAAGACTATCTCAAAACCCACCACGACCTACCCATAGAAGAAATCAGAGATATGTTGGAAATTGTCATTCATATCCGTCAACATGGTACAGAGCAACTGTCAAACCAAGTGAAACAGACTGTCACAAAACTTTGGGAGAAAATTGAAAAACAAGATACATGGTATGAAAATGACCTAAAAATCCTCAATACCATCCTTTTCAGCTTTCCCATTGAACACCTCCATCTCATCACTGAAAAAATCTTGCAACGCTTGGAAGTCTATAAAAACTATCAACATCTACATGACTTGCGAGTGACAATCCTACTCAACCTTTCCACTATTTACTTATACAATCAAGACAAAAACATGTGTAAGCAAATCTGCTATACTTTACTAGAGGACGCCAAGAACAAGAAAAGCTACGATAGGCTTGCTATCTGCTATGTCCGTATCGGAATTTGTAGGGATGATTCTAAGCTTATCCAAAAAGGGTTCTCCCTTCTGGAGCTGACCGATGAAACTTCTATTCTAGCCTTTCTCAAAAAAGAAGTGGAGATCTATTATCAACCGAAAGAAATATAAAAAAGTCGAGGGATTTCCTCGACTTTTTCAAATTATTCTGTTCGTTATTTCTTAATACCAGCCGTTGTTAAGCCAGAAGTTTTTAGCGGCTGACCATGAACCGTAACGTCCTGCAACGTAGGCATCTGCTACACGTTCTTGGTTTTCAGCTGAGTAGTCACCGTTCAAGTATGAATCTGTCAATTGGTAACGTCCAATGTATTGGCCGTTTGTAGCTGTATAGCTACCACCTGATTCTTTTTGTGCAATCCATTCTTTAGCTTCTGCTTCAGAGCCACTTACAGTTGCAGCTGGTGCTGAAGTTTCTGCTGCAGCAACAGTTTCTTCTGCTACAGATGCGCTTGTCACTGGAGCTTCTTCTGCTACTTCTGTAGTTTCTGCTACTGGAGCTGAAACAGTTTCATCTTGAGCAGCTGGTGCTGCATAAGTAGTTGGCGCTGGTGTTGCAACAGGTGCTACAGGGCCATCGATAACCAACTCTTGACCAACATAAATCAAATGAATGTTGTCGATGTGGTTGTTTTCTGCCAATCTCTCAACAGTTGTGTTGTGAGTTTCAGCGATTTCTGAAAGTGTATCACCTTCTTTAACAGTGTAAGTTGATGATTCTTGAGCAGATACAAATGATGGAGCAAATACTGCAAACAAGGCAGCTACTCCTGCAAGAGTTGTTTTAATCTTTTTAGTTGTTGATTTCATATTCGAAAATTCTCCTTCTTTCTATAGTACTATCATACCCTTTAAATATTACTGTTTCTTGACACTTTTATGTAGAAATATTACAAAATTATTTTTTATTTCCCTAAATAAGCTATTTTTTGTTACAAAAGATGCTTTTTTATGCTATTTGTAGTGTAAAAAGGTTTTTATCCACAATTAAAGCCAAGACCTTCATTCTTTGATATAATAGAGATAAGAATTTTTATAAGGGGAAACTGATGAAATCACTTCGTTTTCAATCTGTCTTTGATATCATCGGACCAGTTATGATTGGCCCATCTAGTAGTCATACCGCTGGTGCTGTTCGTATTGGGAAGATTGTCTCTTCCATTTTTGATGATACTCCGACAGAAGTCGAATTCCAACTATTTAACTCATTTGCCAAAACCTATCGTGGTCACGGAACAGACCTAGCCCTTGTTGCAGGTATTTTGGGCATGGATACAGATGATCCTGAAATCCCAAACAGCCTGGAAATTGCCCACAAGCGTGGCATCAAGATTGTCTGGACCATTCAGAAAGACAGTAATGCTCCTCATCCAAACACCACTAAAATTACCGTCAAAAATGCTCACAAGACCATCAGCGTGACTGGTATTTCTATCGGTGGAGGGAATATTCAGGTCACCGAACTCAATGGCTTTGCCGTCTCTCTCAATATGAATACACCGACTATCATCATTGTTCATCAAGATATTCCAGGTATGATTGCCCTCGTAACAGAAGCCCTTTCACGCTATGGTATCAATATCGCCCAGATGAATGTTACTCGTGAAAAAGCTGGTGAAAAAGCCATTATGATTATCGAAGTCGACAGTCGCAACTGTGATGAGGCCATCGAAGAAATTCGTAAAATCCCTCATCTCCACAATGTCAATTTCTTTAAATAGGAGGAAGCATGTTTTATTCTATCAAAGAATTGGTCGAGCAAGCAGATCTGGACTTTCAAGGAAATGTCGCAGAACTCATGATTACAACAGAGTTTGAATTGACCGGTCGCGAACGTGAAGAAGTCTTCCTTCTCATGGAACGCAATCTGGAAGTCATGAAAGCCTCTGTCCAACTTGGCCTCAATGAAAATAAATCTCGTAGTGGCCTGACAGGTGGAGATGCTGCCAAATTGGATCACTACATTAAAAACGGAAAAACTCTGTCAGATTACACGATTCTCTCTGCTGCCCGAAATGCCATTGCAGTCAATGAACACAATGCCAAAATGGGCTTGGTTTGTGCCACCCCGACCGCAGGAAGTGCTGGCTGTCTGCCTTCCGTTCTCACTGCTGCTATTGAAAAATTAGACCTCAGCCACGAGCAACAGCTGGATTTCCTTTTTGCTGCGGGTGCCTTTGGACTAGTCATCGCAAACAATGCCTCTATCTCAGGTGCTGAGGGTGGTTGCCAGGCTGAGGTTGGTTCTGCCTCTGCTATGAGTGCTGCCGCCTTGACTCTAGCTGCCGGTGGAACACCTTATCAGGCCAGTCAGGCTATTGCCTTTGTCATTAAAAATATGCTGGGCCTTATCTGTGACCCTGTTGCCGGCTTGGTCGAAGTTCCCTGTGTCAAACGCAATGCCATGGGAGCTAGCTTTGCCTTCATCGCAGCAGACATGGCCCTGGCAGGTATCGAATCTAAAATCCCTGTGGATGAGGTTATCGATGCCATGTACCAAGTGGGGTCAAGCATGCCAACTGCCTTTCGTGAAACAGCTGAAGGTGGACTCGCTGCCACCCCTACTGGTCGTCGCCTCCAAAAAGAAATTTTCGGAGAATAAGTTTATCAAATAGGAGAAACCATGACCTCTATCACAGCGATTTTTTTCGATCTGGATGGAACCCTCGTTGACAGTTCTATCGGGATTCACAATGCCTTTACCCATACCTTTAAGGAGCTGGGGGTGCCCAGCCCTGATGCCAAAACTATTCGTGGTTTTATGGGACCGCCTCTCGAAAGTAGTTTTGCGACCTGCCTTCCCAAAAACCAAATTTCTGAGGCTGTCCAGATATACCGTTCCTACTATAAGGAAAAAGGCATCTATGAAGCTCAACTCTTTCCTCAGATTGTAGACTTGCTTGAGAAGTTATCGAGCAATTACCCTCTTTATATCACCACTACAAAGAATACTCCAACTGCTCAGGATATGACTAAAAACTTGGGAATCTATCATTTCTTTGATGGCATTTATGGTTCCAGCCCTGAAGCACCCCATAAGGCAGATGTCATTCGCCAAGCCTTGCAGACACATCAACTAGCACCAGAACAAGCCATCATCATCGGAGATACCAAGTTTGATATGCTTGGAGCTCAAGAAACAGGCATTCAGAAATTGGCCGTCACTTGGGGATTTGGAGATAAGGCAGATCTACTAAACTATCATCCTGATTATATCGCCCACAAACCCCTACAAGTTTTAGAGTATTTTCAATAACATAGACTGGGCGACAACCCCATTTCAGAAGAAAATGAAGCAAGTTTACACATAACAAAACGCATATTACCAAGGTTTTTCAAGACCTGATAATATGCGTTTTTCTTTTTTATTCAACGTGGGTTGTTTGATTGGCAAAGGCGATAATGGCTTGCTTCAACTCATCTCCACTAAGAGTGCGGAACTCTTCAATCTTTTGATCGATGGCTTCTAGAGGCATGACATTAACCTTACCAACGAAAATCTTATCCATAACCTGATTGTCAACGAGTTCGGTTGATACCAAGAGTTCCTCGTAAAGTTTTTCGCCTGGGCGGATTCCAACTTCAACAATTGGAATTTCGCTTTCGGTGTGGCCACTTAGAAGGACCATTTTCTTGGCCAAGTCATAAATCTTGACTGGTTTGCCCATATCAAGGATAAAGACTTCTCCATCCTTGGCATAGGCACCAGCATGGATAACCAAACGGCTAGCTTCTGGAATAGTCATAAAGTAACGGGTCATGCGGAAATCTGTCACCGTTACAGGCCCACCTTCAGCAATCTGACGTTCAAAGACTGGAATGACACTACCACGGCTACCAAGTACATTCCCAAAACGAACTGCACAGTAGGTTGATTGGCTACGTTGGTTAAAGCCAGTGACAATCAACTCAGCCACGCGCTTGGTTGCTCCCATAACATTTGGTGGATTAACCGCCTTATCTGTCGAAATCATAACCATCTTAGGTACTTTGGCTTCATCAACAGCCTTAGCAACATTGTAAGTTCCACGGATATTGTTTTTGAAGGCTTCTTTTGGATTGCGCTCCATCATCGGAACGTGCTTGTGAGCTGCCGCATGATAAACAATAGCTGGCTTGTACTTTTCAAAGACTTGCAAGAGACGGTCATAGTCTTGAATGTCCGCAATCACAGGTACATAATCAATCCCTTGGAACTTACGAATCAATTCATGATAAACAAGGTAGATTGAATTTTCCCCATGACCGAGCAAGACAATGCGTTCAGGATTGAAGCGACTAACTTGGCGACAGATTTCAGAACCGATCGAACCTCCAGCACCTGTAACCAAGATTGTCTTACCTGTCAGTTCTGCGCCCAGACGCGATTCGTCAAGACGAATTTCCTGACGACCCAAAAGGTCTGTGATATCAATCTTCTGGAATCCTCCACCTGCTTGGTGAAGTCCCTGAACAACGGTTTCAACCTTAGGCATCTTGTAACATTTGACACCCAGCTTATTACACATCTGCAAGATACGCTCATATTCTGACGGGTCAAGTGACGGAATCGCAACGATAACACGCTCGATTTGATGGCGTTTGGCTAATTCAGGCAGATTATCATATGAACCCAAAACAGGGATTCCACCAAGTTTTTGACCCTTTTTCTTCGCATCCTTATCCAAAATACCGACAAGTTCTAATTCACTAGTTGGATGTTGGTAACTATCCATAAAGAGAGCTCCACCATCACCGGCACCAATCAAGAAGGTCCGACGGTGTTCTCCATCACCACTTCCCTTTTTGCGTTTGGAGTAGATTAACTGCCAAGTAATACGTGGCAATAAAATTAAGAAGGTACTCAACAAGATAAAGAGCACGATAAAACGGATAGAGAAGAGAGGCAAGAAGGCATAGCAGATACTATATGACAAGATACTGCTAGCAGTCACACCAAAAAAGATTTTCATGAAATCCGTAATCTTGCTGTAACGACTAATACTAGCGTTCAACCCCCAAAATCCAATCATCAATTGATAGAACAGGAAGGCCAAACTCGTATAGATAATGTAGTCAACAGGTGCTGGATTAATCAATCCGTAGAATAAAATATAAGATACAATGATGGAAACCACCATACTCAAAATATCAAATATTCCCCAGAAAACCTGTTTTTGTTGTTTATTTAAAATTTCCACCAGATCAATCACATAATCTGTGAGTTTTTTATTCATAGAAATTTACTCCTCCTTAAAAGAGTTTTACTATATTGTTATTGTAGCACATTTTAATTTATTTGGCTTATTTTTCCAAATAAATTACTGTTCCCTTGTACTCTTTCTTCCATTTAAATCCTCTAATTAAACCTACAATCGTTCCAAGGCCATAAGCAAAGTGAATGGAAAATAAAAGAAAGGGCATCACAATTAGAAATCCATTTTTATGTTTTAATAAAGTCAGCAAAGTGAGTAATGACAAAAGTAGAAAATAGGCACCTAATTGTAAAGTTATGAATACGAATGTGATCGGTAACAATGCTAGACTAAACACAAGACTCAAAACAAATAAACAAGGAACATAGTGAAATAATGATAAACACTTAGGCTGAACATGACTTGTCAAGCCAATCCACAAACCATTTGAATACTTTTGATGCAGCATTTTCTTGAATGTTGGTCGAATATACTGATAAGATAGAATACTTGGGCTATAGCGGATTTTATAACCATGTTCTCGAATTCTATAATGAATATCATTATCTTCAGTTCGGCCAAGTTGCTCATTTACTAAACCAACCTTCTGGAAAACCTCTCGTTTATACATCCCATGAAAAATAGAAGAAACATATCTATCCTCGGAACTCTTTCGATAATTGGCAATACTACTGCCAAACATATTTTCCTCAACAAGATGCAAGGTCTCTGCCCATTTTCCCTTTCCTTCAACAATCGTCGGTCTAGGTCCCCCACAGACTGATTCACCTTGTTGAATAACAGCCACATTATTCATTACAAAACTCTCAGTAACTTTTGAATGAGCATCAATTTTTAAAATAAGGTCCCCTACAGAATGTTTAACTCCCAGGTTAAAACCACTAGCTTGATTTTTCTTAGGATTGTTATACAATCTGATTGAGTTAAACTCTGTGTCTTCTTTTATAAATTGCTGAATGATGGCTGTTGTCCCATCTGCAGACATAGCATTTATAAATAGAATTTCAATATTTTCTTTAGGATAGGTTTGATTTTTTAAGTCTTCAATTAGACCAGGCAGATATTTTTCTTCATTGTATGCACTGATTACAATGGATACGAGAAGACTTTCAACATTTTGAGTCACTACTACTCTCCTGAATTTTTCCTTCCACTATTTTATCATAATTTTCAAGACTTTCCCATTTTTATCTTGAAAGCCCAAAACCTTACTTGACATTATAAGGAAAAAACCTTAAAATAAGCTGTTATTAAAATCAGCTAGAAGAGGTATTATATGAAAAAGCAATCACTCTTTTTTGTTCCAGGTATTATCCTGATTGGTGTTTCCTTGCGGACTCCTTTTACTGTTTTACCCATTATTTTAGGAGATATTTCGCAAGGACTGGGAGTAGAAGTTAGTTCGCTTGGTGTCTTGACCAGCCTTCCTCTCCTCATGTTTACCCTCTTCTCGCTCTTTTCTACCCGACTGGCTCAAAAAATCGGCTTGGAGCATCTCTTCACTTACAGCCTCTTCTTCTTGACCATTGGATCACTTATTCGACTAATCAATCTACCCCTGCTCTATCTAGGAACCTTGATGGTTGGGGCAAGTATCGCAGTCATCAATGTTCTGCTTCCTAGTCTTATCCAAGCTAATCAACCAAAGAAAATTGGTTTTCTGACCACCTTATATGTAACCTCTATGGGGATTGCAACGGCTCTAGCCTCCTATCTGGCTGTGCCCATTACACAAGCCAGTTCTTGGAAAGGACTTATCATCCTCCTCACCCTGCTCTGCCTAGCAACTTTTTTGGTCTGGCTGCCTAATCACCGCTATAATCACAGACTTGCTCCACAAACCAAACAAAAAAGCAAAGCAAAAGTCATGCGTAATAAACAGGTCTGGGCAGTGATTGTCTTTGCAGGTTTTCAATCCTTGCTCTTTTACACCGCTATGACCTGGCTACCTACCATGGCTATCCATGCAGGACTATCCAGTCACGAAGCTGGCTTGCTGACCTCTATCTTCTCTCTGATTAGCATTCCTTTTTCAATAACTATCCCAAGCCTGACAACCAGCTTGTCTACTCGTAACCGTCAGCTCATGCTCACTCTGGTTTCACTCGCTGGTGTGGTCGGCATTTCCATGCTCTTCTTCCCAATCGGTAATTTCTTTTACTGGCTTGCCATCCATCTCCTCATCGGAACCGCAACCAGCGCCCTTTTCCCTTATCTCATGGTCAACTTTTCACTCAAGACAAGCGCCCCTGAAAAGACAGCCCAATTGTCCGGCCTATCTCAAACAGGAGGCTATATCCTAGCAGCCTTTGGGCCGACTCTCTTTGGTTACAGTTTTGACGTTTTTCACTCTTGGGTGCCAGCTGTAGCTGCCCTCTTGCTCGTCGATATCCTGATGACTGTGGCTCTCTTCACAGTGGACAGAGCCGATAAAATCCTCTAAACTTCTAGTTTTGCCTAGGAGTTTTTTATATATAAAAATTTTACACATTTCTCTTGACAGGGCTTTCTTTTAGATGTACAATGTATGTGTAGAAAAATTATATATAAAAATCTTACACATTAGAAAAGGAGGTTCCCCATGTACTTTCCAACATCCTCTGCCTTGATTGAATTTCTCATCTTGGCTGTACTGGAGCAGGATGATTCTTATGGTTATGAGATTAGCCAAACCATTAAGCTTATCGCTAATATCAAAGAATCTACACTCTATCCTATCCTAAAAAAATTGGAAGGCAATAGCTTTCTGACAACCTATTCTAGAGAGTTCCAAGGTCGCATGCGCAAATACTACTCCTTGACAAACGGTGGTATAGAGCAGCTCGTGACCCTAAAAGATGAATGGGCACTTTATACAGACACCATCAATGGCATCATAGAAGGGAGTATCCGCCATGACAAGAACTGAATACCTGACTCAGCTAGAACTCTATCTCAAAAAACTGCCTCAGGCTGACCAAATTGAAGCCATGGACTATTTCAGGGAACTCTTTGACGATGCTGGAGTCGAGGGAGAAGAAGAACTCATCGCTAGTTTAGGAACTCCCAAAGAAGCGGCCCACGAAGTTCTCTCAAATCTTCTCGATAAAAAAATCAATGAAGCACCTGCTCAAAAGAATAACCGACAAATTTTGCATATCGCCTTGTTAGCCCTACTTGCAGCACCCATCGGTATTCCTTTAGGAATCGCCATTCTCTTGGCTCTTTTCGCAATCCTTGTGGCCGCTTCGAGCGTCATCTTGGCTTTCTTTGTAGTTTCCATACTTGGTATCATCGGTGGATTCCTATTTTTAGTTGAAAGTTTCACTGTCTTAGCCCAAGCTAAATCAGCCTTTATCTTGATTTTTGGTTCTGGTTTACTGGCTATCGGTGCTTCTTCACTAGTCTTACTAGGTATTTCCTATGTAGCCCGCTTCTTCGGCCTACTCATTGTTCGCCTGGTGCAATTTGTTCTCAAAAAAGGAAAGAGAGGTAACCAGCATGCGTAAATGGACAAAAGGATTTCTCATTTTTGGTGTGGTGACTACCGTTATCGGCTTTATCCTGCTTTTTGTAGGTATCCAATCTGACGGAATCAAGAGCCTACTTGCCATGTCCAAGGAACCTGTCTATGATAGTCAGATGGAAGAGCTGACCTTTGGCAAGGAAGTCGAAAACCTAGATATTACGCTCCACCAACACGCACTGACCATCACAGACTCTTTCGATGATCAAATCCACATTTCTTATCATCCATCTATTTCTGCTAACCATGATCTTGTCACAAATCAAAACGACAAAACTCTAAGCCTCACTGATAAGAAACTGTCTGAAACTCCATTTCTCTCTTCTGGAATTGGCGGGATTCTCCATATCGCAAGTAGCTACTCTAGTCGTTTTAATGAAGTTATTCTCCAAGTTCCAAAGGGAAGAAGTCTAAAAGGGATCAACATCTCAGCAAATCGCGGTCAAACCAGTATCACTAATGCTAGTCTTGAAAATGCGACCATCAATACCAATAATAGCTATCTCCTCCGAATTGAAGGAAGTCGTATCAAAAACAGTAAACTCACAACACCAAATATTATCAATATCTTTGATACAGACCTTACAGATAGTCAGCTAGAGTCAACAGAACATCACTTCCACGCTGAAAATATCCAAGTTCACGGCAAGGTGGAATTAACTTCTAAAGACCATCTTTCAATCACTCTGACGCAAAAAGAAAGCCAACGAATTAATTGGGACATCTCAAGCAACTATGGTTCTATCTTACAAGCCACAAGAGAAAAACCTGGATCAAAATACACAGAATTAAGTAACCCTTACAAAACTGAAAAAGCTGGTGTCAAGGATCAACTCATTGCTAGAGCTGATAATGATATCACTCTAGTATCCACACCAATCAGACGTTGACAAAAGCGCTTACATCTGCTACTATGGAAGCATATTTATCTAACTAAAAAGGAGGTTCTACCATGAAACAAGAATGGTTTGAAAGTAATGATTTTGTAAAAACAACAAGCAAGAACAAACCTGAAGAGCAAACTCAAGAGGTTGCAGACAAGGCTGAAGAAAGGATAGCCAATCTCGATACACCAATTGAAAAAAATACTCAAGTAGAGGAGGAAGTCTCTCAAGTTAAAGTCGAACTTGAAAATCAGCAAGAAGAGAAAATTGAAACGCCTGAAGACAGTGAAGCAAGAACAGAAATAGAAGAAAAGAAAGCATTAGATTCTACTGAAGAAGAGCAAGATCTTCCTAAAGAAACAGAAAAAGTCACTATAACTGAAGAGAGTCAAGAAGCACTTCCTCAGCAAAAACCAACCACGAAAGAGCCCCTTCTTATCAGTCAATCCTTAGAAAGTCCCTATATCCCCGACCAAGCTCCAAAATCTACGGATAGGTGGAAAGAGCAAGCGCTTGATTTTTGGTCTTGGCTAGTGGAAGCAATCAAATCTCCTACAAGCAGTCTTGAAACAAGTAGCACACACAGTTACACAGCCTTTCTTTTGCTCATTCTGTTTTCTGCATCTTCCTTTTTCTTTAGTATCTACCACATCAAACATGCTTACTATGGACATATAGCAACTATGCATAATCACTTCCCTGAACAATTTGCTTCATTGAATCTCTTTTCGATTATCTCTATCCTAGTAGCAACAACACTCTTCTTCTTTTCATTCCTCTTGGGTAGTTTCGTTGTGAGACGATTTATCCACCAGGAAAAAGACTGGACGCTAGAAAAGGTTCTCCAACAATATAGTCAACTCTTGGCAATTCCAATCTTCCTCACTGCCATTGCTAGTTTCTTTGCCTTCTTTGACAGCCTGCGATTTACAGCCCTCTTGTGTGTGATTAGCATTGGAATCATTCTGCTTGCTAGCCTCCATATCATTACAAGACCAAGTCAATCAAGTGAAACCGACTCCTTCTATCAATTATTCTTGTCTGTCCTTGTGAACGGAGTCATTATCCTCCTCTTCTTTGTAGCTGAAGTGGCACTGATTGGGGATTATCTCCGTATCTTAGCCTTTCTTTAAACTTCATACTCTTCGAAAATCTCTTCAAACCACGTCAGCGTTGCCTTACCGTAGATATATGTTCCTGACTTTGTCAGTCTTATCTACAACCTCAAAACAGTGTTTTGAGCAGCCTGCGGCTAGCTTCCTAGTTTGCTCTTTGATTTTCATTGAGTAGCAATCCTGTCTTCCATGGCAGGATTTTTTCTATGTCAAAAAAGCAAGTCGATTGACCTGCTTCTGCTTTACTTTTCTTGTGCTAATGCTTTAAAATCTTTGTCTAAGATGGGTTGCACTTCTAATTGATTGGCATCTAGTTGGTGGTAAGATGCTGATGGTAGTGACTCTAGGAATTTTGCATAGTCCAAGCGGGCAATAGCTTCATAGTCTTCTGGTTTAGAGCCATCTCCTGTAATTTGAACCAAGTCAATCTCCCACTGGACTTCCTTATCCACCAATTGCTCAATATAGGCTGTAGGCACAAATGGTTCTCTCGGCAAAACGGTCTTGACTCCTTGAGCCAGATGGTAAACGCCATGCACTTTTCCTTCTCCATCCTGATAGAAGGAAACTCTTGCAAAGTAGGCATCTGTCTCTTGAACCGCACGCACACGCGCTTCAAACTGAGCCAAGCCATCTTCCTCTAAAAAGCTTTTCAAATTCTCATGACTAAAGAAAACAGGATTAAAAATTCCTTGGCAAATCGTAAAACGGGCTGCATTATCTGCCAGATGGGCTTGAATACTTGCTTGGAAATAAGCTTCAAAGTCAAAACCATCGAGCCCCTCAATCTCAGTTCCTGTGTAAGCAAGCAGGGCATCTAAAAATGATTTGATAATCTCCCAGTCTGTCTTTGTGAGTAGGTCAGGAAGATCGACACGATAAGCCTTTTGACCATCATCATAACTAATCTTAAAGAGAAATTGTGATTGCCCCACTATCGCACACTCGATATACTCGAGACGGTTAAGTGGCTGACGGAGATAAACTGCATCATAACTATGCGACTCCAAACCATCTAGCAAGGCCAAGATGGACTTGGCAGTCAAAATTTCCTGTTCTCCTAAAATGCTCTGTTTATTTGGAATAAAAAATGTTTTCGTCATAACTGGACTCCTTTTGAAATCGTTTACATATAGTATACCCTATTTTTCTGAAAGATACAGAAACAAACTTTAGATTTTTGAGTAAAAAGCATAGAAAAACAGCCCCTAAGGACTGTTTGATCTTATACAGTAGCTACTTGATCCAAGCTTTCACCGATAGCGGTTAGGCGCTCGACAACTTCTGCTTGTGTCAATTCATTTTCTGAAATATAGCGGTTACGTGGGTGAACACGGCATTCGTGTGAGCATCCACGAAGGTACTTGTCTTCATTTTCTTCTGATGTCAAGATACGACGGTTACAGAATGGATTTCCACAGTTGACATAACGTTCACATGGTGTTCCATCAAACCAGTCTTTTCCTACGATAGTTGGGTTGACATGGTTAACATCTACGGCAATACGCTCGTCAAAGACGTACATTTTCCCATCCCAAAGTTCACCTTGGACTTCTGGGTCTTTACCGTAAGTTGCAATTCCTCCGTGCAATTGGCCGACATCTTTGTAGCCTTCACGGACCATCCAGCCTGAGAATTTCTCACAGCGAACACCACCTGTACAGTAAACCACGACGCGCTTGTCCATGAATTTTTCCTTATTATCACGAACCCACTGTGGCAACTCACGGAAGTTGCGGATATCTGGGCGGATAGCCCCACGGAAATGTCCTAGGTCATACTCATAATCGTTACGTGTGTCAAGGACAACGGTATCTTCGTCAAGAAGGGCTTCTTTGAACTCTTTTGGAGACAAGTAGGCACCTGTTGTTTCAAGTGGGTTGATGTCGTTGTCAAAGTCGTTGTCTTCCAAACCAAGGTGGACAATCTCTTTCTTGTAGCGAACAAACATCTTCTTGAAGGCTTGTTCACTTTCTTCGTCAATCTTGAACCAGAGGTCTTCCATGCCTGGGAGGCTGTGAACGTAGTCCATGTATTTTTGAGTTGTCTCATAATCCCCTGAAACTGTTCCGTTAATTCCCTCGTCAGCGACTAGGATACGGCCTTTAAGGCCGATTGATTTACAGAAAGCCAAGTGGTCTGCAGCAAATTGCTCTGCATTTTCAATTGGAGTGTAAAGGTAGTAAAGTAAGACACGAATATCTTTTGCCATAAGATTTGTTCTCTTTTCTATTCTTAAATTTTCAGAATTTTTCATCTAACTATACTAGTATACCTGCTTGAGAAAACGAATGCAATTTATTTGACTGGAAATTGTAGAAAGTGGCCTGTCCCTGCACTTCATCAGTAACCATAGCGAATAGCAGATAATTCTCTCAATTTTTTGATCTGCTCAGCTTGACTTTCTGATAAACTTAGCTTGTTATCAATCAATACGCGCGCAAAGTCAACGTTCATTTGACTCAAAATAAATGGAGTAGAGGTCCCATCGTCCTCTAATCGTCTTTTATAACTCACTAACTGATTTTTCAAAGGAGCAAGTTGAGGCGTATTGTTTATACCTTCCAGTAGGTTATCTATGATAGTCATGGCTTCACAACGTCTTTCGCTTCCTCCTGCAAACCATTTTAATGGTGTCATACTCATTTTCCTCCTGAAACTCACTTATAAATTTGATAAACTATCATTCCTAACTCTCGTACCAATATTTTACCCAAACACTCTCTGTAAAAAAGTCAGCAAAAATGGTAATGTTGCGAAAATATTATTAATCACATGCACCGTATAGGAAGGATAAAAGCTCTTGGTATAGCGGGTCAAACTAGCAAAGATGGTGCCAGATGTTGCAAAAACGAAGATATCTAACAAACTAGGCAGGCTTGAAAAATGAGGAAGAGCAAATAAAATTGACGGAAGAAGCAAATCAAGGCCAAATCTCGAATGCTTAAAAAAGGCGTGTTGCAGTAATCCTCTATAGATTAGCTCTTCCATAAGTGGAGTCAGAAAGAACAAAGTTATATAGATACCTAGCTCAGCAAAGTTGGTCCCACTATAACCGATCAATACAGCCCAACCTTCAGCAGTTGACTGAACATGTTTAGCTGTCTGAACGTTAAAAGAGATCTGGAGCACTACCACTAGTACTGTCAAAATCGAATACCAAAGCCATTTTTTTCTCGGAATGCGAAAAAGATAGCCGTGCCCTGTCTTAAACAGAATCCAAATCATGACTCCGCTAAATAGCAAACTCAAGAGATTTTGAATCCAGACGAAATTGCCAATCTGGGAAGAAAATTGCCAATAATTTTGAACAATAAGCGTCAGATGAGAAAGACCAAATACGAAAAATAAGTAAGAGAAAACTGCACTTATTTTGAATAGAAGTTGATACTTCTTCATATGAACTCTCCTTTGTAAACTCGATACATCTCTAATATAAGCTATATTTTCCTAAATCCTTACTCAAAATCCTAAATGGTACTTGAGATTTCCTGAATGGTTAAATAGTGATAAAATAACATAGATATCTATGCTCTCGTTTCAAAAAATCACTGCCTCCCCCAGATAAGCCTGAGGAAAACAGTGATTCAGTTTTTAGGAATTAGGAATGAATACACGAAATCAATTGATCTTATGATTTTTTGTTTTTCAAGAATTCATCATATTGTTTTTGCATTTCGTTCAATACTTTATCGTAAGCACCTTCAGATTTCAATTTTTCCATCAATTCTGGAATAGCTTTATCTGGGTCTACAGTACCAGTGTTGATAGCTGTATCGAATTGTTGCATTGTGTTAGAGATTGCTGAGATTTCAGATTTCACATTGTCAGTGTTAAAGATGAATCCAAGCGCTGGAGATTCTTTAGCTTCTGCCAATTGTTTCTTAGAATCTTCGATTTGTTGGTCTGTAACGTTTTCGTTGATGTAAAGGATCCAGTTGTTACCTGTGTTCCATCCACCCATGTGAGTGTTTCCTTTGTAGCCATCAAGGACTTTAACACGGTTTTCTTTACCTGGAAGTTTTTCCCAGTTCTTGCCTTCTGGACCGTATACAAGACCATTCAAGAGTTCTGGGTTAGTGTTCAAGAGGTTCAACACTTCCATTGATTTTTCTTTGTTCTTAGAGTTGTTTGAGATAACAAAGTTAGCAACTTGTGTTGTTTGGTTTTTCTTGATGAAGTTAGTGATTGGTTTGATTTGGATATCTTTGTTAGCAACACGTGAAAGCAAGCTGTTACCGTAGTCAGCTGGTCCTACTGTTTCTTCACGAACGAACCAAGTATCTTGTTGAAGGTCAAATGAAGTATCGCTTGTTGCTACGTCTTTTGGAATGTATCCAGCTTCATAGAATTTGTGAAGAGTCTTCAAGTGTTCTTTAAAGCGAGGCACTTCGTAACGGTTTACAATCTTAGTAGTGTCCCCTTCAAGGTCGATAACGAATGGAAGTCCATTTGGAACTGGGTAGTCAAAGTTATCGGATGGGATGAAGTTCTTAGTAACCGCAAATGGCACTACATCTGGAGCTTTTTCTTTGATTTGTTTCAAGACTGGTTCAAGTGTTTCATATGAGTTTACACCTGAAATGTCGATACCGTATTTAGCAAGAAGAGTTCCGTTGAAGGCGAAGTTTTGAGATGACGCAACGTTGGCTGCAACTGGAACAGCGTAAATTTTACCGTTTACAGTATTACCCTTGATGTAAGCTGGGTCAAGTGCTTTATAAAGCTCTGCCCCTTCTTTCTTATACAAGTCAGTCAAGTCAGCATAGGCACCTTTTTGAGCATTTACAACATAGTTAGATGCAAAGGCGATATCGTAGTTTTCACCAGATGATGTGATAACTGACATTTTCTTATCATAGTCACCCCATCCAAGATATTGGATATCCAATTTAGCACCAACTTTTTCACCGATGATTTTGTTAGCATTTTCTAGCAATTCATCCAAGTTATCTGGTTTGTCACCGATTTGGTACATTTTGATAACAGTTTTTTCACCTGAAGCTGAGTCAGCAGCTTTTTTGCTGTTACCTGAAAGGTTTCCACAAGCAGCGAGACCAGCAGCCAAAGCGACTACGCTAGCAGATGCAAAAGCATATTTTTTCCAGTTTTTCATGACAAAAACTCCTTTTTTTATTTTTAAACTTATAAACAATATAATGATTTTAACTTCACGCAAGGGAAGTTGGAAAATGAGAAATGTTTTTTCTCGACAAGCACTATTCTTTCACACCACCGATAGTCAAACCTTTTACAAAGTAGCGTTGGAAGAATGGATACAAAATCGCGATTGGAAGGGTTGCGACCACAACCATGGCCATACGACCTGTTTCTTTTGGAAGAGCAACTCCCAGTTGACCAGATAGGCCGACTGCTTTGGCGATGTAGTCCATATTTTGCTGGATTTGCATGAGCAAATATTGCAATGGATACAAGTTGTCACTCTTGATGTAAAGAAGGGCGTTGAACCAGTCATTCCAGAAACCAAGAGCTGTCAAGAGCGTGATGGTTGCGATACCTGGTAGTGACAATGGCAAACAAATTTGGAAGAAAATCCGGGCCTCACTAGCACCATCGATACGAGCGGATTCTAGAATAGCTTCTGGAATGGTCTTCTTGAAGAAGGAACGCATCAAGATGATGTTAAATGGTGAGAGAAGCATTGGAACAATCAAGGCCCAAACTGTATCACCAAGTTGAAGTAAACGAGTTACCACGATATAGCCCGGTACCAAACCAGCATTGAACAACATACTAAGAAGGGCAAAAATCGTAAAGAATCTGCGATACTTAAAGGTTGTCCGTGAGATAGCGTAGGCATAGGTTGTTGTGATAAAAACGTTTGTGATAGTCCCCACCACTGTTACAAAGACTGAGATGAAGAGGGCTTGGAGGATTTTATCCTTAAACTGTGCCAAAAATTCAAAACCGTCTAATCCAAATTGAGATGGGAAGAAGCTGTATCCATTTTGGAGGATACTCTTTTCATCTGTCACCGAAATAACGATAACGAATACAAAGGGTAGGATACAAGAGAGGGCAACCAAACCAGAAATGGTACTAAAGAAGATATCTGCTTTCTTACTGAAGGAGTGAATGCCGACATTATCAATTTTTTCTTTTTTAATTTTCTTTTCTGCCATATTCTCCTCCTTTCTAGAACAAGGCTGAGTTTGGATCAACTCGTCTTGCAAGTAAGTTTGATAGGATAACCAGAATCAAGCCGACTACTGATTGGTAGAGACCTGCCGCTGAAGCCATCCCGATATCCGCTGTCTGAGTCAAACCATTATAAACATATACGTCCAAGACGTTGGTTACGTTATAAAGCTGACCAGCATTGTGGGGGATCTGGTAGAAGAGACCAAAGTCTGCACGGAAGATATTTCCTACTGCAAGGATGGTCAATACGGTTACCAATGGTGTCAACTGCGGAATAGTTACATTGCGAATTCGTTGCCATTTGCTGGCCCCATCCACTGTCGCTGCTTCGTAGTAGGTTGGATCAATTCCCATGATTGTCGCATAGTACATGACACTGCTATATCCAAAGCCTTTCCAAATACCTAGGAAAAGTAGGAGATATGGCCAGATACCCAAATCAGCGTAGAAATTGATTTCCTTCATTCCGATAGATTCTAGGAAATGGTTGAACACCCCTTTATCAATGTTTAGGAAGGCATCTGTAAAGAAACTGATGATAACCCAAGACAGGAAGTAAGGGAACAACATGGAAGTTTGGAAGATCTTAACCATTCTCTTAGAACGGAGTTCACTGAGGATGATGGCAATCCCTACTGATACAATCAAACCGATAAAGATAAAGCCGAGATTGTAGAGGACAGTATTTCGAGTAATGATAAAGGCGTCTTTTGAACTAAATAAGAATCTGAAATTATCGAGTCCGACCCATTTACTATTCACGATACTATCTATGAATCCATTACTGGTCATGTGGTAGTCTTTAAAGGCAACCACGTTCCCAAATACTGGAATGTAGAAGAATAGAATCAACCAGAGTGCCCCTGGCAAAACCATCAAGAGAAAGATCCAGTTGTCTCTCAAGGTTTTTGAAAACTTATTCATAATTTCCTCCCTTTTTTATTTTGATATCCATCTAAAAATTCCTTTTTAGACTTTTGATAACGATTACATTATTAGTATACTCCTATTTGAAGGTTAGGTTAAACTACTAATTATAGAAAAAACTCCACAAATTATTTTATGTGGAGTACTTTTTAAGAATGGGATGTTTCACGAGAAACACCCTGCTCAAGGCAAGGTGTTCTTGTTTTTTTATGTCGTGTAAATGGTTGAAGCTGTCGCAATGGTATGCCACTGGTTGGCTGTTGTGGCTGCGAAGTCCTTGTCTACGTAAAAATCAGTAAATGGCAGGATTTCCACTTCTAACTCATCAATACGGTCAAGCTGGCCAGCCAGATAAGCCTCGATGCGACTTTCTGCTCGCTTAATGCGTTGCAAGAGCCCGCCCATACGGATATCGACCGTATCCAAGCCAAAGACCTTGTTTTCTTTCAGCCATTGGTGGCTAAAGAGGGCATGGAAGTCTTCAATTTGGCTTCTGAGTTCTGGTAATTCTTGTCTGGCGATTTCTTGCAGACTTTCCTTATCGTTTATTTGATAGGCCTGACGAATGCGTCGTCCCACGTCCACTTTGCTACTTAAAATCTGATTCAACTGGGCCTGAGTTTCAAAAAGGTAGGCATAGTTGCCAGCTTTTTCTTTAATGTTAGCAAGCGTCTCAGCAGCCTGAGCGAAGTGCGGCTTGTCCTGTTCAGGTGTCATGTGTCGGTCAAGGAGCGGACACAGAATATCCTGATAAAAGGCATAGCGGTTAGGATTGATGCCACTGAGATTGCCTGGTAGGTCTGGTAAAAGGTTGGCTAGGTCAATCTGCATAAAGTCCTCAACCGATAGACCAGTATTGGTCTGGAAATGAGCAGACAGTCGGTCTATGTCATTGCGATAGCTGAGTTCTGCCCAGATTTGCAAGCTTGGTAGAATAGAAAACTGGGCTGTTTCCCCACCATTGTCCCCCCAACCCGTCACAATGACTTCTTTGATGTTATTGGCACGACAGGCTTTATTGGCTTCAAGAGCGATGAGACGACTGAAATGGTTGTTGGGTGTGAAACCAATCCACTTCCAAGCACCACCTGCAAAGGCAAGGTCATGACTAATCTTATGATGGTTGTGGAAGTTGCGATTGTATTTTTCCTCGCTATCCTGATAATAGTCCCAGTAAACCAAAGTCACTCGGTCTTTGAGACGGTCTAGGTAGACACGAGTTTCCTCTGGAATTTCCACATCACGGTCGTACTGTCCATCTGCTGACATAAGTTTAAAGAACATATCGCTCCACATCTGGCAGTGGAAACCATATTTGTCAGCAATATCCAGCACGCGCTCCAAGTGTTGGCACATGAGGAGACTACGATCCACAACACCGTTCAGAATCAAGTAGCGTCCCAAACCAACCAAGTGGGCTTCGTCCATCCCGATATTGACCTTGCGAGTCTTCAATTTAGATAGAGTAGCAAACATGCCATCAATCAGGTCATAAACCTTTTCTTCGCCGATAAGAAGAATGTCCTCTACATCACGGAGCTCCTGCACTTCTTTGACACCCCATTTAACGAAGGCTGACAAGTGGGCCAAGGTCTGGATGCAAGGAACAAAGGTCATGTCAAACTGCTGGGCATAAGCTTCGATTTCCTGCAACTCCTCTGCTGAATAAGCACCGCGGAAATAGCCAAAGTAAGGCTGCCCTTCAATCTGGTAAGTGTCTTCCATGTAGAGCTCAAAGGTTGAGTAGCCCATGAGAGCCAAGACCTCAACCATCTGCTTGGCAGAAGCCACATTCAGCACCGCATTTCTCGAACAGTCTGCCATGTAGGCTAAATCTTCATAAGCTGCTTGTTCTTCTATCTCTACTTTATCACCTTCTGCTAGAGCTGTTACCAACAAGGACAAGGCACGATAAAATTGGTGAGATTTGCGATAAGTTAGTTGATAATGGCCACCCTCACCCTTGATAGAGATAGAGGCTTGGTCAGACTGAGCGACAGCTACTTCCACATCTGGTAGAGAAATGTGCTTTTGAAGCAACTCTATAGCTTGATGTTGTTTGGGACTAAGTCCTGTAAATCTTACCATTGATTTTCCTCCTGTAACCAGTTGACAAGGGCACCATAGAGATTGGCATCTGCATGATAGGTACAAGCTTGGATAAGAGGTGCGACCGTGTATTCTTCGTAGGTAGCAACAAAGTCTTCAACAGCCTTCTTAACACCTTGGATGAAATCTGGATTTTGACTGATAGAGCCTCCCAGGCTAATGACATCTGGATCAGTCAGATACTGAATATTGAGCAAGCCTTGCGCCAGATTACGATTCATGCGCTCAATAGCTTCTTGACAAAGGGTATTACCTTCTTTAGCTTCTTGGTAAATCTTGCGACCGTCCCAGTCAGTCTGACCAGATTTTTCAATCACGTATCGCACCATATTTCCAGTTGACGCTAGTTGCGACCAGTTGTTGAGCTTTTCAGCAGGGGCAAGGGTGGTCATGTAGCCAAATTCTCCACCCAGGCCGTGGCGACCTCGATGAAGTCTACCATTGATAATCATGGCTCCGCCAATCCCTGTCCCAATCACGACACAGGCTGCATTTTCAAGTTCTGGATGAGCCAGTAATTCACTGAGTCCAACGCAGTTGGCATCATTTTCCAGATGGACAGGAATCTGATAAGAGCTAATCGCCTCATACCAAGAAAATCCGTGAATGTAGGGCACCGCACTGAAGCCATCAATCACACCTGTCTCTTGATTGACCGCGCCTGGAACGCTCATAGCAATCCCGCTATAATCCTGTTCTGACAAACGTTGATCTAGCCAAGATAGTAAGTCCTCCAAACTTTCTGGCGTTGGAATGCTTGTCTTATCTAGTATTTTCCCATCAGGAGTCAGACTGGCAAACTTAATCCCAGTCCCTCCGATATCAATCGTTGCAATGGTCATTGTTTTTACCATAAAAAGGGGCGAATCAGCAGTTAGTTCTTACCTTTTCGCCCCTCCTTTCTTTTTATGTTTACTTGTTGAAATTAAATTTCTTCTTTTTTGATGAATTCTGTACGAATCTCTTGTGGTGAAATGAGGCCTCTATGAACTGGGTATGGTCGTTCCAGTAGGTCCAGGAAGAGATGTTGACTTTCCGGTACACGCACATTTTCACTACACATATTGTAGTAGCGAAGAACATAGCCTTCTTCATTTTCAGCTACCTTAAAGGCTGTTGGACAGATTTGCGGTATGCTGAGAACAGAATGGCTCAAGAGGCTACCAGTCGCAGCCACGCTTCCTTCCTGTCTAGCAAGCTGAAGGCTGGTAAACGGTGTCTGCAAGGCTTTAGCACGACGGAAAGCTGAGAAGCGTTCTTGGACTTGGTGGCATTCAAGCGCAAACTCGACTTCAAACTCACGCAAACATTGTGCTTCTGGTGTTGGGAAGTAACCCCAGTCACCTAGCTCACCTGATGCACGCAAAATAGTCACTGCAATGGTGTCGTCTCCAAGGATTTCGTATTCATTCAATCCCTTGTTGGATACAGTCACACCTTTTTCATCGTCATACAGACTAACAAAGGCTTGTTGGTGTTGAGGATTTTCAGGATTTTCCCATGAAGCAGCTGGTTTGTTTGGTCGTGTCACCACCTCATAAATGCTTTCAGAATCATTGCTTGGACGCGTGTTGTGAGTCTTGACCAAGAGACGGATACGGTGGTCTTTGGCAGTGTTGGTAAAGCGAGTTTTAAAGCGGATTTGTGGATTATCAACGAAGATAGTCATCTCAGTTTCAAGAGGAATGCTTGTCAATTCTTCTGAACGTCCAGCTTCACGCTTCATAAACTCGATGATGCCTTTTTGCTCTTCTTCTAGCTTTTCATCCGCACTGACAGGCACGGTCAATTCATGTTTGAGCAAAATCTTAGCATAGCGAGCTGTGTTTTCTAAGACCTCGTAGCCCTTAAGCTCTGCAAAGATTGGCTCTGTTCCTTTTGGTTGGAAATAGATATACTCATTTCCGATATCCCCACGGTCTTCGAAGCGGATAAAATCTTCATAGGCTTCGTGAGTTGTCTTGTCATAGACTGTGATGTTGTCATCCACACTCACCGTTACAAATGGCGTATCAATCACTCCGTTTTGGTAAATACCGTCGCGGTGTTCTTGTTCTCCTTCCAGCAATTGGAAGGTTGTCCAAGAAAGAGGCGCTAGGTGAACTGGAATGGTCACGCGCACTTGTCGAGCAATACGAGCTTGGCGGAACTTATCTTTTGGTAAATCGTACTCAAAATTAGCTCCGAGGTCTTCGATTTTAGCCTCTACAGGACGCCCATCCAAGTCCTCCACACGGTAGCTTGGCAAGGTAAGAGCAGCCATCTTCTTGTAACCTTCTGTTGGGTGCAATTCCTTGAAATCACAAGTCGCCACATCAATCACTGTGCTGACAGTATCAACCTTATCATGCAAGCCTGTGTTAATGACAGTAAAGAGATAGTCGCTTTGAGCCTTAGCTGTAGCGATTTTACCCTTCCACTCATTAAGAAGATTGCTCTTAACAAAGGTTCCGACTTGGTTAACCTTGGCAAAACGAGTTTCCATCTCACGGTGAACTTCGTCCACGCTACAGCCACAGATACTATCATGTGGCGCATTTTGCAAAAGAGTTTTCCAAGCATAGGTCAACTGGTCCTTGTGGTTATGACCCCCAGTGATAATCGTCAAGGGTTCTACAACTTGCTCTAGGAGGTTGCTATTTTCTTGGAAGGCTTGTTTGAGATAAATACGAGATGAAGAAGTGTTGGCAAGTGTGTACCAGCCGTCTGTTTCCTGACTGGTCAACTCACCTGTAACCGTTGATAATTGCTCTGGTAGGGCACTTTCCACGGCTTGGACATATTCATCAAAAGAACTATGAACAAAGGTTACATCTGGGAAGAGTTCATTTGCCACACGAATGGCTTCACTCAAATTTTTCTGGACAGGCTGATGGTCACAGCCGTTCATCATCAACCACTGGTTGGTCGAAGCGTAGTCACGCACATCTGCCAGTTTTTGTTTCCAGAAGGTCAAGGCCTCGTCTTTATCAACTGGAATTTCATTCCCATTACTGTACCAGTTGGCAAAGAGGATACCGAGGACACGACTTCCGTCCGCACCCTGCCAGTACATTTCTGAAAATTGAGAAGTAAACTGCTCATCTTCGAGGACTTGGTTATCAAAACCAATCGGTTTCACACCACGACCAAAGGCTGCCACGTGAATACCTGATTTTTGAAGGATTTGAGGCGCTTGCCCCATATTTCCAAAGGTATCTGGGAAGTAACCAATCTGAGTAGATTTGCCCCATTTTGCAGCCTCCTGCTGACCGATAAGAGTATTACGGACATTGGCTTCACTTGAAATCAAGTAGTCATCTTGCAAGATGTAAAAAGGACCAATTTTAAGTTTGCCTTCGTCGATGTATCGTTGGACTTTGTCGCGATTTTCAGGGCGAATCTCCAAGTAGTCATCAAGGACAATGGTTTGACCATCCAAGTGGAAGCTCTTGAACTCAGGGTCATTTTCAAAGAGATCAAAGAGATTGTCAAATAGTTCCACCAACTGCATACGGTGGCTTTCAAAAGGCAAGTACCACTCACGGTCCCAGTGACTATGTGAGATAATATGTACGACAACATTTTCCATGAAGTAAAACCTCATTCTAAATTTAAATTTTTATTGTTAACATTTTAAATGTAAATTTGTGATTCTTTCCAAGAATCAATTGAGCGAAAGCGTGATCCTTAGCGGATATCCAAGTAATCCAAGACCAATTCACAGAACATCATGTTGGCCCAAGAGAACCATTCACGAGAATAAAGAGTTGGGTCATCCACGTGGAAGCTTTCGTGCATGACACCTGTCCCCCCATCACAAGCAACCAGCTGATCCAGCAAGAATTTCTTCTCTGCCTTATCTGTCGTTGTCAATCCTTGGATAGAAAGGGCGATAGGCCAAATATAGCGATAGAAGGTATGAGAACTTCCGAGACCGCTAGCGTATTCTCCTTGGTAGAAGTATGGATTTTCAGGGCTCAGAATGGTACGACGAGTTGCTTGATAGACTTCGTCGTCAATATCGCAGTAGCCCAGATAAGGTACAGCCAACAGACTTGGTACGTTTGGATCATCCATAATACTAGCATTTCCCAAACCATCTACTTCAAAGGCATAAATCTTTTCGCCCTTGCTGTTGGTGGTGTAAGCGTAGTTTTCGATTCCTTCTTGGATTTCAGACTGGAGGCGCTTAGCATCTGTGATAATGCTCGAGCTATCAGCTAGGTTTAATGCTGCGAAGATCTCTTGCACATAACCCAAGACTACTACAGCAAACATATTTGACGGAATCAAGTAACTATACTGACAGCAGTCATCACTCGGACGAAAAGCTGACCAGGTCATACCTGTCACTGCAAAGTCAGGGCCAAATCCATCATTTACCAAGGTGTCTTCCTTACGGTCCGTATCTCGGACAAAACGATAAGGAGAATTGTTGTGGTCTTGTTCTACCGTCCACAGATGAAGAATTTCCTTAGTAGCTGTGACAAAAGTCTCATCAAACTGACTAGTCTCGCCAGTCTCTTTCCAGAGGAGATAAGCCAGCTGCAAAGGATAGCAAAGCGAGTCCACCTCATACTTACGTTCCCAAATCCAGCCATTAAGGTCTGTGTGGTCGGTCTCGTGGTGCCCCTTCCAGTTTTCCTCAATGTTGAAGGAGTTGGCATAAGGATCCTTGAGCACCAAGGTCATCTGACGTTTGACTAAACCTGCAATGGTCTGACGCAGGAGGGCATCTCTTTTAGCCACATGCAGGTAGGGTCTGAGTTGGGCTGTCGAATCCCGAAGCCACATAGCAGGAATATCTCCTGTGAGCACAAAGGTTGAACCATCTTCTAGGATTTCAACCGTATTGTCCAAGGTGTCTGTATAGCAACGCTCGAAAACATCCACCCACTCTGGATGGTCCTTAGCCCTCTCTGCCACTTCATCTAGCCATTCTCTAACAATTTCTTTCGAATAAATCATCGTGCAGTATCCTCTTTCAAACAAGTTTCATTTTCAGTATATAGCTTTTGAGACAGAAAATACATACACAAATGATAGTCATTTTTCTACAAAATAGTTATCTTTGAAGCTCCTTTTCTAAAGGCTATCTTTTTCTGATATAATGTAGAAAAACAGCTAAAGGAAAGACTATGAAACCACTACTTGAAAGCATCGATACCCGCTTTGGAACTGCCAGCAAGCATGCCTTTTCTCGGGGAAATACCATGCCATACACAGGCCTTCCTTTTGGGATGAATTACTTTGTACCCCAGACCAGTGACCAGGAGGGCTCTTGGTTTTTCGATCCGCATCTGCCTATCTTTCAGGGGATTCGATTAACCCACCAGCCCAGCCCTTGGATTGGCGACTACTCTTGGCTCCTTCTGACACCTGTCACAGGCCAGCTAGGTGGAGACAGCCTCTTCCATCGTCAGTCTTCCTATGATATGGATAAGGCCTCTTTCCAACCTCATTATCTGAAAATTTTCTCCCTGCGCTATCAGATTGAAAGCCAGCTCACACCGACTTGCTACGGTGCTTCTATTCGTTTGGAACAAAAGCAAGGCAAAGTCCTCTCCCTCTATCTTCACGCAGCAGATGAACTGACAGTAGAGCAAGTAGATAAGCGAACTCTTGCCCTGCGACAAGAAGGTAAAACTGAAACCAACAAAAATCCACTAGCTATGTTCACTGCCCTGCAAATGAATACGAATATTCTTGCTGTTAGCCAAGAAGGTGGAGACTGGCGAATTGACCTGACAGATAGTCATGCTGAAATCCAGCTAGCGACTTCTTTCATCTCTCCTTCTCAAGCACTGCTTAATCTACCTCAACAAGACTTCGATAACTGCAAAGCAAGTGCACAAAAAGATTGGGAAAATCTCCTCCATCGTTTTGACATTATAGAGACAGGAGAGGCTGACCGAACCTTCTTTGATCACTGCCTTTACAGACTCTTCCTCTTCCCTCAGACTTTTTATGAGGTTGATGAATCAGGACAAGCCATCCACAAAGATTTGGCTACTGGAACTGCCAAGCCCGGTGTCCTCTTTAGCAACAATGGCTTCTGGGATACCTTCCGCACCACCTTCCCCCTCTTTGCCCTTATCATACCAGAACACTACCACCGCTTTTTAGAAGGTTTCCTCAATAGCTACCGCGATACTGGTTTTCTTCCAAAATGGCTGGCCCCAGATGAACGTGGCATAATGCCTGGCACTCTATTGGACGGTATTATCGCAGATAGTGCCTGCAAGGACATGGCCCCTGACCTAGAAGAAGAGCTCCTCCAAGCCATGCTTGAAACAGCCAGCAAGTCCGACCCTCTCGGCATCAATGGCCGTCACGGACTAGCCCAATACCAAGAACTAGGCTACCTCTCTACCGACCACCACGAAAGCGTCAGCCACACCCTAGACTATGCCTATAGTGACTTTTGTATCGCAAGCTGTGCTGAAAAACTAGGGAAAATAGACACCGCTGAAACCTACAAGTCCGCATCACAAAATTACTGCCATCTATTTGACGCTGAGACAGGTTACATGCGAGCGCGTGATGTTCAAGGCAACTTCCGCCCTGACTTCTCTCCTTATAGTTGGGGACGTGATTATGCCGAATGCTCTGCCATCCAAGCAACTTTAGGCGTCCTCCACGACATCCCAGACTTAATCCAGCTTATGGGTGGAAAAGAAGTCTTTAGCAACTATCTTTTGAAAACCTGTCAAGATGCTCCCCTCTTTGAGACAACAGGCTATGGTTACGAGATTCACGAAATGAGCGAAATGGCTAGTGCTCCTTTTGGACAAATAGCCATTTCCAACCAGCCGAGTTTCCACATTCCTTATCTATTCCGTTACAGCGATTACCCTGACTACACTGCCCTTCTCATCAAGACGCTCCGTCAGAAGGCCTTTCACCCAAGTTGGGAAGCCTATCCTGGTGATGAAGACAATGGCAGTCTCTCAGCTTGGTACATCTGGTCAGCTCTCGGTTTTTATCCGACCTGTCCAGGAAAACCAAGCTATGACCTCGGAATCCCTATCTTTGACCACCTCCGAGTCTATCTAGCTAAAGAAGATAAATGGCTAGATATTCATACTGAGCAAAACCACAGCCATTTTAACTTTGTAAAAGAATGCCGACTGGATAAAACACTCGTATCAACTATTCAACACCAAAACCTCTTAAAAGCTGAACAACTAACCTTCACCCTCAGCTGGTTACCAAGTCATCGCTAAATAATAAAAAATCTGCAATCCCCAAGGTTATCCACAATCTGTGAATAACTATCCCAAACTGTGCTTAACTCTTGAGTTGCAGTAATTAAAACTACTTTATAGTCCTCAAAAGTTACTAAATTGGTCACACAAATAAGAATTATCACTAAAATAATCAGAAATTATCCACACTTATCCACAACCTGTTAGTAACTTTTGTGAATAGTCTTACTTAAGCTAAAACTTATCTCTCACGAACACTAAAAAGAGCCTGACTCCAGGCTCTTTAGTCTATTATTTCTTCTCAGCACGTAGAGCTGACAAGATTTGTGTACGGATATCATCCACACCATTTGGCGTATTTGGTAAAAAGATAGTTTGATTTCCTTTAGAGGCAAAGGTATTCAAAGTATCCAAATACTGGTTGGTCAAGAGGATGGACATGATTTGTTCTTCTGTCATGCCAACATTGGCTTCCTTGAGTTCGGTGATAGACTCTGCTAAGCCATCCACAATCGCCTTACGTTGTTGGGCAATCCCCACACCATGAAGGCGGTCCTTTTCTGCTTCGGCTTCAGCTGCAGTGACGATTTTAATCTTATCAGCTTCCGCCAATTCTTGCGCTGCGACCCGCTTGCGTTGCGCTGCATTGATTTCATTCATGGATTGCTTGACTTCTGCATCTGGTTCGACCTTGGTAATCAAAGTTTTCACGATAATATAACCGTAAGTAGTCATTTCTTCTGCTACTTGATGTTGAACTTCAAGGGCAATCTCATCTTTTTTCTCAAACAATTCATCCAAGGTTAATTTGGGAACAGAAGAGCGAAGAGCATCTTCGATATAAGATTTAATCTGAGATTCTGGACGCATGAGTTTATAGTAAGCATCTGTCACGCTCTGCTCATTGACACGGTACTGGGTCGCCACATTCATCATAACGAACACATTGTCCTTTGTCTTAGTCTCAACTACAATATCGCTTTGCAACAAGCGTAACTGGATTCGTGCTGCAATCGAGTCAATCCCAAAAGGCAAGCGAATATGAATGCCGCTATTGGCAACCTTTTGGTATTTCCCAAAGCGTTCAATAATCGCCACCGACTGCTGACGAACCACATAAACTGTACTCAGTGTGACTATCACCAATAGGAGCACACAAACCACCACAAAAATCATCAAAAATGTTGCCATTATCGTGACCTCCATCATTATTTTTCCTGTATTATAGCACATTTAAAGAAGGCTGTGCAGTTTTTACTGCGATTTTTCCTGAAATGTCAATAATTAGAGGTGAATTGTCACATTGTCGCCTAATCTCTTGCTAAAACAACTGGTAAAGAATTAGGTCTACCATGCTAGTTCTCTCTAACTCCGTTGATTATCAACATACTATCTGAGCTTTACAAGTCGTGGACATAGAAACGAAACAAGTAACGGTTAATCCCTTTAAAAGACTCACAAAAAACATCATTGAAGTGAACCGCACTCCAATAGTTCAAGCATTAATCAATGTTGATAATCTAAATTTGATGTGTATACTATTTTTGTCATCGGTTACCGATTACGTTCCTTAGGTATCTGAAAGGTCTATAATGAAGTTACCATCTAGTATCCAAAAACCGACTAGCTCTTATGAACTAGTCGGTTTCTCATCAATGTGCCAACATTTCTTGGGCGATTTCTTGGCCAGATAGGTTATCTGGGTAGTAGGTTGGCCAGTTATCCATTTCTTCAAAGAGGACTTCTTGGCTTGTGCCTCCAAAGAAGATATGGAAATGTTCTGCCTTAACTGGGGCGATATTATGGTCACTAAACTGAACATACTTGAATTGTCCAGCATCAGCATCTGTCGCTTCAAAGAGGAAGCGCACACCACGATTGCCTTTCTTATAAGTCAAGATTTTCTTTCCAACATACTTATAAGTATATTTCTTACTTTGTCCACCTTGAACAAATTCCATAGTGTTATCAGTAATGTTAATCTTAGTCACATCTGTCTGATAGCCTTCTGTATAGTAGACCTTGTACTCAGCCTGAGTCATCTTACCAGTCAACTTAGCCTTGTAGTCAAAGACTTGGTCAAACGTGCCATCTTCAAGGAAAGGATAAACTGATTGCCAGTTACCTACATAGTCACTCAAGGTACGGTCCTTGACGTCTGCATCCTCAAAGTAACCATTTTGGACTGTCTTGGTATCCTCTGCCTTTTCAGGCTCGATTGCTGGGCCTTCTTGGTCCGTTGTTTGTTTCAAAGCCTTGAGATTTTTCTCCATCACGGAGATGTAATTTTCTCCAGCCTTGGTGTCCTCTTCTGTCAGACTTTCTAAAGGATTAAGGACATCTGTTTTAACACCTGCCTCTTTTGAAAGTGTGTTAGCAAGGGCCTGTGAAGCATTTTCTTCAAAGTAGATATAGGCAATTTTATTTTTCTTGACATACTCTGTCAATTCTGCCAAGCGAGCAGCTGATGGCTCGGCATCTGGAGAAAGGCCTGAGATTGCGACTTGTTTTAGCCCATAGTCCAAGGCGAGATAGTTAAAGGCTGCGTGTTGCGTTACAAAGCTCTTTTGTTTGGCTTGAGACAAACCTTCTGCATAAGCCTTATCCAAGGCTTGCAATTTTTCGATATAGGCAGCTGCATTCTTCTCAAAGGTCTCTTTTTTATCAGGATAATCTGCTGATAAGCTATCACGGATGTGCTCTACTAGTTTAATGGCACGAACCGGTGATAACCAAACATGGGGATCGTACTCATGGTGATGGCCTTCTTCGCCATGGTCATGGTCGCCCTCTTCTTCCTCACCACCTGGCAAAAGCAACATATCGCCTGTCGCCTTGATGGTTTTCACCTTTTTCTTATCCAAGGTATCTAGCAATTTAGGTACCCATGTTTCCATGTTTTCATTTTCATAAACGAAAGTATCTGCGTCTTGGATTTTGGCAACTGCCTTGGCAGACGGTTCATATTCATGGGGTTCTGTACCAGCACCGATGAGGAGTTCTACATTAGCAGTATCTCCTGCGACTTGCTTGGTAAATTCATAGACAGGGTAAAAGGTTGTCACAATATTTAGTTTGCCATCTGCCTGCTTTTGATTGGAACAAGCCACTAAAAACAAGGCACATAGACTGGCGAACAATAAGCTAATTTTTTTCACGTTAGTCTCCTATTTGATAAAACGTCTTACTAAACTAATAAGTAAAAAGACAGTTACAAAAATAATGGTAATACTTGCACTTGCAGGTGTTTCTGCATAGTAGGAAATGTAAAGTCCTGCTACCATTCCCAAAAATCCAATAGCACTGGCAAGCAGCATAACCGATTTAAAGTTTTTCCCTAGACGAAGGGCAATACTGGCTGGCAAGACCATAATGGTCGATACCAGAAGAGCTCCCGCAGCTGGAATCATAAGGGCAATGGCCACCCCCGTCACCATGTTAAAAAGAATGGACATGGTACGAACAGGCAAGCCATCCACAAAGGCCGTATCCTCATCAAAGGTCAAGATATACATCGGACGAAGGAAGAGGAAGGTCAAAATCAAAACAACCGCCGCAATGACAAAGAGGGAAATAACCTGCTCTTCGCTGATAGTCACGATTGAACCAAAAAGATACTGGTCCAAACTCATTGAACTCGAGCTTTTACCCTTACTCATGACAATCAGAGAAACAGCCAGACCTGTCGACATGAGGATAGCTGTCCCGATTTCCATAAAGCTCTTGTAAACCGTACGGAGATACTCCAAAAAGACCGCCGCAATCAAGACAATAGCAATAGTGGAAATAGTCGGAGAAATCCCTAGTACCAGACCAAAGGCTACACCTGAAAGCGAGACGTGGCTGAGGGTATCACTCATCAAACTCTGACGGCGCAAGATAAGGAAGGTTCCCAATACCGGCGAGAAAAGACTCATGGCAATAACGGCCAGAAAGGCACGCTGCATAAAGTCATAAGATAATAAACTAAGCATGGCCCACCTCCTGATCATTCTCATGAACATTGAAACAACGCCATGGCGAGTCTTGGTTACGGACTAGATGAATATTGCGATCCGCATAATCCTTAACTTCTTCAGGGTCATGGGTAATCATCAAAACAGCCTTGCCATGATGATGGGCGCTGTGGTGCATGAGTTCGTAAAATTCATTTTTACTTCCTGCATCCATTCCTGTTGTCGGCTCATCTAGGATAAACACATCTGGGTCAGAAGCAAACATACGCGCAATCACCGCTCGCTGCTTTTGTCCTCCAGATAGAGACCCCAAGCGTTTGTCTCGGTGTTCCCACATGCCAACTGAATCCAGACTAGCCTTGATATGCTCCTCATCATGAGCATTCAAGCGACGGAACCAGCCTTTTCGTGGATAACGACCCGACTTGACAAATTCGTAAACCGTACTTGGAAAACCCGCATTAAAACTGGCAATCTGTTGAGGAAGGTAGGCTATTCTCAATTTCTTACCCTGTGTATTTGTCTTTGAAATGGTCACCTTACCAATGCGTGGCTGAAGGATTCCAAGACTGGCCTTGATCAGTGTCGTCTTAGCTGCCCCATTCTCCCCCGTCAAGGTAACAAATTCCCCACTATCAACACTATAATTGATATGTTCAAGAACGGGCTCCTTATCATAATAGAAGGATAAATCCTCTACCGTAATATATCTCATTATTTGATTTCTCCTACTAAAGCAGTCAAAAACCGCTGGATCACTTTTTGTTCATTTGGAGTAAACTGAGTCGCCACTTGTTCATAGGTTAAAAGTGTATGCTCATGGTGATGGTGGTGCTCCTCAGCAATTGGGCGAGCCAAATCAGTCAATTGATAAAAAATCACACGCGCATCCTTCGGATCTTTAGATGTTTCCAACATCCCTTCCTTGACCAAAGACTTAATGGCCTTGGTAACTGCTGCCTGACTGACATTGAGGCGACGCGCCAATTCTGAATTTGTTAAAGATTCCTCTGACAAGAGCATGAGAATATGCTCCTGGGTATTGGTCAGGGCCACCTCGCTAGTACAATGACCTATTAGGATTTCATGCTGATTTTCCGCCTGCAAAATCACCTCATTCAAAAAAGCATCGATATCCTTAGCTAGCTGTCTCATATCTGACTCCTTTCCTTTTGGACTTCTCTTTTTTAAGGGAAAAATACTATTCTTTGAAAAATTATTTACTGGTTAATTATATCACAACCAAAAAAAGAGTCAAGAAAAAACGTGAAAACCAGTTTCATTCTTGAACTCTTCCATACTATTATCTATTGAAATTCCTTGACATCTCCATCGTAAGTCGCCCAGTCTTTACTGAAAAAGCGCTCATTCAGATGGTAAGTCGGAGCTGGTGTGGGATTGGATAGGAAAGGATCAACGGCCTTGTCAAATGCCAACCAACCTAACCAACCAAGGTGAATGGTATCCTTCATAAAGAAAGCTTCCCCACCGTCCTTAGAAAAATCTGCTATATTGGTAAACCCTTGACTTTCTAACTGGTAGCGAATCTTCTGCACCGTTTGTTGGTACATATCCTCTCGTAAACCAGCATAGTCCATCCATTTTTTATTAACAGGTGGAATGATAAAAATCGGGTTTACCTTGGATTTAGAAAACTGTGTTAAAACCAACTGCAAGTCATTATATTCTGGCGACTTGAGATAGGTAAAGTTTTTCTGAGAATCCTTTAATTTCTTCAAATCCTTCTTAATCTGCGTATTATAGAAATAATTTTCCATTCCTAAATCATTATTAGAAGTATTCTTTTCGGCATCTGCTTTAACAATATCTTCTATGGCTTGATAAGAAAACTGATCTGGTAAGGTTTTTAAATATCTACCCACATGCTTATCATAATTGACATAGCCTCTAACTGAAAACTGACCAAAAAAGGAAGCTTGACGTTCATTAAACCGAGCCAATAATTCAATCATTTCATTGTCTGAAGACGACAATTCTTCTTTACTTGCCAACTTCTGAACCAGATCCTTCATAGCTACGTTGGGAAACTGCTGTAGTAAGCGAGTCGCTGCATATTGACTAGCCTGATCTCCAGATTGATGTTCCAGAAAACTGGTCAACTGGTCTCCATTAAAATATTCCTGGAAAGCTGCTGGCTCATAGCCATTTTTACTGAACCACTGAGGTGAGATAACATACACAACTTGTTTATTCTCTAGCTGTGGCAACATCTGTTGCATCCCAAAATACTGATTAAGTGAAGCAGCTCCCCTCTGTCCTAAAAGATAAGGACGGTAGGAGCGATTGTATTTCTCAGCTAATACCGCAGGATGAGCACCGTCAAAACGAAGCCATTCACTAGAGCCAAAGAAGGGAACAAAACGCATATTTGGATCAGATAGGGCTCTGACCTTTTGACTTCGCTCCTTAAAACTATCGATAGTAGTAGCCACCGCTGAACGCTTTTCAGCTCCTAGATTATGATGCATCTCAGTAGGATAAAAGAAAATGAGCAGAAAAACCAACAAACCAGCTATCAAGACCGGTCCGAAGATCATCCATAAGCGTTTAAGCATTTTGTAGCTCCACAATACCAGCTATGATTTTATTGGCTGTATTCCAGTCGTCGCGACCAAACTCTGTTACAGGGACACGAATGTCAAAACGGTTTTCAATCTCCACAATCAATTCAACCGTTCCCATACTATCTAAAACACCTGCATCAAAAAGATCTTCATCCATCATGTCAGAAACATCTTCCATAAACAACTCATCAATAATTTCGATAACTTCTGATTTGATATCCATATTTTATTTCCTTTATTTTTTAAACCATAAATCATTCAAAAATCCAGAAAAGATCAAGAATGACAGCATGACGACATGGAAGGTGACAACCATGCAAAGCAACTGAATCCAGCGATTCTCAGGTAGAGCAGGCTTCCCTGCTTTTTTCCGTTCCTTATTGAGCGTTTTTTTCTTGCGAATCCAAGCGTCATTGATAACCAGTCCAATCCCATGAAAGAGTCCATAGGCGATATAGTACCAGGTCACACCGTGCCAAAATCCCATAATCAGCATATTTACAATATAGGCCACGCTTGAGGTTACATTGCGATTCTTAAAGACCTTCTTTCTGGTCAACACCATCACCATTCGCATAAAGACAAAGTCACGGAACCAGAAAGAGAGACTCATGTGCCAACGATTCCAAAACTCTTTTAAATCCCTTGATAAAAAGGGCTTGTTAAAGTTGATGGGGCTACGGATTCCCATCAAATTTGAAATGGCCAAGGCAAACATAGAGTAACCTGCAAAGTCAAAGAAGAGCTCCATACCAAAGGTATACATAACCGCTAAAGCATAGGGGTTAAAGAAGCCACCTGACTGCAGGGCTAGATTCTTCAGAGGAGATAGTAAAGTTTCTCCTAAAACATGAGCTAGGATAAACTTGTACAAAAATCCCCACATAATATAGCGAACAGATTCATCCAGCATATCCATCAACTCATCCCGCTCAGGAATGGTCTGATAATTTTCATTAAAACGCTTAAAGCGATCGATTGGACCACTTGAAAAAGTCGGCATGAAGAGAAGAAAACGGAGGAATTCCCAGAGGGTAAAATCCTTAATCACTCCATCTCTCAGCTCGATGATAATCCCAACCGAACGAAAGGTCAGGTAAGAAATACCCAAAAAGCCAAGCAAAGACTGCGTTCCATTGATAGCTGGCTGCACCTTGACAAAGATAATCGGCAGTAGGGACAGAAAACTAACTAGGTAGAAAACCCACTTACCATCCTTACTTTTTCGATAGTGCTTATAGAAAAGCAAGAGCAATATTTCCCAGCACAGATAAATGCCCAAGGCAGCCAATTGATTAGTCTTCCCACCTACCAGCATGGTAACGATAAAGAAGAGACTAACCAATACCTCGTACCAGGCAAAGCGTTTCTTGAAAAAGAGGCCGATAAAGATGGGCAAGGTTGCAACAATCACATAGACAAAATACTGAGGATTGCCGTATGGCTCTAAATGAGGAAGCTGTTTAAAGAACTCCATCATCTCCTATTTACCTCATTAATCAATCCTTTGATATCAATTTTTCCATTTGGAGTCAGTGGCAAACTGTCTCGGTAAAGGAATTTAGACGGCATCATGTAGGACATCATGATGTCTGTCAAATCTTCCTTGATGGCCTTAGTAATATCGATATCACGCTCAAACTGCTCACGAACACCATCTTTTAAGATGACATAGGCCAATAGATTTTGCACCTTGTGGTCTTTGTTATAGCGCGGAACAGCGACAGCAGACTCAATATAGCGAGACTTGTTAAGATTTTGAGAGACATCTTCTAACTCAATGCGGTAACCGTTAAACTTAATCTGGAAGTCCATGCGTCCTCCGTAGAGAAGCAAGCCTTCATCTGTCATAGTTCCCACATCTCCTGTATGGTAGGCTGGTAGACCTTCAAACTCAAAGAAGGCTTCCCCTGTTTTTTCAGGATTGTTCATATATCCTTTTGAAACAGCTGGTCCAGAAACAATGATTTCTCCCTGTTCGCCATTTGGCAGTTTATTTCCTTCCTCGTCAATGATAAAGGTTGGAGAATCAGCCTTGGTATAGCCGATTGGTAGACGTTTGAGAGTCGCTAGCATCTCATCTGTCACGGCAACTGCTGACAGGGCCACTGTCGCTTCTGTTGGGCCGTAAGCATTGATAATACGGGCATTTGGGAAACGCTCGCGCAGTTTTTGAGTTGTTTTAACCGTCAATTCTTCGCCATCAAAGTAGAAATGCGTGATTCCAGGCATTTTCTTACTATTAAAGTCTTCAGACAACATGGCCATATCCGCAAAAGAAGGGGTTGATGTCCAGATAGCGATTGGCAATGAAAAGATGGTCGCAAAGAGTTGCTTAAAGTCCTGAGTAATAGCTGAAGGAAGAGCGAAAAGTGTACCACCAAGTGCTAATGTCGGTGCCCAGTACATGACAGACAAGTCAAAAGAATAAGGGGGCTGAGCCAGCATTTGCGGACGACTTGGCGTCGCAAATTCCTTGTCCGTAATCATCCAGTTGGTAAAGCTGAGGAGGTTATCATGTGAAATCTGCACTCCCTTAGGCTTACCAGTTGTACCAGAAGTAAAGATAATGTAGTAGTTATCATCGCCCTTGACTGGATGCGTGATCTCATAGCTTGTCCCTTGAACAAAGGCTTCTTGAGCCTGAGCTAGAGTCATCATTGGCGTAGAAACCTGCTCCAATGGAAAATCTGAGATGGCAATAATCAAACTTGGCTCCGCTACTTCTAAAATAGCTGAAACTCGCTCCAAAGCCGAATGGCTATCAATTGGAATGTAGGCATGACCTGACTTAGTCAGCGCTACAAAAGTTGCCAACATCTCATACTCTTGGCCTCCAAAAACAACCACAGGAGACTTCTCAGGCAAGCCTAGTTGGTCAATGGCTGCAGCCAAACTATCCGAATCAGCTTTCAAATCTCCATAAGTGTGTTCCTGCCCCAAAACATTGTAAACAGGATAGCTAGGCTGGGTCTGAGCAAAATGCTCAATAGTTTCAATCATATCTACTATTGGTTTATTTGACATAATAAGGATTCTCCTTCAAGTTAAAATTCATTATAGATAAAGCTTCCTTGACCCTGACCAAGATAGCTAAAAAAGTAAAGTAGCCCTAGAAAGATAATAAAATACAAGGCTGTCCGACCAAAAAAGAGGTACAATTCTTTTCTCTGTTTCATCAAGAAAAACCATTCATTTCTGTAATTTTTCGCTAAAATAAAATCAATTTCTTACTAATTTATTTTTCTGCTATTATACCACTTTATAGACTAGTTTTTCAATTGTTTACCCGTCTATTTTCACTACGTTTCAGTAATATTAATTTGTTCCATATGATTCTTTTTAATGATAGCTTGAATGCTTTTCAGTATAAATTATATGGGGCTACAATAAAGTAGGCTCCATACTACCTATAGAGGATGTCTCCACTATAAATATTATAGAGCCTTATCTTATGTCTCACTTTATCGGTGCAGTTCCCTTTATCTAGAGTTTTTTATAGTATGTAATCCTAAAATTCACTATAGATAAATTCTTGAATGTTCGAAAAATCGGTCACAAAACAATAAATCACGATGCTTAAGATAACCGTATAGAAAAATAACGTCCACAAGATTAAACGGTGTGTGTTAGTTATCTTGGTTTGCAAATTTGTAAAGTTCTTTTTCAACTTCCATCCATCCTTTCACTCCAACGTGCATCACGTCAAATAAAAAGTAATCATCATACTCTCTGTTTCCATAGTTTAATACCGTTGCACCATGGCTTTTTGCGACATCTTCTATTTTTTTATAAGTTTTCTCCCGCATCTCTCTTGAGACACCCGTGTAGTCATTCCATTTACCATTTACTGGGAAAATAATGACCTCAACTTCAATGCCCAATTCCTTGGCAACTGTCAAGAAGAGTTCCATATCTGAATACTCTGGTGACTCCAGATAGCTCAAATCTTTATTGGAATCTTTCAACGATGCATAGCGATCTTTTAAGTAAGTATTGTAGTAGTTATTATCAACAGCATAATCATTATTGTCTGTTTTCTTTTTGACCTCTTCTACAAACTGATTCGTCATTTTCTCCCAATCATAGTCTGGAGTTTTATCCCCTAGTGAAGGATAATCTGATTTGGCATGTTTTTGATAAAAAATCTGTTTGAGTTTAAAGGAATAAATCGTATTATCTAACTCTAATAACTTCTTATCAATAAAGGTTCCTTTACCTTCTATGAAGTAGCTCTTATATTTCTTATAAAGGTCATTTTGAAGCTTATTCCCTTTAGTTATTTCAATAATTCTATCAATAAGTTTTTCCTTGGTATCTTTGCTAATTTTCTTATTAGAGAGTGTCTGAAAAATATGTTCCTGAGAAGCCTTATTCAAAAAGGCATCCTGATGAGTCCCATCTTTTTCAAACCACTGAACCGACTCTATTATAGCCACTTTTCGCTTAGTCATAGATCCTTCAATAGAACCCAAGGTCGTAGCCTGAATGATGTTTTGTGAATAACTGGTCCCAATCTGCATGATATTAAAATCGTTGTAGTTAAAAATTTTATTGGGATGATAGTCTTCATTTATCGTCGCAACCAACTCAGATGATCCCAATAAAACAAATGTATTGGGAGTAATATTGCTTGTCAGAATATCTCTACTTTTATACTTTTCATACGAAGTGCTATAGCGAATACTGTTATCCTTTACTTTATAATAATCATCAATCTTCTTGACGTATGTCACATTTAAAAGGGCAAGCGTCGCAATTACGAGCACAAGCGATAGCAAAAATGCTTTTAGTTTAATCATCTCGTTTTATCCTATCCCTTCGATCCGTCCAATCTCTTTTCAATTTCTTATCTCTTTAAAATCGTAAGTAAGATTTTATAGGGTTCACCTGAAAAGATAAAGAAACCAATCATAACCAAATTCATGGTCACAAACCAACTTAGTAGTTTATACCAATTTTTGTTTTTATTTTTCTTATAAAAAGTGCTTTTCTTTTGATACACTTCAAATCCAGCCATCAAGACACCGTGATAAAAACCATAAACAATGTAGCTAACACTAAGACCATGCCAAAAACCCATGACCAACATATTGACCATATAGGCATAGGTTGCATTGTGTAGTCTATTTTTAAACCATTTTTTCCTGATAACCTGCATCAATACTCTTGAAAATACAAAATCTCTCAACCAGGTCGACAAAGTGATATGCCATCTGGTCCAGAAATCCTTGATATCGACACTCAAGAAAGGTTTGTTAAAGTTCATCGGTGTCTGAATACCTAGAATGTTACTACTTCCGACAGCCATTAGACTATAGCCTGCAAAGTCGAAGAACAGATACAAGGTATAGAGGTACATATACTTGATTGAGTAAACGACTGTACCAGTATTGCTTAGAGCGAGTATCATCTGGTACACATAGGTTGACAAAACAACCTTGTAAAGTAGACCTAAAACGATACGATACACACCGTCCCCTGCTAACTCTAGATACTCTTTTCGAGGCATGACCTCGTTTATCTCTTTTAAAAATCTCCTACTCCGATCAATCGGACCAGCACTAACTGTAGGGAAAAAAAGTAAAAATTGCAGGTAGTCTTTTATGCTAATCTTTTCTTTAATCAAGCCATCCGATATCTCCAGCATGATCTGAATAGTCTTAAAGGACATGTAAGAAATTCCAATAAAGGCCAACAAATGCAGAGAAGTCAGGGCAAAGACTTTATTAATCACCAAAGGAAAAATAGAAAGGAAAATCAGAGGTTTCATCCGCTTTACTTCTATACTCTGTGCTAGAAAAACTAGAAAATATTGATAAATGACAAAGGCGAGTAAATAGATAATCATTGCTCTACTCTTGCCATAAATAGCTCCTGCAAATAAGAGGGAGAGCACCAAAATATAGTAGTCCTTACGTTTTTCAAAAAAGTTTACTACAAAACCAATTAGTAAAACTACAAACAAAAGAAGGAAAAACTCATTCCCCTCGAAATAATTCATACCAGCCAAACTCCTTTTTTCTTTTTCTCATCTCATGATTTATCTTTTTAAGATTAGTTCCTATCATATTACCAAAGATAGTTAACTTTATTCATTATACCATAATTTAAAAACTATAAATACTTCTGTTATTTTATTTCTTAAAATAAAAAATCCAACTGACTCTTAGTACTGAACCCCAATAATGAGACAAAATTATTCACACAATAAATAAAATTCAAGAACAAAAAATTGATGAAGGAACCAGTGAAGGATTCTGACTTTTTAGCTGTAAAGCTTCGACTCTTTCCTCTAACTCTTTTAGGTAAGCTACCTCAGTACGTAAGCGTTCATTCTCCTCCTTAAATCGTTCTAATTCTGTCATTTCTTCACAAGTTTTCTTCTGTTTACGTCCCATTTTAGCTAACCTTCCTCTTATTTTCTCAGCAATAGTATACCTGTTTTTCCTGTATTGTGCCAGCCAATTTGGAAGCATTCCTTGGTTTGGGAGGGCATAATCAAGACTAGCACTTCCTTGCGAACGACCTTCAAGAAGAACTTTATCAATCATTTTTTGTTTTAATTCTGGAGAATAATCGCGATTCTGCCCTTTCTTGACAATTTCAATCCCATAACGATCAAAACAAACTAAAAATGTATGTTAGTTTAGAAATACCTACTCCAAATATAGTTGAAAGTTGCTTTAAGCTGATTCCTTGTTTTTTAGTTCATGGATTTGAACTTTCTCTTCATAATTCAATTTCATAATAAAACGCACAATATCAAGTTTTTTCAACACCTGATACTATGCGCTTTTCTGATTTTTAAAGACTTCTTACCCAGTCTCTCATTTAAAATAATCTCGTCTGATATAAATTAAAATAGCTTCTATCATCAGACAAATGGCCGACAGCCAAAAACTGATGCTAATACCAAAACTCTCAGTAATATAACTCATTAGCAAAACAAATACTGAAAATGATAGTGTTGAAATCACTTCAAGAACGGAATAGACATTAACCAAGTTATTTTCCTCTACTGTTTCCTGAAGAAATACACTTTCAGGAACTTCTTTTAGTTGCGATAACATACCAACTAAAGCTGAAAATAATAAAAACATCTGTGCGTTTGGAAAATATAGAATAGTCAGTGTCACTATTGCCATGCCTACAAGAGGAAAAAGAATACTTTCCCATTTAGCAGCGAGGAACTTTTCAGATAGCCTAAAAGCAATTAAACCACTAATTATAATCCCGATAGAGTATGCTGTATTAGAATATCCCCAGTAACTTTCCGTTTCATTTAATAGCTCAGTTACAAAGACAAGTATGATAGAAGAAACCCAAATCGTATTTGAGAAAATTTCCAATAAATTTGCTGATACAAAAAGTCTTAATCTAGAATCTCTAGCAACTAACTTCCAACCTTTGAGTAAAATTTCAAGATTAGTTTCTGACTCTAACACCTCCACTTCAGCCTTCGGAAGAAATAACATCAGAAAGCTAGAAATGATATACAATATTAAAATGATAAACGTGGTAGGTAACAGACCAATTGTTGCAAATAAGAGTCCACCTAATCCCCAACCCACCAATTGAACAGCTTCACCACTCATTGACAAGGCTGAATTAGCCTTACCCAAATCGGTCGCATAGCGTGGCACAATAGCATAGGAAACAGGTGCTGCAAAACCATCTAATATTGAAATTGCCACAACAAATAGATAGGTTACCAAAGGCGCTACGGATTGCATTACGGTAAACATTCCTACCAGTATCGTTAATAATATAGTCTTTCCAAATTGGGATAAAGATAAAACCCTATTTAGCGCTATCCTTTTAGTAACTAAAGGAACTAAAAGACTCGCAACAAAAGAGGATATCCCTATTAAAATGGGAACTAGTGACGTGGCAATTACTGATTTTGAAATAATGTATATGTTAGCAATGATTGTTACTCTAAAGAAAATATCTGCTAAATTTGCAAACAATTGAGAGACTAACAATTTGATAAATGAATTAGACATATAGCTCTCCTATCTTAGTTGCCAACTTTGGAATTAAAATTTGATTTTTAATATTTTAGCATAAAATAGCAGAAAACAAAAGTGATGGTTTTTACATGAAAAAGCCTGAGATTTTCATCTCAAGCTTTTCAACATAATTGTTTTCTAGATTAGAAAAGCGAGAATACAAGCACGGCCAAGGCTGCACCGATAACAGGTCCCACAACTGGAATCCAAGCGTAAGACCAATCTCCGTCTCCCTTGTTTGAAATTGGCAAGATGCTATGCATGATACGAGGTCCAAGGTCACGCGCAGGGTTCAAGGCACAACCTGTTGTTCCACCTAGTGATAGAACGATACCGACAATCAAAGTTCCCACTGCGAAGGTTCCGATTCCTGCTTGAAGGTCATAAAGTCCCAAAGCAAAGATTGTTAATACCAATACAAAAGTTCCTAGGATTTCACTAATCAAGTTTGATACAGTATCTTTTATAGCTGGTCCAGTACTGAAGGTTGCCAGGATATTGCCTGCATTTTCTTCTGCCTCATAATGCGGTTTGAATTGCAACCAAACCAAAATCTGACCCAGCATAGCCCCTGCGAACTGAGCTAGGATGTATGGGAAAACGGAAGCCCAAGAGAGCGTTCCTTTTAAGGCCATCGCAAACGTTACAGCTGGATTTAGGTGGGCTGGGCTGAGCGTGCCAGATACAAAAGCCGCAACGGCTACAGCAATTCCCCAACCCATAGTAATCACAATCCAACCTGCATTGTTGCTCTTGGTTTTAGGAAGAACCACACCTGCAACAACACCATTTCCTAGAAGAATCAGGATTAAAGTCCCTAGAAATTCTCCAAATAATTCATTCATCATTTTTCTGTCTCCATTAAAAAGGAGGAGAGGGTAGACTAGGAGTCCTGCCCTCCGCCTCTTTTATTTTTTCTTAATTTTTTAATTCTGCTAAATCGTTGTTAGCGAGAGCTGCTTCGACATCTGCTCGGTAGCCTGCTTTTTCTTCTTCTGACCAGTCATAGAATCGTCCCATTTCATCCAAAACTGGCTCAACGATGCTATCCAAGCTATCACGCATAAAGAGCATATGGTTGGTACGGCGAAGGAGGAAGTCAACTGGGTTAAGTGCCAACTCATTGCGCATTGCATAATGAAGAGACAAGGTGTCCGCCAAGCTGAGTCCTGGCGCTTGTTCCAAGCTGTGAGCAAGGGCAAAGACTTTCGGTGCATTTGAACCGTAAAGATTTGCTAGGTAATGAGCTTCCTTGCTATCCAAGCCACGTGATACTCCAAGTTGAGCAAAGGCTTCGATTTCTGAGTCCACATTTGCTGGGTTCAATTCCCCACCTGAAACAGGGTAAGTCTTAGAATTGATGAGTTTAAAGCTGCGGTCAAATTCTGCTTTGAGGATGTCAACCACGCGCTCCATAGCTCCTTCAGCCATCTTACGATAGTCTGTGATTTTACCACCAGCAAGGGTCAAGAGGCCATTGTCATCTCGGTCCAAGCTCGAACCACGTGAAACTGCAGATGGATCCAAATGTTTCTCAGAGGTACTGCTTTCAAGCTTGCTAACAGCAGCCTCTACATCTTCACGAGTTTTTTCTTTAGAGAGGTAAGATTCAACAGTCGCAATCAAGTTGTTAAAGCTTTCATCACTGATGGTTCCGTTATTTCCTCCATTGTAGTCAGAAGCGCTATTGCCTGCGATCAATGGACGAAGGCCTGCCCAGCTACTTTCGATATCATCAATGGTGATATTGGCTTCTGGGAAGCGGTTGTTGACAATGCCAAGTAGATAATCTACATCTTCCTGCGTCACTTTTGGATGTTCCAAATCACCTGTGTAGTCTGTATCAGTTGTACCAAAGTAAGTCTTGTTTTCACGTGGGAGAACAAAGACCATACGGCCATCACCCAAACCTGTGTCAAAGTAAACTGGCTGTGAAACCTTGATCTTGCTTGAATCCACTACCAAGTGAACTCCCTTAGTTGGACGCATTTGTGAGAATTGTGTTCCCTTATTAGACAAATTGCGTACCTTGTCGCTCCAAGGACCTGTCGTGTTGATAACCAGACGAGCCTTGATTTCAAAGACTTGGTCTGTCAACAAATCACGAGCTACGACACCTGTAATCTTGCCACTTTCGTCAAAGAGGAAGCCTTCTGCCTTAACGTGGTTGGCAATGAGGGCACCGTCTTGATTGGCACGTTTGATGTTTTCAATCACGAGACGCGCATCGTTATTACGGAAGTCAAGGTAAACCCCACCTCCTACCAAGCCTTCTTTCTTCAAGTTTGGCTGGCGTTCTAAAACTTCTTCCTTGCTCAAAACCTTGTTAGCAGCTGGTGTGTTGCTAACACCTGCCAAAAGGTCGTACAAGTCCATAGCTACTTTGAGACGGAAGAGGCTAAAGGTTGCTCCATCTTCTTCATAAACTGGTAAAAGCATTGGATCTGGTTTTGGAATGTGAGGTGCAATTTGTTGTACCACTGCACGTTCTGAAACTGTATCTGATACCACTTCTACGTCGAATTGTTTGAGGTAACGCAGACCTCCGTGAACCAATTTTGTTGAACGACTGGATGTTCCTTCTGCAAAGTCTTGCATTTCAATCAATCCAGTCTCAAGACCGCTAGCTGCCGCCTGCAAAGCTACACCAGCCCCTGTGATTCCTCCACCAATAATCAAGAGGTCCAGGGTACGTTCCTGCATTTTTTTAATTGATAATTCACGTGTTTTCTTTGAAAATTCCATTTTTACACACTTTCTAACTAAGTCGCTTTATTCTTCCAGTATTAGTCATCGATTTCCGCAAAGACTTGGGTTGCTTTCACAGCTTTCTTCCAGCCCTTGTAGAGTTGTTCCTTGCGAGATTCGTTCATAGATGGCTCAAAGAGTTCTCCTGTCTCGTTCAAGAGTTTCAACTCATCCAAGTCTTTCCAGTAACCTACTGACAAACCTGCTAGGAAGGCTGCCCCTAGAGCTGTTGTTTCCAAGTTTTTGGCGCGTGCGATATCGATTCCCAAAATATCAGCTTGGAACTGCATGAGGAAGTTATTCATGGCTGCACCACCGTCTACTTTCAAGACTTGGATAGCTGTTTGAGCATCCACTTGCATCGTATCGATAATATCACGCACTTGATAAGCTATAGATTGCAAGGTTGCCTTGATAAAGTCTTCTTTACTTGTTCCACGAGTCAAACCAAAGACAGAACCGCGAGCATTTTGGTTCCAGTATGGAGCACCTAGACCTGTAAAGGCAGGAACGACATAAACTTCATCATTGTTGTGAGAATCACGAGCGTATTTTTCAGATTCTGGTGAATTTTCAACCATGCGAAGACCGTCACGAAGCCACTGAATAGCACTTCCTGCGATGAAGATTGAACCTTCCAAGGCATAGTAAACCTTGCCATTGATTCCGTAACCAATCGTTGTTAATAGGTTGTTTTCAGACAACTGCATCTCTTCACCAGTATTCATGATGATGAAAGAACCTGTTCCATAAGTATTCTTAACCATACCTGGTTCAAAGGCCAACTGTCCAAAGAGGGCCGCCTGTTGGTCACCAGCCATACCTGAGATTGGCACTTGTCCACCATAGAAATGGAATGGCGCTGTCTTACCGTAAATTTCAGAGTTAGAACGAACTTCTGGAAGCATAGCCTTAGGAATGTTGAGAATTTCCAAAATCTCATCATCCCATTTGAGTTCTTTAATGTTATAAAGCATGGTACGAGCTGCGTTTGAGTAATCCGTCACGTGAGCCGCACCGTCAGTCAACTTCCAAACTAACCAAGTATCAATCGTACCAAAGAGCAATTCACCCTTTTCAGCTCTCTCTTGAGCGCCCTCTACATGGTCCAAAATCCAACGAACTTTAGTAGCAGAGAAGTAAGCATCGATGATCAAACCAGTCTTTTCATGGAATTTTTCCACATAGCCTTGACTTTTTAGTTGCTCAGCCAAAGGTGCTGTCTGGCGTGACTGCCAAACGATTGCGTTGTAGATAGGAAGGCCTGTTTTCTTATCCCAGACAACAGTTGTTTCACGCTGGTTGGTAATCCCGATTGCTTCGATTTGATTTGGCTTGACACCGCTTTCGATGAAAGCACCCGCAATAACTGACTGAACAGAGTTCCAAATTTCATTGGCATTGTGCTCTACCCAACCTGCCTGAGGGAAAATCTGAGTAAACTCTTTTTGACTCGAGCTAACTTTTTCTCCTTTTTTGTTGAAAATAATGGCACGAGAACTTGTAGTTCCCTGGTCAATGGCCATAATGTATTTTTCTTGTGACATGTGCTGTCCTCCTGATAAAGATCTTGAGGATGTTTCCTCTTTACACTAACTAGTATACAAAATAAAGCGCTTTCTTATTCATCAACTTTTTTTAATTTTTTAAAAAATGTGAGTAGATTGTGTGAATTTCACAAAAAAGACCTGGAACAACCAAGCCTTTTAAGTGAATAATAACTGACGAATCGCTGCCAAATCTTCCAAATCCAAGTCGTTTTTTAAATAATAAACTGGAGTCTGTTCCTTCTTATGAATCGGGTTATTGGTAACCAGCAAATCATAATGTCGAGTTCGGTCATAGGCTTCAATGGTAATAAAACGATTGTATTCCAAATACCGTTTCAAAATGGCTGCCATCCTTGAAAAGACAAGAAAACCTGATGTCAAATCCAAACCAATCCGCATATGCTGGCCACCATTTTCAGCCATATATTCAATTAACTGGAGCCATTCCCAGAGAATTTTCTTATCCAAATCCGTCCCCTGCTGAAAGGCAGGCAAGGCATGAAAAATCTCCTCTGCCGTTCCCCTAAAATCATGTTCCATCAAAAAATAAGGATGACGATTCTCCAACTGGTACTTGTAGCGGTCCTGTAAAATATAGCCCTTATAGAGATAGACTTGAGCACAAAGCTGACTGAGTTCATAGGTAACGTGATCCTCTGTATAATCACCCAGCAACTCCTCCTTCTTCATTTCTTGAATCAACTGTGTCAGCAAATCGGCCAACTGCCCTCCAAAACCAAGGATATATTCCATAGTATGAAGAGGAAGAATGCGATGAGATAGGAGGAAAGAGAAGAAAATCATCATCTCCCCATCCTCAGTTCCTAGAGGAAGGTGTTGTCCAGCAAAAAAGGACGGAGCCTTTCTCAGCAAACGAAGGTAGAAAATATTGTCAAAATACCCTCGCATTTTCTCTTCTATCACTTGGAACTGACAAGCATTAACCCGAAGACGCTGTTGACTGATGTGGGACCAGAGAACCAAGTCCAATTTCTGACCCGAAGACAAGCTTGCACCACAGATTTCTTCTAAACTGGCAATCTCCTGTTTTCTCTCTGGTTTCTGCATGTGACCTTCCCACTCCTGACTAGACCAGACCTTGCGGAAAAGACAGAAATAGAAATAGCGAATCTGATGCTCTGGACCTCGCCAACGTCCATTTTGAATAGATAAATCAAATTCTGACAAAATCTGATTTAAGCTAGCTAAGTGACGACCAAGCGTAGCCTCGCTAATCATCAATTCTTGAGCCAGCTGATGGGCTAAAAACTGTTGGTGGTAGAGAAGATAGACCAAAATCTGATATTTAACAGCATTCTCCAAAAACAGGCTCCGAATATCTCTTCCCTTGGTAGTTGCACCGATCGATAGACGCAGATTTTCATCTTCTAAATGAATAGTCAGCTCTATGCCACTATCCAAAGCCTTGTCATTGAGCAGGGTGACATATTTGGTTAGGGTTGCTTTTGAAAATCCTGTTTCCTCCATTACAGCCTTGACGGTCGTCTGAGACTCTTGTAATAGAAAGGAAAGGATTGAAAATTGGCCAGATTCAGCCTTTTCCATCAAATCTCCTAAATACATTTGTTACCCCTTTCATTTTCTACCTTAAGCATAGCATAAATCTTACAAATGCTGAAATAATCTGTTTCTCTTTTTATTTTCATGCTGATTTCCTAGTTCATTATCCTGAAAATCAGCAAACACACGGCTCCCCCTTTGGACATTTTTATGCTAAAATAGTAGCTATGGATAAAATTATTAAAACAATATCAGAAAGCGGAGCCTTTCGTGCTTTTGTCCTTGATAGCACAGAAACAGTCCGCACTGCTCAAGAAAAACATCAAACCCAAGCTAGCTCAACTGTAGCGCTTGGTCGAACTCTTATCGCTAGCCAGATTCTCGCAGCCAATGAAAAAGGAAATACCAAACTAACAGTTAAAGTGCTGGGCTCTAGCTCTCTAGGTGCCATTATCACGGTCGCTGATACCAAGGGGAACGTCAAAGGCTACGTTCAAAATCCTGGTGTTGACATCAAAAAGACTGCAACTGGTGAAGTCCTAGTTGGACCTTTTGTTGGAAATGGTCAATTCCTCGTTATCACAGACTACGGTACTGGAAATCCTTACAACTCTATGACTCCCCTCATCTCTGGGGAAATCGGTGAAGACCTGGCCTTTTACCTGACCGAAAGCCAACAAACCCCTTCAGCAGTCGGCCTCAATGTCCTTTTAGACGAAGAAGACAAGGTCAAGGTTGCAGGTGGTTTCCTAGTTCAAGTCTTGCCAGGAGCCAAGGAAGAAGAGATTGCTCGCTTTGAAAAACGCATCCAAGAAATGCCAGCTATCTCAACTCTTCTCGAAAGTGAAGACCATATCGAAGCCCTCCTCAAGGCTATCTACGGTGACGAGGCCTACAAGCGTCTTTCTGAAGAAGAAATTCGTTTCCAATGTGACTGTAGCCATGAGCGCTTTATGAACGCTCTTGCCAGCCTTCCAAGCTCAGACTTACAGGAAATGAAAGAGGAAGATCACGGGGCAGAAATCACTTGTCAATTCTGCCAAACAACTTACAACTTTGATGAAAACGACCTGGAGGAACTCATTCGTGACAAATCTTAATACACCCTTTATGATTGGCAATGTTGAGATTCCCAATCGTACCGTTCTAGCGCCTATGGCTGGTGTGACAAACTCAGCCTTTCGTACTATTGCAAAAGAGCTCGGAGCTGGACTCGTTGTCATGGAAATGGTCTCTGACAAGGGAATCCAATACAACAACGAAAAAACACTGCACATGCTTCATATCGACGAAGGCGAAAACCCTGTTTCTATCCAACTCTTTGGTAGCGATGAAGACAGCCTAGCACGCGCAGCAGAATTCATCCAAGAAAACACCAAAACCGATATTGTGGATATCAACATGGGCTGCCCAGTTAACAAAATCGTGAAGAACGAAGCTGGCGCTATGTGGCTCAAGGATCCAGATAAGATTTACTCTATCATCAACAAGGTTCAATCTGTCCTTGATATCCCACTTACTGTCAAAATGCGTACCGGCTGGGCTGACCCGTCTCTGGCAGTAGAAAATGCCCTCGCTGCTGAAGCTGCAGGCGTTTCTGCCCTCGCCATGCATGGCCGTACCCGTGAGCAAATGTATACAGGTCACGCAGACCTTGAGACCCTTCACAAGGTCGCTCAAGCTTTGACCAAGATTCCATTTATCGCCAACGGTGACATCCGTACAGTTCAAGAAGCCAAGCAACGCATCGAAGAAGTCGGTGCTGATGCAGTTATGATTGGCCGAGCTGCCATGGGAAATCCTTACCTCTTCAACCAAATCAACCACTACTTTGAAACAGGAGAAATTCTACCTGATTTGACCTTTGAAGACAAGATGAAAATTGCCTACGAACACTTGAAACGCTTGATTAACCTCAAAGGGGAAAATGTCGCAGTTCGTGAATTCCGTGGCCTCGCTCCTCACTACCTCCGTGGAACATCTGGCGCTGCCAAACTTCGTGGAGCTATTTCACAAGCTAGCACCCTAGCAGAGATTGAAGCTCTCTTGCAATTGGATAAGGCTTAAAATGGTTCATACTGCTCTACTTGTTATCGATATGCAAAAAGCATTTGATAACCCTATCTGGGGAGAACGGAACAACCCTCAAGCTGAACAACAAGCATTGAGGGTACTGGCATACTTTCGTAAACACGCTCTTCCAATCTTACATGTTCAACACATATCTGACAATCCCCAGTCGCAATTTCATAACAAACAAAATCAGGAGTTTAAAAGTGGATTTGAACCAGTCACCTCAGAACCTATCTTTCAAAAAACGGTTAATAGCGCCTTCATTGGAACAAATCTTGAAACATATTTACGAAAAAATCAGATTTGTCATTTAGTCGTTGTTGGTTTGACCCTGCCTCATTGTGTATCTACTACGACACGAATGGCAGCAAATCTTGATTTTAAAGTCACTTTACTAGCAGATGCCACTGCCAGTTTTACCCTATCTAACAAAAACGGTCAGGCCATCTCTCCTGAGACTATCCATGAGATTAATCTCCTTTCTCTACAAGATGAGTTTGCTCAAATTCTTACTACAGAAGAATTTTTAACCCAAGTATAAGTATAAAATAATCCGTCAACTCTTATTGAGCTGACGGATTTTGAATGCAGTAATGCAGTGAACCGAAACACAAATAGGTAAATTTAGACCTTATACTCTTCGAAAATCTCTTCAAACCACGTCAGCATCGCCTTACCGTATATAGGTTACTGACTTCGTCAGTTCTATCTACAACCTCAAAGCAGTGCTTTGAGCAGCCCACGGCTAGCTTCCTAGTTTGCTCTTTGATTTTCATTGAGTATTAGAACTGATGATTAACAATTATTCATAAATGTCTATAAATTCACTCAGAACTGACTATACTAGTCTACCCCCTTTAGAGCACTAATCATGTCAATCTTTCTCATACGAAGACTAATAAAATAAGCAGTCCCTAAAGATGTAAACCAAACCAATAACGTAGCAGAAGCAAGGACATACATACTGATATAAGCGGTATACTCAATTCGAATCGTCGAAAATGTTGCTACATATTCTTTCAAAAACCATATGCCTAAAGGAATTCCTACTAGCCAACCAATAAAGGTAGTTAGTATAGTCTCAAAAAGAGTTACCATCTGTAGATATTGATTAGAAAATCCTAATACTTGTAATGTAGCATAGTCTCTCATTCTCTCTACAAAGTTTAAAGAGCCCAGATTATAGAGAACAATAATAACAAGTAATAAGGCAAAGCCAATAATCATTAGAAATACACTCATCAAACTAGATACAAAATCATAGGCATTTTTTTCTTGGCTCCCTTTTTCAATGACAGATAGAACACCTTTGTCTTGCTTAATAGTATCTTCGTCCACCTCCGGCCCAACTAATAAAGTATGTGGAGTAAAATCTCCCCCTGCTTTTTCAAAGACTCTAGCATGAAGATAGGCCCCTTGATTGGTTTCACTTGTGACAATCCCTTTTACTTCAAACTTGTAAGTATGACCATCTTGATAGGGAGTCACATTTAAAAAATCTCCGACTTTAATACCTGCTAAACGGGCAAATGATCTAGTTACATACAAACCATCATCTTTCAAAGAATCAGCACTCTCTGTTTTTGCTTGGATCATATCTCCATCATCAAATATAATCAATAAACGGTTGTAGCCATCATCTGGATTAAAATGTGCCTGTGAAATTTGTACACCTTGCCCACCATATCTAGACTTAGAAGATGTATAATCAGCTACGGTCAGTCGTTTTGAATAAGAAAAATCTTCATTGTATGCCTTATCAACAAGATGATTCATGGACACAGGCATACCAATTCCAGCAATCAGTAACATCATACTTCCTGCAACTCCCACGATTCCCATCAAAACTCGAATACGATTAAACGAGGCATCACGAATTGCCCATCTAGAAGGATAAGAAATTCGTTGCCAGATAGAGGAAAATCTTTCCACAAAAACAGATTTAGCAACTTTTTCTTTACCTCTTAAAAATATTGCTGGTAAGCCTCTAGCTGACTCTCTAGAAGCTAAATAGGCAGCTAAAACACAAATAATAATGACTACAATACCGACAACCATTGATGAAGACGAATAAGATATTTGCCAATTTGGAAGTGTAAACATTGACTTTTGAGTTTCTAGTACAAACCATGACATCAAGGGAGAAATAGCAAAGCCTGCGAAACTTCCTAATAAACTTACTACTAAGCCAAATAAAATATAATGTAAACTGATAGCCTGATTTGAAAAGCCTAGAGCCTTTAATACAGCAATCTCTTTTGTTTGGCCATCAATCAAACGCTGAATGGTTGTAAACATAGCCAAAATAGCTAACAAAATAAAGATAAAAGAAAATAAGTAAGATAAGTTTCTAATTTGCCCAACTCGATCGGTAGCTTCTGATATTTCAGTTAAACTTTTTTGATCTTGATAAGAAACTAAATCGCCCCCAAAAATAGACTCTAAATCTCCTCGCAAATCTACCTTAGAACCATAAATTTCTAAGGCATTATCTGACGATAAACCCAGAATTCCTTTTGCAATTTCATTATCTGCAATATAACCATAGGCATCATTGTCAGGATTTGGAGCGATATATTCCATGCTACCTGTGAAATAAATCTTATCTGTGGCCTGAACAAATCCTACAATTTCTAAATCTATCTGTTTCCCCCTTGATGAAATAGAAATTGAATCTCCAATCTGTAAATGATTCTTCTTCGCATAATTCCCATCAATCCAAATCGAATCTTGTTTTCCTTCAGAAAAAGAACTTCCTTCTGTTACTGTAACCAGTTGATTATCTGTAATCGTTTCAAGATTGATTCGTCCGTCAGTCTTGTCTAAACGAACAATATTAGCAAATCCTTTCTTTTTACTGATAACTTTTTCAACAGAAGATAATAGTTCAACCTGCTTAATTTTTGATTCATCAATTTGTCTCGCTTGAACCCAAACAACAGGAAGTTCAGATTGTTTCAAATAACTCTCTAGACTCTTTTCAAGTCCATGCCAAGCTCCTTGTAGCCCTACAAAGATTAATACACTTAATAGAGACATCAGAAAAACAGAGAAAAATTGTTGCCAATTTTGCCGAAGATCTCTTAATAATTTTATATGAAGATACCTCATCCCAGCACCTCTTCATTATTCTCTATTTTTTCAATACTTCCATCTTTCAAATATATAACTCGATCTGCAAATTTAGCAAACTCTCTATTATGTGTAACCATTACAACTGCAGCATTCCCATTTCTAGAAACTTCCTTCAATAAAGTTAAAATACTATCACCTGTCTTTGAATCTAACGCTCCTGTAGGTTCATCACACAATAATAGACTAGGTTCTTTAGCCAATGCCCTTGCAATTGATACACGTTGCATTTCACCTCCAGAAAGTTGATTAGGAAAATTATTTTTTCTATGAAGTAAACCAACTTGATCTAAATACATATCAATTTCTTTATTGTTTTTCACTAAATTTGCTGCAATACCTATATTCTCCTTGGCTGTTAAACTTGGAACTAAGTTATAAAATTGAAAAACAAAACCAATTTTATCTTTTCGATAAGCAGATAATTCCTTGTCCGTAAACTTTGTTACTAGTTCCTCATCAAATATAAAGGTTCCTGATGTCGCACGATCCATCCCACCAAGTAAATTTAGTAACGTACTTTTCCCTGAACCTGATGGACCTAAAATAACTGTAAATTTCCCTTTCTCAATAGAAAAACTAACTTGATCTAAAGCACGAACTTCTTGCTCTCCTACCTTATAAATCTTACTAATATTTTGAAACTGAATCATACATACTCCTAATATCTTGTCATAAATTTTATTTTTTCCTTTAATGTAGGCTCTTCATACTGTTCTATGATACGTTTAGATACTGCTTCCCTGTTTTCTCGTATAACCTTTTCAGCTAAGGAAATAGCCTCATCTACTGAAACAACTATTGGCAACTCATAATGTTGAATGATCTGATTTAACCGTTCTTTCTGACTACCTTTGACACAATAAGGTGTCAGACCCAAATTCCTATAAGCTTCATATAATTCCTCATCTGATAAATTTCGATACTCTTCAGATACTGGTCTATGCCCATCTGGATCCATTGCAAACTCTACTGGTAAATGAACAACATCTGTATACCACAGTTTCGCATGATTCTTAGAGACAACCCCATAAGCAGTCAAATATTTTTTGAAAAATCGTCGACCCGGAATACCTAAAATAGATTTCATCAATCGATGAATGAATGCTGATCCTGGATTAATTCCTACCCTCATTCGAACAGTACCGTAAATCCATTCATTCAATACTGAACCATCTGATAGAAAACTTCCATGTTCCTTGTATAAAATTCCTTCTGTACGAATTCTCTCCTCAAAACGCTTTAGCCCTAGTGCCATTAATTCAGTTGATGACATATCCTGAAATCTTCTGCCAGGATATAAATCTGTCAAAATTTCCCTCGCAGACAAAGCGTCGATTAAGGGAAGTCCCGTTGCAATCGAAAGAGCTGTAGCAGTTGTTGTCTTACCTGTAGAATAAGTTCCCGATATGACTAACCTTAATTCTCTATTTCCCATCACTGTCCCCCTCCATCAGGTAATTTTTGAGCTATTTTACTTTTAAAGACTACCTTATGATCTATATCATATCCTGACATTTCGTAGACTTTCCAATGTTCTTCTCTAATTTTTAACAATCTATTTTTTGAAACACTACCACTAAGCTCTACTACTCCGTTCAAAATTGGTGAATTCAAGTCTGCACTCACTTGCTTCATCCACATGGTATTGCTCTCTTCTCGAGATATCTCTTCTATATGGTAGGCTAACATCTCTGCCATTTGAGAAAAAATAATCAGAAGCTCTAACAAACTATAATAATTCTTTTCTAGACTACCTACACCACTATATTCAATATCTTTGATTAATACTTGCTCTGCTTTACAAGATATACTACTATCTGAAAACTCAACATCGTATATATCATGTTGTCTATCTCTTAAATGCGTTGATAAAAAATCTCTACCTTGTTCTCCTATAGCAGCTACATTTTCCATACATTCTAATAATTGATATCCTAAACAAACTTTCATATCCATTACCAAGCAATCAAATTCAATCACTTGGTTCGTCATTTTGAAATTTTGTAATTCTAATTTTAAATTTACCAATTCTTCTATAGCTTTTATCCCTGACTTTATCTCAAAATGGCTTAACCTATACTGATTTAATCTCACTCCCATTCTTTTCAGTATTTCACTTCCAAATAAATGAGCTAATACTATTCCATCTAATGTACTCAGGTGTTGCTGTATGATTTCAGATTGTTTACTAGACCACAAACCTTCTTGATGAAGAGACCCAACTCCTTCTAAAATATTTTTCAACTTAACTTCATAAGTCGTCTTCTTATGCCCTCTGCAAAAATAACGATTTTTATTGTCTCCAAGTAAATAATCTACTGTTAGCATATACTTCTCCAATCTTTTAAACTGACTCTATCTTAAACAAAAAAAGACAAGAAAGAATCCGTAATTTACGAAAACCTTCTTGCCTTTTTAGTATAAAATTATAAAGATACTAGATTTAATCGAATAGCCTCACGTACAGCTCCAACTCTACTCGTCACTCCCAACTTTGAACAAATATTTGAAACATGGGTATCCACTGTTCTCCTGCTGACAAATAAACTATTTGCTATCTTTTCATTAGAATATTCTTTTACAATCAGTTCCAATACACTTAACTCCGTATCTGTCAATAGATTATTTTCTTGCTTTTCTAACAAACCATCTGGAATAACGTGATTTCCCTTATAAACAGCATAAATTGCACTTTTAACATCCAAATAAGAACTTTCTTTGGGTAAAAAAGCTTGAATCCCAAAATCCATCGCTCTCTTATGTAACAAAGTGTCATAAAATCCTGATAAAAGAACTATCTTGGGAACTGTATTCAGAAATCTATTTATTTGACTAATAACATCAAATGCCGTTACTCCTTTCAACATAAAATCCATGACTAGTACATCTACCTTTTCATGCTTAAGACATAGAAGTAAATCTGCTACTTCTGTATAGGAACCAACAATTTTAAAATCATCTTCCTTTAAAAAATAGTTCTCCAATCCTTGTAATACTAAACTGTGATCATCAATCAAAACCAAACGAATCATTTTTCTTCCCTTCTATAGGTATCCGTATCTTCACACTTGTAGGTTCTATATTTATCTGAACATCTCCCCCCAATAAATGAACCTTCTCTACAATTCTATTTAAACCAAAATGATGTTCATTAGACTGATAGTTTCCCTTAAAAATACCATCATCTATAACTTCAATTGATAAAATCTTTTCTTTTGTAGATAAATCTACAGTAATTTCTCTAGCATTCCCATGAAGAATACTATTATTTACTAGTTCTTTAACTGTCCTTAATACAAACGTGCCCACTTTATCGTTAACTTTTTCTTCATCTATTGAAAAAGTTGTCATAATCGAAACAGTTTCCATCTTCATGAATTGGTTTAATATGCTAGTAATAGATTCTTTCAACCCTAATTCATGCACCATTAAAGGATAGATATTGGAACATAAATCTCTTAATTCAAAAACAATATCATCCAACATCTCTAATAAAGCTCCCCTATTAATGTGTTCACTAATTTCTAACTGCTTTTTATAATAAATAACCTTCTGAATTGTAGTATCATGTATAAACGTTGCAATTTCTTCCCTCTCTAATTCAGTAGCTACAAAAGTATGAAAACTACTAAAGATTCCCTCCATTTTATGGCTAATCAACATCATTTTCCTTATTTCAGGTAACAAAGCTAGCGAAAAAAGAAAAGTGTAAAGAACGAAAAAAATTGGAGAAAATTCTCTTAATAACAGACTAAAAAGAATAATTAGACTAGTAAAAAAAACGGAAAATATCAAGTTATATATGAATGGATTCCACTTCCAAGCAACATATATCATTCGCTCTAGTATCAAGTTATTCACAATAGAGAACAAAATAAGCAACAATAGAGGAATACTATAAATAAACGAAACTTCCTTACCAATCGGAAAAATATATCCAAAAAATAGAGGAAATAAGGCCAGAACTGCTAAAAATAAGGTATGAATTGGCAGCATTTCTCTTCTCTGATAGTAATTTATAAGCATCTTTAACAGTAGGATAACTAAAAAGAAAAATACTAAATAAAATACTCCCCTAGAAAAAAAGATGGTTAAAAAATCAATGGGCTGTATAAGATTATAAACATACAAAAGTTGAGTTATGAGTGAATAGCCCAGTATAATACGAGAAAAGTTAGAAATGGTTGAACCTTTTATCTTTAAGACTAACACTCTAATGAAGATATCCATGAATAATGGAAATAAAGTCAAGTATGAAATTAATAGACTACGACCAAATACATCTCCTATACTTGATGGAATAATCGATAATAACATCAGACTAGTATAAATAATAAAATAAAAATATCGTTTCCCAGTTTTTCCTCTACTTCTGCCTTTTATGTATAATCGAAATAACAGTAGAATCAGAAAAGCAATGATTGATAAAACAAGAAAGATAATTTGGCTTGATTTCCCAGATTCTATTATTAAAGTCTTTGAAATGCCTCTATCTAACACTGTCACAGAATGAAGCGGTTCAACAATTAAAAATCGAGATAATGAGAAATTACTATCTGGACTCTGACCGTCTATTTGTATAATCGATGCTCCTATTATCTCTTGATGATTTGCAAAGCTTCCCAGATTATGGACTTGTCTAACTATCCACTCATTATCATGTTTATCTACGGTGATTCCACTGTACGTTCGGTTAAAAATTGAAAACGAAAAATAAAGAAAGAAAATAAATAACAAAACCAAAGAAAATCGAAACATTTTTGACTTCATTGTTTGTAACACTCCACATTTCACTTGATATTGATGTTTATTCTACCATTTTTTCATTCAATAAGACAGGTTTTATAGTTAAATTTATTCTTTTTTCTTTCGAGATATAACTGATACAATCTTCTGGTAGGTGAAATCCTCCCCGATTTGACTTTTGAAGACAAGATAAAAATTGCCTACAAACACTTGAAACGTTTGATTAACCTCAAGGGGGAAAACGTAGCAGTTCGTGAATTCCGTGGACTCGCTCCTCACTACCTCCGTGGAACATCTGGCGCAGCCAAGCTCCGTGGAGCTATTTCACAAGCTAGCACTCTGGCAGAGATTGAAGCTCTCTTGCAGTTGCATAAGGCTTAATAGATTAAAACCCGTAACTCTCTTAAAGTTGACGGGTTTTTGATTGTAAAAATTCAAATACTGAGCGCTATTATTGATTCAAAGCAACACTGGAAACCTTGCCATCCGCTCCTGTTGTAATTTGGATGACTTTCCCTCCACCGATTTTGGCATTATACTTGCCATCATCAAGAGTATAAGAATAGCCTCTAATAGAGTAGTTTTCTTTCTTTCCATCAGCAGATTCTACTGTGAATTGACCACCTGATGAAACTGTAATGGTTTCGCCATTGGCACCCTTCCAGTTGCCCGCTGCAGCTGAGAAATCACCGTCTACCATGGTTAAAACACCCTTGTAGCGTTTATTTTGCTCTGCTTGCTTGTCTTGAAGTTTGCGGTCAGTTGTAGGATCATAGCTTGATTGGTTAGACTGGGCTTGAGGAGCTTGTTGAGTTGAAGGAGTCTGAGCAGGAGTTTGTTGACTAGCTGCTTGTTGATTAGACACTTCTTGACCTTGTCTTTGCTCTGGTGCTGTCGCCGCTTGTGATGGCGTTGCAGTTGCTGAAGATTGATCCGTAGATGCCTTGGCCTTTTCAGATGAAGCTGAACTTGAGGACTTCTGAGTCTTGCTTTCTTTGCTAGCAGAAGCTGCTTTAGAGCTTGATGATTGGCTTGTCTTAGCAGAACTGCTTGCTTGAGTTGTTTCCTTTTTATTTCCACAAGCTCCCAGTAGCAAGGTAGAAGCCAATACAGTTGCTGCCATCAATTTGATATAGGTTTTCTTTTTCATTTTTCTACTCCTTTGTAATGTTTTAGAAATATAATGAAATCTTTTTGTAATATTATTGTAACATTCGGATTTAAATATGTCAACAATTTATCTAAACTATTTTAAAAATCTTAAATACTTTAGATACATTTACTCCTCCTACTCTTCTATTCGTAATAAAATAGAAAAGCAGGAGATTTTCCTATTAAAAATTTGAATTTGTTTTTGTGTAATCGCTTGCATCTTTAAGTACAAAGGAATATAATAACATTGAAATAGAATATAGGAGGTGCACTCTTATGCTAAATAAGTATTATAAGTATCTTCCTTGGTTGATTTTGGGAGCAATTGGCTCTTATCAATCAGCAACTTACTATGCGCGAACTGCATTTGATGTCTTCTATCTGACTACAATCTTTATGATTGTTTATATCGCTTTGTTATTTTTACATGAGAACTATCTCAAGTATCGATACAAAGATTTCTTTACTCACATGTTGAGTAATCCTAAGAAAGATAGCCATCCCTAAAACAGTCGCAACACAAAACCATCCCATGATGGTTCATAAAGAGGTCAGGAACTTTGTCCCGACCTCGCTTTTTATTTCAATCGATAAGTTTTTCTTGGTTTCTTTTTAGGGACTCGTTTGAGTCCGACTTCTTCTACATATTCGCCGTATTTTACGAGAAAGTTATTGCTGACGATTGGACGACCGGGGTTGATGAGATTGACCAGTTCAGTCCCTTCGTAGACAGTGAACTCCTCCTCTAGCAGATAGAGGAAGGTTGGGTTCCAGTCTAGACGGCCTTGGATTCGTTTGATGGATTCTTGGATAATGGCATAATGGTCAAAAGCGAAGGCTTGATCCTCCAACTCTACTCCCTTTGAGAAGCACTTGCCTGTCTGAAAATCGACATCTACAAAAACCACATCCTTGGCATCGTCTCCTGCTTGAACAAGTTCTAATGCACGACTAGGCAGATAAACCAAGTGGGCAATGGTCACTGTCCAGCCCCGGGGGTCACGGCCGGGGGTCGATACGGTCATCAATTGCTCGATTTTTTCCAAAGGAAGATCGAGATTGACTTCTTCTCTCACCTCACGCTGACAGGCATGCGCAGCATCTTCGCCCTTGTCCATAAATCCTCCAACTAAGGCCAAACAATTTTGATATGGATGAGCCTTGCGACGAATTAATAAAAGCTTAATCTTTCCTTCAACAAAGCAGTAGGCTACCATATCCACCGTCACACTTGGTTTTTCGTATTGAGGGAGTTCCTGCTTGTAGTACCAGTCTAAAAACTCCTCCTGACTGGCATGAATTTCAAAATATTCTTTTTCTGTCATCCCAGCTGGAATCATCGTGTCCGTCATTTTATGCCTCCTTACGAACTGCCTTAGTCCATTGGTACCAACCTACTAGACTATTGAGAGTGTAAACCCAGTACATCCCTTGGATGTGGATATTTTCACCCCACCAGAGGTAAATACTAAAGAGATTGGTTGCAATCCAGAAAATCCATTGCTCACGGTAGAGACGTGTCATCAAGAGCTGACCAACACCATTGGTCGCATCGGTAACACTATCACGGAAAGGGCGAGCACTATGGATACTTTGGTATGCCAAGCCCATACCAATCCAAATGATAGCAGTCAAAGCCAAGTACTTGAGCCAGTCAAGCACAGATAATTTCTTAGCTTCAAAGTGAGATTCTTCTACTTTTCCTTGATAATTGATACGATTGGACAGCCAAGCATAGAGGCCAATCGGCTGCATGACAAAGAAGTAAACGGTCGTCAAAACTTCACCATAAAAAGTCGCATTCATGGCCAAAACCAAATAGATAGCAGAGTTAATAGCCCCGAAGAGATAATTGCTTGCACGTCCTTCTGCTACCAAGATAACACAGACAATCCCAGTCCAAGATGCAAACAAGCTCATCCAGTCATGACTTTCTGTATTTTGCGTGAATTCCAAGATCAAGGGAACACTTGACAGGACAATGAGATACAACCACTGGAAGAGGCTACGGCCGACAAAGAGATCTTTCCAGAGCAGGTTCATGATTCCTGCAAAACCGATTTTGCGGGCTTCCGCATGGACATTTTTAAAGTTTTCGATAAATTGTGTGATTTTTTCAGTTAGTTTTTTCATAATTTTCTCCTAATCTGCTTGGTAAATGGCATCAATAGCCACTTTGGCTGCTTCATAATTGCCTAGGTAATCCTCAGCTAGATAAACTAGTGGAATGGTGGTTAAATATCGCTCTCTCATATGGTCCAAATGCTGGGAAAAACTATGACGAATATGGTCTTCTGCCATAGTCATATCTCTAAATCCGTCATTGACATAGGAGCCGACCGGTTGCACAAAGAGAATCAAGTCCCATTTTTCCTTAGCCAAGATCGAAACAAAGAGATTATCAAAGGTTTCTCCTGATAAGTCCCCTTGGTCCTCGGTCTCCATGTAATAATCATAGTAGCCCTTAGTTACTAAGGAGTTGGTGTCAGCTATCACCAATCCCCTATTGGCATTACTGTCAATTAACTTAGAGGTCTGGTCATACTGCCCCAACAGGAGATAATAGTAATCTTTTGGAGTCAATTCATCGTCGCGGACATTGTTTTTAATCTGGTACTCACGTGCGTATTCCAAACTGACGGGTGCATCGTAATACCTTGCCAAATCCTTGGCCAGAGTGGTCTTCCCATTGCTGGCACTCCCCATAATCAATACTTTCTTTGTAAACTGACGACGGAAGGGCTGAGCGATGTTTTTCCAATATTTGCTTGGATTTTCTCGAATCATAGTCGCTGAGATTCCAAACTTTCTTTCTTGCAAAACGGTCTCAAAACCACGATTTGATAATTCTTGCTGGTAGTCTGCTTCTCCCACAAAGAAAATTAGTTCTTGCTGGGTTTCATCATAGGAAATCTCCGCTAACATTTGGTCCAACCACTCCTGCCAGCCCATAGGGTAGCGAGGAAGATTGGTTTCATCTAACTTACAAACCAAGGTCAACTCGTCACCACGAAAGGCCTCTCGGATATAGCGGAATCTTTTTTGAAGCGTTAAGCCTACCTGCTCTCCTCGGTCTCCCTCATAGCCTGAAACGACAACCCAGACCTGGTCACACTGTCGCTTCGCACGCTGAATCAAATCGATATGTCCTTGATGAAGTGGAGCAAAGGTTCCAAATACCACTGCTGTTTTCTTTTTCATAAACGCATTACCTTTTTATGGTTTTTGATATTTTTATTATCTATGTTTTTATTATAAACTATATTTTTATTTTGTCAATAGTTTTTTATCATTTTTTATAAAAAAGTAGCAAAAAAAAGAATCAAGATTACTCCTGATTCTCCATTTTTATGCAATATCAAATTTTAACTGGCCTGCTTTGACACCAATCTTAAGTGTGCTGCCTGCCACCAAATCTCCCTTAAGAAGAAGTTCTGCCAACTTGTCTTCCACTTCTGTTTGTAGGGTTCTACGAAGTGGACGAGCTCCCATCTCTGGGTCATATCCTTGATTGGCCAATAATTTCAGTGCGGAAGCTTGTAATTTCAAATCAATGCCTTTTTCAGCCAAACTTGCCACTAAAGTTTTAACCATAATTTTCACAACTTCCTGCATATGGTCGCTAGACAGGCTATGGAAGACCACCTTTTCATCAATACGATTGATAAACTCCGGCCTATAAGCTTTTTTCAGCTCTTCAAACATGCGTTTTTCCATATTTTCCTGGTCAAAACGAATGTCCTTAGCTCCAAATCCGACAGTCTTGTCATCACGAAGGGCTGTCGCACCAAGGTTTGACGTCATGATAATAATGGTATTTGAAAAGTCAACCTTACGTCCCTTGCTATCTGTCAAGACACCATCATCCAAGACCTGTAAGAGAACATTAAAGATGTCTGGGTGGGCTTTTTCTACCTCGTCAAAGAGGAGAACAGAGTATGGTTTGTTGCGAACCTTCTCGGTCAACTCCCCACCTTCTTCATAACCCACATAACCCGGAGGAGCTCCATTGAGACGGCTGGCTGCGAATTTCTCCATATACTCACTCATATCAAAGCGGATAAGAGCTGATTCGTCGTCAAAAAGAACTTCTGCTAGAGCCTTGGCCAATTCGGTCTTACCGACACCTGTGGGTCCTAGGAACATAAAGGAACCAATCGGACGCTTGTGACTGCGAATCCCTGACTGGTTGCGGCGAATGGCACGGCTAATGCTTGAAACTGCTTGATCTTGACCGATGACACGTTTGTGGAGTTCAGCTTCCAAGTTCAGGTATTTCTTAGCATCTGTTTGCGTCAGTTTTTGGACTGGAATACCTGACAAGCGACTCAAGGTGGTCAAAATATCAGACTCTGTCACCAAGTCTTTATAGACAGGCACTTCCTCTTCTTTTGCGATTAGCTGAGCTGCCTGTTTCCACTTGCCATCAATCAAGGCTTTGTCAGCTGGACTCAAACCTGAATCGTCTGCTTTTACATGCTTAGCCTTATTTTGCACTGTTGCTGCTGCTTCATCTAAGAGGTCGATAGCAGAGTCTGGCAAGTGACGGCTAGTCAAGTAACGATGCGCCATCTTGACAGCTGTTTCGACCGCTTCATCTGTGATTTGCACACGGTGATGTTTCTCATAAGTCGCCTTCAAGCCTTGCAAAATGATCATACTGTCGGCCACGCTTGGCTCTTCAATCGTCACTTTGGCGAATCGACGAGAAAGGGCCGCATCTTTTTCGATGTGTTTTTGGTATTCTTCCTGAGTGGTCGCACCAACCGTTCTCAAAGTTCCGCGCGCCAAGGCTGGCTTCAAGATATTGGCCGCATCCAGAGTCGAATCAATCCCGCTCCCAGAACCCATGATGGTATGAAGTTCATCGATAAAGAGAATGACTTGACCATCTTCTTCAATATCCTTGATGATATTGTTCATGCGTTCTTCAAAGTCACCACGGAAGCGTGTCCCTGCAACGACATTCATCAAATCAAGCTCTAACACGCGCATCTTAGCCATTTCCGTAGGCACATCCCCACTAGCAATACGCTGAGCAAGACCAAGCGCCAGAGCTGTTTTCCCGACACCAGCATCCCCAACCAAGACAGGATTATTCTTTGTCTTCCGACTCAAGATTTGAATCATACGCGAGATTTCCTTGTCCCGACCGATGACTGGCTCCAACTTGCCAGAACGCGCTTGCTCTGTCAAATCATGCGTATAGTCCTCAAGACCACCGCTCGGAGTCTGGGGCATGCCCATCATATTAGCCATAGAATTTTGCTTATCAGCTACTGTACGATGACGTTGGCGTAAAGCCTTGAGATCTTCACGAGTCCAACCTGCCCGTTCTTCTAAATTTCGACGAAGGGCAGCAATCTTGACCTGATCTTTCTTGTCTTCATATGAAAAACCAGCTCTCTCCAAGATACGAGTCGCCAAGGCATTGCCATCATGCAAAATCGCATAAAGGAGGTGCTCTGTCCCTAGCACCTTAGCATGGACCACTGACGCTACATACTCTGCTTCAGCAAAAAGGACATGCAAACGATGAGAAAACGGCAATTCCGTAAAGGTTTCATCCTGGCTATAATCCGTTTCAGTCAGTTCCAAAGCGACTTCTTCTAAACGATCCATCTCATATGGATAATCATTTAAAGTCGCCCCTGCCACACTATAACTGTGATTGGACATGGCAATCAACAAGTGCCAAGACTCTAGGTAACGAGCTCCAAAATGGCCAGCCACCATGTAGGCACTTTCGATACATTCATTCAATGCTTTTGAATAGTTCATCTTACTTCCCTTTTCTATCTACCTCTTGTATGACCTGTCGTAACATATTAGCACGAACAACTGGAGCTTCTTCTCCTAGAACGCGATCCAAAGCTACTGATACTAGCAAATTCATCTCCTGCTTGGTCATTAATTCCTGCTCAACCAAAAGCTGCAGAATATCCTCATAAATTTCTTGACTAACTCGCTCACCAATCGAATAAAGCAGCTCTCGAAGCATTTCATGATGACTAGAAAACTCAATCCGTCCTATACGAATATAGCCTCCGCCACCACGCTTACTTTCAACCAAGTAGCCTCTACTTTCCGTAAAGCGTGTCTTGATCACATAATTAATCTGACTAGGAACAACCTGGAAGGTATCTGCCAACTGACTCCGTTGCAACTCCACGATACCAGATTGATCTAAAATCGCCTTGATGTAGGCCTCAATATGATCCGATGTATTTTTAAATCTCATTACAAACCCACCTCTCTCTTTAAACCTTGACTATCTTTGACTATTATACCGAAATTTTCTCATTTTTAAAAGAAAAAGGGCGCTGGTAAAGGATAATCTTCACCAACTCCCTATTTTTCTACTTATCTAAGCCTAATTCTGCCAAGATTTGACGTTTGTAGGCAATCTTTTGAACTTCCTTGTCCTCACCTTCAGACCAATCTAGTTTAATTTCTGAAACAATCTGCCCAGGGCGATTTTTCAAGATATAGATGCGGTCGCTGAGATTAAGGGCCTCCTCGATACTATGCGTGATGATCAAGGTTGTTAGCTGCAACTGCTTGTGAATCTCAAGGTACCAAGCGTGTAGTTCCATCTTGGTCATCTCATCCAAGGCGCTAAAGGCTTCATCTAAGAGAAAGAGCTTGTGACCGAAAAGATAGGTACGAAGCAAGGCCACACGCTGGCGCATCCCACCACTGAGTTCATGAGGGTATTTATCTCTTACAGCTGTCAACTGGAAAGTCGCAAGAATTTCATCTGCGCGAGCAATAGCTTCTGCCTTATCCACCTTTTGAATCAAGAGGGGAAGAATGATATTACCAAGCACCGTCTTGTGCTCCAAGAGCAGATCCTTTTGCAACATATAACTCACGCGGCCCTTGGGATTCTCCTCCCCATCAAGGACAATTCTCCCTGACTGAACTTCTAAAATCCCAGCGATTAGATTAAAGAGGGTGGTCTTTCCTACACCACTTGGGCCTAAGATAGAAACCACTTCTCCTGAAGTCACCTGCAGGTTGATATCCTCTAAAATCCTCTCCTCGACATAAGCATAACTGACGTGTTCTAGTCTAATTTCTGTCATTATTTCACAAATTCATTGGTAAAGCCTTTGTCTGTCAAGTCTTCTTTAAGGATACCATTTTCTTTATCCCATTTGTAGAAGGCATTCCAGCGAGCTGCATCAAATTGTCCCCATTTTTCCTTGTCGCTTGCGTATTCTTTTGACAAGTATTTTTGAGATTCGATGACAAAGTCACGTTTTTCCTTGAGTTCAGGTGCATTTTTGATGAAGATATCAGCTGCTTCTTCTGGATGCTCCATGGCATATTGGTAGCCTTTTTTGATAGCTTGGATGACTTTACGAGCTTCTTCTTTGTTGTCTTTCAAATAGTCGTTATTTGCGATGATAACTGGTGAGTAGTAGTCAAACTCCTTGACATAGTCTTTCAAGTACATGAAGTTAGCATCTACACCTTGAGATTTGGCAAGAATACCATCCCAACCGTAGTAGATCCAAGCAGTATCAAAGACTCCATTGGCAATCGGTGTGATCGAGTTTGAATCGTTGTTTGGTACTTTTTCGACTTTCTCAAAGTCCCCACCTTGTGATTCTACCAAGGTTTTCAACATAGCAAGTTCAGTTGGGTCATTCCAAGTTCCGTATTTCTTACCAACCAAGTCCTTTGGACTGCTTACATTATCAGATTTACGAGAGATAATTCCTGATGTATTGTGTTCTACGATAGCTGCAACGGCAGTGATTCCTGCGCCTTTTTCCAATTTCTTAGCCATATAGTCTTGGAAATACACTGCAAATGGTGCCTTACCATTGATAACCAAATCAGAAGAACTTTCTTCCGGTGGTAATTTCAAGTCAACATCCACTCCAGCTTCTTTGAAATAACCTTTTTCCTTAGCCACATAAAGCCCTGTGTGGTTGGTATTTGGTGTCCAGTCTAGGATAAAATCAATTTTCTTGAGTTCTGCTTCTTTGTTGTCCTTGGAAGCAGTTCCTTGACCACAGGCCACAAGTACAACAGCTACAAAAGCTGTTACAAGCGTTAAAAACACTTTCCATGTTTTTTTCATTTTGATTTCCTCTTTTCTTTTTCAGAAACATTCTTATTCTACGAACGTTTCCATTTAATAACATATTTCTCGCTGATATCGACCAGCTTCATACCCAGAAGACTAATAAGCGATACTAGAATAATAATAGCGAACATGGTATCATACTGAAACAATTTCTTGGACTGAATCATGTAGACACCTAGTCCTTCAAAGCCTCCCAACCACTCAGATACTACTGTTGTGATAAAAGCGTAGGAGACACTGACTCTCAGACCAGCATAAAAGTAAGGCAGACTGACTGGGATTTTAAAATGCCAAAGGATTTGCCAAGGTTTGGCCCGCATCAGACTAAACAAGGTCAGCATATCCTTGTCACAATGCCTAAAACCGTCCAAAATGCTGACGATGATGGGGAAAGTTGTCGTCAAGATAATCAAGACAATCTTGGGCAAAATCCCATAACCGAGCCACAAGACCAGGATAGGAGCTATGGCAATAGTCGGAATGGTCTGAACAACAACCATCATAGGGTAAATCAGGTCATTGAGCCAAGTCAAACTATCCATGAGCACAGCCATGAGACAGGCAATCAAGACTCCCAAAATTAGACCTAGCAAAGCCACTCTCAAGGTCGCCCAGCTATGGTGCCAGAGAAATTCTCTATCACGCACAAAAGACTGGAGGATTTCAAGAGGTGTCGGCAGGATAAACTTAGGGAGCAGTTTAAGAAAACCTGCTAACTGCCAGATTGACAAGACTCCCAGAAAGCCCAATAGACTAATGTGTCGTCTCAGTATACTTTTCAAGTTTCTCATCAATACTTAAAATCTCTCCTACATTTATTTTGACATTAGCAAAGACATCGTCTGCCTTCTGCCCTGCCACCTCTAGCGCTTCTTTGAGAATGCGCATAAGCTCATCAAACTCCCCTTCCAAGACCGTTTCAAATGGTGTCACCACCATAGTCACCTCTTGAGCTTGCAGATAAGCAATGACTTGATCGATAACAGCAATCCGATCAATCCCCTGCGCTAGGGGTATAACTTGCAAGGCAATGCTTGCTTTCATAAAAACCTCCTCTTCTCGTTTTCCTTTGACAAAAAGAAAAAACCTTACCATATATGGAAAAAGGTCAAGAATAGACTAAGTATCGTTCCCTACGCTGGCATTACCCAGATCAGGTGCGGTCGAAGTTTAACACTTCCTCTCAGACTGTACACAGACTCCCATATATTATATGGACATATGATAGCGCAAAACAAAAAAAATGTCAAGGAAACTGCTTACAGAAAAACATGAAAAAGAGTTTGAAAACAAGTGCTTCAAACTCTACATAACTTTTTTATTTAGCCTCGTACCAGGTTGCCCCTTCATTTTCGTCTGCAATGAGGGGAACACTGAGTTGAATGGCTTCTTCCATGGTTTGTTTGACCAATTTTTTCATCTCTGCCAATTCAGATTTAGGAACTTCAAGAACGATTTCATCGTGCACTTGCAACAGCATCTTAGTCTGATAACCACCTGCAACCAAGGCTTTATCCAGCTGAATCATGGCAATCTTGAGAATATCTGCTGCCGAACCCTGGATAGGAGAGTTGATAGCTGTCCGCTCTGCAAAACCACGAATGTTGAAGTTGCGCGAATTGATATCTGGCAACTCACGACGACGCTTAAAGAGGGTCTCTACATAGCCCTTATCACGCGCCTCACGCACCACTTCATCCATGTAGTTTTTAATACCTGGGAAGCGTTCAAAGTAGGTATCAATGTAGGCCTTGGCCTCCTTACGGCTAATGCCCAAATTATTAGACAAGCCAAAGTCGGAAATCCCGTAAACCACTCCAAAGTTGACAGCCTTGGCATTGCGACGGTCGTTTGCAGTCACATCCTCAGGACGCTCAATGCCAAAGACCCGCATGGCTGTAGAAGTATGGATATCTGCCCCCTCTTGGAATGCCTTAATCAAGTGCTCATCCTTAGAGATATGCGCCAAAACGCGTAATTCAATCTGTGAATAGTCGGAGCTGAGAAGGACACTATCCTCCCACTCAGGCACAAAAGCCTTACGAATGAGACGGCCCTGCTCCAAACGCACAGGAATATTTTGCAAGTTTGGATCCACACTAGACAAACGCCCAGTCTGGGTCAAATCCTGAACATAGCGAGTATGAATCTTGCCATCCGCCAAAATCCAGTCCTGCAAGCCAATTACATAAGTGGATTGAATCTTGGCAATCTGACGATAGTCTAGGATTTTCTTAACAATCGGAGCAACAGGAGCCAAACGTTCCAAGACATCCACCGCAGTCGAGTATCCAGTTTTGGTTTTCTTAGTGTATTCTAGAGGAAGTCCCAATTTTTCAAAGAGAAGTACCCCCAACTGCTTAGGCGAGTTGATATTAAACTCCTCACCAGCCAGTTCGTAAATCTCCTGAGTGAGTTTTTCAATGACAAGCTCATTTTCAGCCTGCATCTCAAGCAAGGTCTCTTTCTTGACCCTAATCCCATCAATTTCCATCTTGGCAAGGACAAAAGCCAGAGGTTGCTCCATATCATAAAGAAGCTCTAATTGCCCATTTTCACTGAGTTTTTCAAGTAAAACAGGCTCAGTCTCAACCAAAACTGCAAGCTTACGAGCTAAATGCTCCAAGAATTTCTCACGTTCAGGAATGGCCTTCTTGACACCCTTACCATAGAAAGTCTCATCATCAACCAAATAAGTCTGACCATAAAGACTAGCGATGGTCGCAATTTCATTGTCCTCCACAGTCGAAAGGAGGTATTTAGCCAATCGGCTATCAAAAGCAGGCGCCTGCAAATCAATACCCAAACGATTCAAGAGAACTTTGGCCTTCTTAAAGTCATAAACTCTCAGAGGTGTTTTTTCTAGAAAATCCTTAAAAATAGGCTCTTGCAAAAGCTCAAGCTTGTCTGTGGCATAGAGCTTATCCCCACAAGACCAAGCAAAACCAACCAAATCATCCGTATGGTAATTCTCACCAAAAAGCTCAAAATGGAAGATAGACTCTTCACTCAGCATATCTTGACTGATTTGGTCAACAATAGTAAAATCCAAACTCTCAGCCACATCAGCTGACGACACATTTAAAGCCTGCTTGAGCTGTTTGAAGCCCATCTCATCGTAGAATTTCCCAAGATTTTCCACATCTGGACCACTATAGACCAAATCCTCCAAACCAATCGCAATCGGTGCCTTGGTATCAATAGTCGCCAGTGTTTTAGACAAAAAAGCCTGCTCCTTATCATTGATGAGATTTTCCTTCATCTTAGAAGCCTTCATCCCATCGATATTCTCATAAATCCCCTCGAGTGAGCCATGCTCCAGCAAGAGCTTGATACCCGTCTTTTCACCGATTTTGGTCACCCCAGGGATATTATCCGACTTATCTCCCATGAGCGCCTTGAGATCGATAAACTGAGTCGGTGTGATGCCCATCTTTTCCATGAGATATTCTGGCGTAAAGGCCTCAAACTCAGCCACACCTTTCTTGGAAATCTCAACCACCGTATGCTCATCCGTCAGTTGAATCAAATCCTTGTCCCCACTGACAATGGTAATATCAAAACCATCCTGCTCTGCTAGTTTATCCAGTGTCCCAATGATATCATCTGCCTCATACTGAGACAACTCATAGTGACGAATCCCCATATGATCCAGCAACTCACGAATAAAGGGAAATTGCTCACGAAACTCATCAGGAGTCTTAGCCCGACCACCCTTATAGTCCGCATACATCTCTGTCCGGAAGGTCGTCTTTCCCGCATCAAAAGCCACCAAAATATGACTTGGCTCAACCCGCTCCAATAAATGACTTAACATCAACTGGAAACCATAAATCGCATTGGTATGCAAGCCAGCCGCATTCTTAAAACGGTCCAACTGCTGATAGAGCGCAAAAAATGCTCGAAAAGCAACAGAAGACCCATCAATCAATAATAATTTTTTCTTATCCATACACCCATTATAAAGGAAAGCACCAAAAAATACCATTGGGAAGAGTTCCCTGAGAGAAACTAAGATAATAGTAAAAAGAGAAGGAAGTTACTCCCTCTCTTTCAAGCTACGAAAATAAATTAGTTCTTACGTTTCACAAATGGAATGGCACCAAGGAACAATCCAAGGAATCCTAATGATGCAACTGCAACATTATCTTTACCACCAGTATTTGGAAGTTCTTTTTTATCTTCTGTTTTTACTGCTGGCGCTTGATAAGTACTATCCTTGTTAGTACCTGCTGTTGTAAGAATATATTGTGGAACTTCGTTAATTGCTGCTTCTGCACTATTAACGCCTCCTGTATATTCTGGAACTTCGTTAATTGCTGCTTCTACACTATTAACGCCTCCTGTATATTCTGGAACTTCGTTAATTGCTGCTTCTACACTATTAACACCTCCTGTATATTCTGGAACTTCGTTAATTGCTGCTTCTACACTATTAACGCCTCCTGTATATTCTGGAGCATCGGCTACAGTAGGAGGTGTTGCATCATTTACCCCACCAGTGAAATCAGATTCATTATCTCCAGAAGGAGAATCACTAGGATTCACACCATCATTAAATTCTGGAGCATTAGGAGCAGTTGGTACTTCGTCAGGTTGTTTAGCATCGTCAGAAGGAGAATCACTAGGATTTACTCCACCATTAAATTCTGGAGCATTAGAAGCAGTTGGTACTTCGTCAGGTTGTTTAGCATCGTCAGAAGGAGAATCACTAGGATTTACTCCACCATTAAATTCTGGAGCATTAGGAGCAGTTGGTACTTCGTCAGGTTGTTTAGCATCGTCAGAAGGAGAATCACTAGGATTCACACCACCATTAAATTCTGGAGCATTAGGAGCAGTTGGTACTTCGTCAGGTTGTTTAGCATCGTCAGAAGGAGCGTCAGCAGGATTTACCCCACCAGTGAATTCAGGAGCATCAGGAACAGTTGGAACTTCATCTGCTTCCTTAGCAGGCTCAGTAGGTGCTTCATCATCACTTACGCCACCACTGAAATCTTTAGGTTCTTCACCTTTAGGAACTTCTTTTAAGTTTTCGATATAACCTAAAGTTGCGTTGTAATCGTCAGTTAGTGTATCGATTGCATTTTTACGCGCTTGTAATGATTCGTTAACTTCGTCAAATTTAGCTTGAGCTTCATCAACAGAAGCTTTAGCAGAAGCGACAGAACCTTCTAGTTTAGTTACAGCATCTTGTAATTTATCGATAACATCTTGATCAGCTTTATTCGTTTTAGCTGTTTCAAGAGCAACTTTAGCTTTTTCTAAGGTTTCTTTTTGTTTATCTAAGGCAGCATTTTTCTCTTCTACTGCCTTAGCTTTTTCAGCAGCATCTGCTTTATCTTTATCAGCTTCTTTAGTTAATTTTTCAATTTTTTCAGCTAAATCATCAGCAATATCTGTAAGTTTTTTAACGATTGGTTTAGAAGCTTCTTTTTTAGCAGCTTCATCAATTTTTTTAGCTTCTTCAGCATCTAATTTTTTAGTTTCATCAACTTTTTCAGGAGCTTTGTTTCTAGTGTTATAGTCGTTTTCTAATTCTTTTAGAATATCTTTAGCAGATAAATCACCTTTTTCAACGGCATCTAGAATAGCTTCTTTACCAATTTCAGCTTTTTTATCAGCTATTGCTTTTTCTTTATCAGTTATACTTGCATCTTTATGGATTTCTGCAATCGCATCTTCTTCAAGTTGATCTAAAGCGTCTTTAAGAGCTGTTTTAGTTTCAGCTTCTTCTTTTTTAGCCTCTTCTTCTTTTTTAACTTCTTCTTCAACTTTAGCTTTTGCTTTTTCAGCTTCTTCTTTAGCTTTGGCTAATTCAGCTTCTGCGTCAGCTTTAGCTTTTTCAGCTTCTTCTTTTTTAGTTTGAGCAGCAGTTACGTCAGCAGCTTCTTTTTCAGCTTTAGCAGTAGCTTCCTCAACTTTTTTAGCTTCTTCAGCAACTTTTTTCTCTAATTCAGCAACTTTAGCATCCGCTTCTGCTTTAGCTTCAGCAGCTTTTTCAGCTTCTGTTTTCTCTGCTGGTTTAGCTGGCTCTTCTTCTACTGGTTTAGCTGGCTCGTTCGCTTCTTTTTCTTTAGCAGCTTTCACTTCTTCTAGAGTTTTGTTGTACTCATCAGTAAGTTTGTTTAATTCGTCAGCAACAGCTTTAGTATCTAAAGCAGCTTGATCAAAGTCATTTTGTGCAGCATCACGAGCTGCTTCTGCTTTTTTAGCAACATCTTCTAAAATTTTAACAATTTCTTCAGATGAACCATTTGCTTTTGCTGTTTCAAGAGCTTTTTTAGTTTTTTGTAGAGTTTCATCTCTCTTAGTTAATGTATCAGCTTTTTTATCTTCTTCAGATTTTAATGCATCCGCTTCTTTTTTAAGCTCATCAACATTTTCACCTAAATCATCAGCTTTATCTTGAAGTTTTTCTGATGCAGGACGAGCAGCATCAGCTTTTTCAGCTTTGTCAATCCCAGCTTTAATATCTTCTGGAAGTTGATCTTTAGTTGAAGGGTTAGCTTGAGTTGCACCAGCATCAGCAGTAGCAGCTTGGTCTTTATTTCTTAATTTTTTCTCAGTTTCTTTAATAGCTTCAGCTTTTTCGTTATCATCTGCTAATTCAGCAAGAACATCACCAGCTTTTAAATCACCAGCTTCTACAGCATTTAATAATTCTTCTTTTGCTTTTTTGTCAAGCAATTCGTTATCAGGAATTTGTTTCAAAGCTTCAGTTAAAGTTTCTTTAGCTTCAGCCTCTTCTTTTTTAGCGTCTTCTTCTTTTTTAGCTTCTTCTTTAGCTTTAACATCAGCTTCGGCAGCTTTTTCTTTAGCAGCAGCTAGTTCATCATCAGCAGTTTTTTTAGCTTCTTCAGCTTTAATTTTTGCAGCATCAGCTTCTGCTGCTTCTTTTTTCTCTGCTTCAAGCTTAGTAGTTGCTTCATCAGCTGCAGTAGTTGTCGTATCTACTTTTGCTTGAGCTTCATCAACTTTAGCGTTAGCTTCTTTTTCAGCTTCTTTAGCTTTTTCTACTTCAGTTTTTGGAGTTTCAGCCGCAGGTGTAGGCTGAGAATCTCCAGCAGGTTGAGTAGCTACTGGTTTGCCATCAGCTTTCACGACTGACGGTTGAGATGCAACAAATGCCGCTCCCAAAACAGCAACACTTGCTAAGCTAGTTAAAATCATTTTCTTTTTGTTCATCTTGTGTACCTCTTTTTAAGAATCATATTTATGTACATTATAAACCTTTTTTTGAGTGAAATCAAGGTATATATTATATTATATATACTTTATTATTAATATATTATATTTCAAAAACATGGAAAATTCTCAAGAAAGTAAAGCATATTTTACTAGCTTTCTTTTCATTCTTTTCATTTTCTATAGTAAATTATAGTTTTGAATTCAATTCAGATATCTTAATTCTTCATAAAAACTCTATTTTAAACAAAAAAACAGGAGATTTCTCTCCTGTTCAGATTCAATTACTTAAAATTAAACCCACTCACCATTATGATTTACAGTATAACCGTCTACTATTGTATTAACAGCTAGCTCACCTGAAGAGTAAGAATAATACCACTTACCAGAAACTTGATACCAGCCTGTTTTCATTGCCCCTGAACTATCCAGATAATACCAAACCCCATTTTCCTTTAACCATCCTGTCTGCATTTCACCAGATGATTTCAAATAATACCAGGTAGAACCATCTTTCAACCATCCCGTCGCCTTAGAACCATCTGATTTGAAATAATACCAACTACCATTTATTTTCTTCCAACCCACAGTCAATCCATTATTTGAACCATGATTAGATTTATTTACTGATTGATTCTGTGACGAAGTCACTCCCTCCAACTGAATATAACGACGATTTCCACTATACGAAATGTAACTTAACCATTTGTAGCCATCTTTTTCAATCACCTGATCATAATGAACACTCTCACCTGGAGAATAATATGCAAGTGGAGTTGCATTCAATAATGGTTGATCTTTAATAGGAGTCTCCACCTTAAAATAATGAGTTCCTTTTGTTGAATAAGAAGGCTGAATCGTTACAACTTGATTGTTTGACACTTCATTAGAGCCACTTGACTCTTCCTTAGAATTGCTTGCTAAATTCTTGGAACTATTTGATACCTGTGTTGAATTACCAGCTATATCTTTAAAATGAATAAAACCGGTCATCTTGTTTGCTTTTACAATTCGTTTATTATAATTACCTTTATAATCATAGTTATATTCCTCAATTTCTATATTATCTCCCATCACATTTGAAACCCAAGCAACATGACCATAACCTCCTGCAGTAGACCAAGCAATAGCTCCAATTGCTGGTTTATTATCGACACGATAACCTTCACGACGAGCACGATAACCCCATTCACCAGCATTACCATAAGCTCCTGGAAGCTCAAAACCATTTACTCCACTCAAGCGAAAAGCAGCAAATGAAGTACACTGACGAGAATACATCCTCCACTTATCAATACTCTGACTCCCATTTTTATAATAAGCAGGATAATCATCTCCACGAGCATAAGAACTGTTTGCATGAACACTTTCTCCAGCCGACAACATCAGCCCTACTACTAAAAAAGGAACAACCTTTTTAACTGACTTTCTAATAGAAAGCCTTGTCTCTGCTACTTTAAATGGTGAAATTTTCATTCTTCCTCCTTGAAAAATAATATAAATCGAAGATTACCTTCACTTAAACTATTCGGAGAAAAAAGAAAAAGTGAGAAAATTTCTCACTTTAGTCAAGATAATGAATCAAATTCTTTTCTGTAAGGATATCTGAGTAAGTAAAGGATTCAACGTAAACATTAGCTTGTTTATCTCCTTCAACGTTCCCAAATTCAACGATAAATAGGGATGGATAAACCTCAATTAGCTTACCCAATCTATTTTTTTGGCGCTTACGACCATTCTCCAAAGTCATTTCTACGACTTGTCCCTCATGTGCCTTGATTTCTTCTTTGATTTTTTTCATCTTGGCTACATCTGTAAATGCATCTGACATCTTATGCCTCCCTCTTTGAGATACTTGAAAATTTATTGTATTCTTTTTGGAAAATTAATTCCACCGTTCCACGAGCTCCACTACGGTTTTTCTCGATAATAACTTCTACCTTATTATTCGGTATGCCTTCCTCTTCTTCACCACCACGCTCATAGTAGTCGTCGCGATAAAGAAAGGCTACGATATCAGCGTCCTGCTCAATAGACCCAGATTCACGAATATCAGACAAGACCGGTCTCTTATCCTGACGTTGTTCTACACCACGAGAAAGCTGACTTAGAGCGATTACTGGAACCTTCAGTTCCTTAGCTAAAATTTTCAACTGACGTGAAATTTCTGAAACCTCTTGTTGACGATTTTCCCGACCAGTTCCCGTTATAAGCTGCAAATAGTCTATTAAAATCAAACCAAGATTTCCAGTTTCTTGAGCCAGTTTACGAGAACGAGAACGAATCTCTGTAATCCGAATTCCTGGCGTATCATCGATATAGATACTGGCGTTAGCTAGATTACCCTGAGCAATAGTATATTTTTGCCACTCCTCATCAGTCAATTGACCCGTACGGATAGAATGCGATTCCACCAAACCTTCTGCCGCCAACATACGATCCACTAGACTTTCCGCACCCATTTCCAGTGAAAAAATAGCAACCGTTTTGTCCAACTTAGTCCCAATATTCTGAGCAATATTCAAGGCAAAGGCTGTCTTACCAACCGCCGGACGGGCTGCTAGGATAATCAACTCCTCCTCATGAAGTCCAGTCGTCATATGATCCAGGTCACGATAGCCTGTCGCAATACCTGTAATATCGGTCGTTTGTTGCGAGCGAGCTTCCAGATTTCCAAAGTTGATATTCAACACATCTCTAATGTTCTTAAATCCACTTCGATTAGCATTTTCGCTGACATCAATCAGGCCTTTTTCTGCCTGAGCAATGATTTCATCAGCTGGTTGCGAAGCCTCGTAAGCTTGATTGACAGACTCTGTCAACTTGGAGATTAATCGACGTAGCATGGCCTTCTCTGCAACAATCTTAGCATAATACTCCGCATTAGCAGAAGTTGGCACAGAATTGACAATCTCAACCAGGTAAGACAAGCCACCAATATTCTGTAAATCACCTTGATTATCAAGAATGGTACGAACCGTTGTTGCATCTATAGCATCGCCACGATCGGATAAATCGACCATAGCTTGGAAAATCAAACGATGGGCATACTTAAAAAAGTCCCGAGACTCAATATATTCTCGCACAAAAACAAGCTTACTCTCGTCAATAAAGATAGCCCCTAAAACGGATTGCTCAGCTAAGATATCTTGAGGTTGTACTCGTAACTCTTCTACTTCTGCCATCAGACTTCCCTTCCTTTTACAATCTTGTCAAGAAAGTGTAAATTTACCCTTCTTTCACACGAAGATTGATCACACTTGTGATATCTTGATAGATTTTCACTGGCACATCAATCAAACCAACCGCCCGAATCGGAGCTTGCACTTGGATATGACGTTTATCAATCTTAATTCCAAATTGCTTTTGCAATTCTTCTGCAATCTTCTTATTCGTAATTGAACCAAAAGTACGGCCATCTGGACCAACTTTTTCAACAAATTCTACAACAGTTTCTTCTGCTTCAAGTTGGGCTTTAATTGCTTTTGCTTCTGCAATCATCTCAGCGTGAGCTTTCTCTTCAGATTTTTGTTTACCACGAAGTTCACCTACAGCTTGAGCAGTCGCTTCTTTGGCTAGATTCTTTTTGATAAGAAAGTTTTGCGCATACCCTGTTGGTACTTCCTTAATTTCGCCTTTTTTTCCTTTTCCTTTAACATCTGCTAAAAAGATTACTTTCATTCTTCTTTCTCCTTTTCCTTTATTTCATTTAATACAATTTCTGTCAGTTTTTCACCTGCTTCTGACAAGGTTGAATCCTTAATTTGAGCTGCTGCCAAATTAAAGTGGCCTCCACCTCCCAGCTCTTCCATAATCCGTTGTACATTCAGCTTACTGCGACTGCGAGCTGAGATAGAGATAAATCCTTGTGTATTCTTCGCAAGAACAAAACTCGCTTCAATACCTGACATAGCTAACATGGCATCTGCTGCCTTACTAATAACAACTGTATCATAACATTTCGAGTCCTTAGCCTCTGCTATTAGTACATCTGAACCTAATTTACGCCCTTGTAAAATCAGTTCATTGACCTCACGATATTCTTCAAAATCTGTCGCAGCAATTTCTTGGATAGCAATACTATCACTTCCTCTCGTTCTGAGATAGCTAGCAACATCAAATGTCCGACTAGTCACTCGTGAGGTGAAATTTTTAGTATCCAACATCATACCAGCCATTAAAACACTTGCTTGCATACGACTCAAACGATTTTTCTTAGAATTCTGGAACTGAATCAATTCCGTTACCAACTCACTGGCACTACTTGCACCACTTTCGATATAAGTGATAACTGCATTATCTGGGAAATCCTGATCCCGTCTGTGGTGGTCGATGACGATGGTTTGGGTAAATAAATCATAAAAATCTTTTGATAAAGTTAAAGCTGTCTTTGAATGGTCTACAAGAATCAACAAAGAACGATTGGTCACCATCCCCATTGCGTCCTTAACAGACAACAACTTTGTAACTCCTTCTTTTTCTAAGAATGAAACAGCTCGTTCAATATCCGGCGACATTTGTTCTTCGTCATAAATAGCATAACTATTTTCAGTCACATTGCTGGCAAACAACTGCATACCTACAGCAGAGCCAAGAGCATCCATATCTAGATTTTTGTGACCAACTACAAAAACCTGATCCACACTACGAACCTTATCTGAAATAGCCGTCATCATAGCACGCGTACGAGTCCGTGTACGTTTGATTGAGGCAGCAGACCCACCACCAAAATAAACTGGATTTTTCGTCTCGTCGTTTTCCTTAACAACCACTTGGTCGCCACCACGCACTTCAGCCAAGTTCAAGTTGAGCAATGCAACTTTCCCTATCTCATCATGATTTCCATCACCATAAGAAAATCCCATACTTAAGGTCAAGGGCAACTGTCTCTGTTTCGACTCTTCTCTGAATGCATCAATAACAGAAAATTTATCATTCATCAAGCCCTCAAGCACCGTGTAGTCCGTAAACAGATAAAAACGATCCATACTTACTCGACGGGAGAACATGGCATGCTTCCCAGCAAATTCTGAAACAAAATTGGCTACAAAACTGTTAATATGACTAATGTCAGACTCCGATGTCGCATCTTCTAAATCGTCATAGTTATCAACGGAAACAATTCCAATAACCGGACGACTCGTCACTAACTCAACAGTCGCTTCGTATTCTCCAGACACATCAAAGAAGTAAAGAACACCAGATACCTTGTCCATATGAACCGAATAGCGAGTCTCACCCAAGGTGGCATAAGAACCTGGATTCCCCACAGACGCCTTTATAATTGTTTGAATTAATGCAACATCAATCTCCCCCACTTCATTAGTCAAAATCAATTCAGCGTAAGGATTGAACCATTCAACTTCACCTGACGATAAGTCTAGTTTAATAACTCCGACAGGCATCTGTTCTAACAAAGTTGTCAAACTATCTTCAGCTTGGTGGTTTACATACTGGATTTGTTCTACTTCACTCTTTGAGTAGTAGTCTCTCTGATGGATGAATAGTAAAATATATGAACCCAAAATAAGTAGCAAAAGAAATAGCGTTACCAGTGTATTCGTTACAAAAACAAGTTGCACAGATAGCACTCCGAACGCCACTATTCCTAATATTAAGGGGAAAATAGGACTTACATAAAATTTTTTCATTCCAAACCTCTTGGCACCCATTATACCATAATAACCACCAAAAAGCGACTTTTTAAAAGTGTAATCAGTAATTCTATCAATTATAAGAAAAAGGAGGTTTACAATTTAGTAAACCTTCCTTTACACATATTGAAATTAAGATTCTTTAACTTCTAACAAGCCAATCTCGCCATCTTCACGACGATAAATCACATTGGTTGTCTGATCTTCAACATCCACATAGATAAAGAAATCATGTCCCAACAAATCCATCTGTAGAATAGCTTCTTCCAAATCCATTGGTTTTAAATCAATTTGTTTTGAACGAACAACTCTGGATTGGGCAACATTTGTATCTTCCACCAAAGCATCTGTAAATAATTGACTAGTTGCTACCTTATTTTTATTTTTACGCTCGATTTTTGTTTTATTTTTACGAATCTGACGTTCAATTTTATCGGTTACAAGGTCAATTGAACCATACATATCTTGAGACACATCTTCTGCACGAAGAGTAATTGAGCCAAGCGGAATCGTCACCTCCACTTTAGCCGTTTTTTCACGATACACCTTCAAGTTAACTCGAGCATCCAACTCTTGTTCAGCTTGAAAATACTTTTCGATCTTTTCGAGTTTAGAAACTACATAATCACGAATTGCTTCTGTTACTTCTAGGTTTTCACCACGGATACTATATTTAATCATATGAGTACCTTCTTTCTAAACGTTTTTGTTTTTCTGATTTCATTATAACGCTTTCATTTTGTTTTTGCAAATTTTTTCCTCATCTTACAAGGGAAAATGTTTTTACATCCTCAGCACCAGCTTCTTCCAACAGTTTCTTCATACGATTTATAGTTGTTCCAGTAGTATAGATATCATCTATAAGTAGGATTTTTTTAGGAATAGTGACTCCACTTTTGACAAAGAAGGGAAGTTCTGTTGCCAAGCGTTCTGAACGATTTTTGGAAGAACTAGCTCGCTCTTCTCTCTTCTCTAGTAAGTCTTGAAAAGAGAACCCTGCTGCTTCAACTAAACCTTCAACCTGGTTAAATCCCCTCTCGAGCAATCTTTCAGGACTTAGGGGAATTACAACAAATTGATACTCTTTGTACTTTTTTAACTCCTCACTTAAAACTGAAGCAAAGACTTTTCTTAAAAGGAAGTCTCCATCAAACTTATACCGACTGAAAAAATCCTTCATAGCTTGATTGTAAATAAAAATCGCTCTATGACTGACTTCAACTCCTTCTTTACACCAAAATTGACAATCTTGACACTTTGTTGACAATCCTGTTTTCATACAGTTTGGACAGTTCTCTTCTCCAATCCTATCAAAAGTAGAATCACAATCTAAACAAAGACAGGAGGCATCATTCTTCAGAAGTAAAAGACTACTGAAAGTTAAAACAGCCTTCATAGTCTGCCCACATAATAAACACTTCATAGACCCGCCTCCTTATTCATCTGTTGAATTTCCTTCATTGCCTTTTTGATTGAAGCATTTAACCCGTCATGGAAGAAAAGCAAATCTCCTGTCGGTCTATCCATGCTTCGTCCAACTCGTCCACCAATCTGAATCAAACTAGATTTGGTAAACAGACGATGGTTGGCTTCTACTACAAAAACATCTACACAAGGGAAGGTAACTCCACGCTCCAAGATTGTCGTACTGATAAGTATTGTCAGTTCTCCATCTCGAAAAGCTTGCACCTGCTCTAATCGATCTTCCGTAACTGAAGACACAAAACCAATTTTCTCATGCGAAAATTCCTTCTGTAAGACTTCTTTTAATTGCTCCCCTTTCTTAATTTCTGAAGCAAAAATGAGTAACGGATAACCTGTCTTTCTCTGTTTCTCAATATAAAACTTTAACTTTGGTGATAAACGATTCTTATCCAAATAGCGATTAAAATCGGATAACCAGACAGGTTTAGGAATAATCAAAGGATTTCCATGAAACCGTCTAGGCAAACTCAATCGTTTTAATTCTCCGATGCGAACCTTCCTATCTAACTCATCGGTAGAAGTTGCTGTTAAAAAGATTCTCAAGCCATTCTTCTTTACACTATTCTTGACAGCATGGTAAAGCGTAGGGTTATCAACATAAGGAAAAGCATCTACTTCATCCACTATTAGCAAATCAAAAGCATGATAAAATTTTAACAGCTGATGAGTCGTTGCAACAACTAGTGGTGTTCGAAAATATGGTTCTGATTCTCCGTGTAGTAAAGCTATCTCGCAAGCAAAATCATCTTGCAGTCGCTTATACAGCTCCAAACACACATCGATTCTAGGGCTGGCCAAACAAACTGCACCACCTTCATCAATCACTTTGGCCACAACTTGGTAAATCATCTCTGTCTTTCCAGCTCCTGTTACAGCGTGAACCAAGGTTGGTTCCTGCTTATCTACCGCTTGAATCAATCCCTTTGACACCTTCTCTTGAAAAGGAGTTAATTGACCACGCCATTTAAGAACATCTTGCTTCGGAAAATCCTCCTGTGGGAAATAGTATAAAGATTGATCACTCCTAACTCTCTTCATAATTAAGCACTCCCGACAATAGTAAGCACCGATGGGCAAATACCATTCATCTAAAATAGCACTATCACAACGTTGACAGAAAAGTTTCCCTTTCTCCTTTCTCATTGCTGGAAGTTTCTCCGCCAACTGACGTTCCTCTTCTGTTAATTCATTCTCCGTAAACAACCGACTGAGATAATTTGGATTTACTTTCATACTTCTTTATTCGTAAAAACCTAGCGCTTTAGATGATTTTTTAGTACAATTAAATCATGGAATTTAGAACAATTAAAGAGGACGGACAAGTCCAAGAAGAAATCAAAAAATCCCGCTTTATCTGTCATGCCAAGCGTGTTTATAGCGAAGAAGAGGCTCGTAACTTCATTACTGCCATCAAGAAAGAGCACTACAAAGCTACTCATAACTGCTCTGCCTTCATTATTGGGGAACGTAGCGAAATCAAACGTACAAGTGATGATGGTGAACCCAGTGGGACTGCTGGCGTACCCATGCTTGGGGTACTAGAAAATCACAATCTTACTAATGTCTGTGTGGTAGTGACACGCTACTTTGGTGGCATTAAACTAGGCGCTGGAGGATTGATTCGTGCTTACGCTGGCAGTGTTGCCTTAGCTGTCAAAGAAATTGGCATCATTGAAATAAAGGAACAGGCTGGCATTGCTATTCAAATGTCTTACCCTCAGTACCAAGAGTATAGTAACTTTCTTAAAGAACATGATCTTATGGAACTTGAGACAAACTTTACAGATCAAGTCGATACGATGATTTATGTTGATAAAGAAGAAAAAGAAACTATTAAAGCTGCACTTGTAGAGTTTTTTAATGGAAAAGTCACTTTAACTGATCAAGGGTTACGAGAAATTGAAGTTCCTGTAAACTTAGTGTAAACAAAGGAGAAAAATATGGCATTTGGTAAATTCATTCAAGGACTCGCTGGTAACTTTAGCGAGCAAAACAAAGAAACTCTTATCAAAGAATATGGACAATATCTACTAGAAAATGAAGAAATTCAAAGTGGATATAAACTGATTCGTGACTCAATTATATTTACAAATATACGTATTATCTTTACAGATAAACAAGGCGCTACTGGTCGTAAGATGTCTATTAAATCAATCTTTTTGATGAACATTGTTAACGTTGAAATGGAAACTGCTGGAGCAGGTATAGATGATAGTGAAATTACTATTACTTATTTAGAAAATGTCTTTCTAAAAGCGCATAATGAGCATTTTAGTTCTCATAAATTTGAATTTCCTAAGAAAACGGATATCGTTCCACTTTACACCTATTTACTAGAATTAGCCTATCACAATCGCTTAAAAATTAATGGATTAGACCTGTGATATAAAAAAATCCTATCACTTCGATAGGATTTCTATATTTTACAAATGGTATAGATAGCGTTATACTAGAAATATCTTATACAAAGAGGTATTCATATGTCTATTTATAACAACATTACTGAACTAATCGGTCAAACTCCGATTGTTAAACTCAACAACATTGTGCCAGAAGGTGCTGCAGATGTCTATGTAAAACTTGAAGCATTTAACCCTGGTTCTTCTGTAAAAGACCGTATTGCTCTTAGTATGATTGAAAAAGCTGAACAAGACGGTATTCTGAAACCTGGTTCTACTATTGTTGAAGCAACAAGTGGAAACACTGGTATTGGACTTTCATGGGTAGGGGCTGCTAAAGGGTATAAAGTTGTTATCGTTATGCCTGAAACTATGAGTGTGGAACGACGTAAGATTATCCAAGCCTATGGTGCTGAACTCGTCCTTACTCCTGGTAGCGAAGGAATGAAAGGTGCTATTGCTAAGGCTCAAGAAATCGCTGCTGAACGTGATGGTTTCCTTCCTCTTCAATTTGACAACCCAGCAAATCCAGAAGTACACGAAAGAACAACAGGAGCTGAAATACTAGCTGCTTTCGGTAAAGATGGACTAGATGCCTTTGTTGCTGGAGTGGGTACCGGTGGAACGATTTCTGGTGTTTCTCATGCACTCAAATCAGCAAATTCTAACATTCAAGTTTTTGCAGTAGAGGCAGACGAATCTGCTATTCTATCTGGTGAAAAACCTGGACCACACAAAATTCAAGGTATCTCAGCTGGATTTATTCCTGATACACTGGATACAAATGCCTATGATGGTATTGTTCGTGTAACATCAGACGATGCACTAGCACTCGGCCGTGAGATTGGTGGAAAAGAAGGATTCCTTGTTGGTATTTCTTCAGCTGCAGCTATCTACGGAGCCATCGAGGTTGCCAAGAAATTAGGTACAGGTAAAAAAGTTCTTGCTCTAGCACCAGATAACGGTGAACGTTATCTCTCTACAGCACTCTATGAATTTGAAGTGTAGTCTCCTAAATACACTTAGCCCTTATTATAGGGCTTTTTATTTATACCTTAAAAATAGGAACATCTCCCTATAAAGATTGACTGCATAGAAAAAAGGAAGCAATTTTGCTTCCTTTTTATTATTAGTTATTCAAGGCTGCTGCCATTGTAGCTGCAACTTCAGCTTCGAAGTCATTTGCAGCTTTTTCGATACCTTCACCAACTTCAAAGCGAGCGAACTCAACTACTGAAGCGTTAACTGATTCAAGATATGCTTCAACTGTCTTGCTGTCATCCATGATGTATACTTGTGCAAGAAGTGTGTAAGCTTGGTCAACTTTAGTGTTGTCAAGCATGAAGCGATCCATTTTACCTGGGATGATTTTGTCCCAGATTTTTTCTGGTTTACCTTCTGCAGCCAACTCTGCTTTAATGTCAGCTTCAGCTTGAGCGATAACTTCATCAGTCAATTGTGCTTTTGATCCATACTTCAAGTGTGGAAGAGCTGGTTTGTTAACCATTGCACGGCTTTCGTTATCTTGGTCGATTACGTGGTTCAATTGAGCCAACTCATCTTTAACAAATTGCTCATCCAATTCTTTGTATGAAAGAACTGTTGGTTTCATCGCAGCAATATGCATTGAGATTTGTTTAGCAAGTGCTTCATCTCCACCTTCAATAACAGAGATAACACCGATACGTCCACCGTTATGTTGGTATGCTCCAAAGTGTTGTGCGTCTGTTTTTTCAATTAATGCAAAGCGACGGAATGAGATTTTTTCTCCGATAGTTGCTGTTGCAGATACGTATGCAGCTTCAAGAGTTTCACCTGAAGGCATTGTCAAAGCAAGTGCTTCTTCATTATTAGCAGGTTTTCCTTCAGCAATAACTTTAGCTGTAGTATTTACCAATTCAACGAATTGAGCATTTTTCGCAACGAAGTCAGTTTCAGCGTTTACTTCAATAACTGCTGCAACATTACCGTTAACGTAAACACCAGTCAAACCTTCTGCAGCAACACGGTCAGCCTTCTTAGCTGCCTTAGCCATACCTTTTTCACGAAGCAATTCAATCGCTTTTTCGATGTCACCGTCTGTTTCTACAAGCGCTTTTTTAGCGTCCATAACTCCGGCACCAGATTTTTCACGCAACTCTTTTACAAGTTTAGCTGTAATTTCTGCCATTTTGATTCTCCTATATTTTTTAAAAATAGGAGAGCCGGGCTAAGCCCCGCCCTCCTAGGTAATTACTAATTATATGAATTAAGCGTTGTCGCCTTCTACAACTTCAACGATTTCTTCGATTGAATCTGCTTGAGCTTCTGAAGCTGCAAATTCTGCTTCAACTGCTGCTGCATCTTCACCTTGACGTCCTTCGATGATAGCGTCAGCCAATTTAGCTGTGATCAATTTAACAGCGCGGATAGCGTCATCGTTAGCTGGGATGATTACATCGATATCATCTGGATCAGTATTTGTGTCAACCATCGCTACAACTGGGATTCCCAATTTCTTAGCTTCTTTAACAGCAATTTGCTCTTTATGTGGGTCAACTACGTACATAACATCTGGGATACGAGGCATATCTTCGATACCACCCAAGAATTTTTCAAGACGTGCACGTTGTTTGTTAAGAAGTGCAACTTCTTTCTTAGGAAGAACTTCGAAAGTTCCATCTTCTTCCATACGTTTGATTTCTTTCAAACGAGCGATACGTTTTTGGATTGTTCCCCAGTTTGTAAGAGTTCCACCCAACCAACGGTGGTTGATGAAGTATTGACCTGAACGTACTGCTTCTTCAGCAACTGCGTCAGCTGCTTGTTTCTTAGTACCAACAAACAATACAACTGCATCGTTAGCTGCTGCATCACGCATGAAGTCATATGCTTGATCAGCGTATTTTACAGTTTGTTGCAAGTCAATAACGTGGATTCCGTTACGCTCAGTGAAGATGTACTTAGCCATCTTAGGGTTCCAGCGACGAGTTTGGTGACCAAAGTGTACACCAGCCTCAAGAAGTTGTTTCATTGAAATTACTGCCATGAGTATTTCTCCTTTTTGTTTTTTTCCTCTTCTTGACTTCAACTCGCAAAACGACCCAAAGGCAACTGTTTCACAATTCATCAAGAATGAGTATTATCGTTCACACGACAAGTTTCATTTTACCATACTTTTTCAATATTTTCAAGCCATTTTAGTAGATTTTTAAAGTAGATAATTTCTGCTAACTTCCCAAACTAATTTCCACTTGGATGGCCAAAGTGGAAATTAGTTTGGGAAGTTAGCATTAAATTACTAATAAAAACTCTAAATTTAAAACATCCCAACATATACTGCTGAGATGCTCTAATAGCTAAATTTTTTTAAATTTAATATAGTGGCAAAATAATTAGTTTGTCTTATCTACTTCTAAGTTTCTTACGAATTTTATAAGCTAGATTAAACAAAAAATATAATGAACTAGTTGGATAATTAAACTCACCAGCAAATTCCTCGATAGTGGGATTAAACTTGGATTTAAAGCTAATTAACCCACCCTCTAAATTGTTTTCAATTCCACCCATATTATGAGTCTCAGCCCCTCGTTCAAAAGAATGTTGTGCTGTCTCAAACCATGTAGGAATAGCAGGTTGATAGTGTCTAAATTCTTCATTCATTCCAGCATATAAGTTCTCAGAAGTTTTCCCAAATTCGATAGTTAAAGTACCAGACAATGGGACAATACTATCCCCTCTGTCAATATGGTTCTTAAGAAAAGAAATTTCTTCCTTTAATCGTTTTCTCTCTTGCTGATTCTCTTTTATTTTACCTTCTTTCGTTTTATCTGTAAACTTCTGCTCTGTTTTTAGATTCTTTTCGAATTGTTGCTCAACTTCTTTCAGTCTATTAGGTAGATTTAAAAAGCTCAGTGTGATAAAGGAGTGATCAGGATAAGTATCCAGTAACTTCTGATAATAATCTTTGCCTCGTAAACTGATATTCTTACGAGACTCTGTTTTCTTCATTAAAAATGAAAAGTCATCTAATAAATCAAGTCCACCAAATTTTACTTCTAATCCTTTATTTCTTGCAGTTCGGATGGCCTGTCTAGTAGACTTAGAAAGTTGATCCAGTGAGAAATTTTCTTTATGAATATTCGCTTGAAAACGTGGTTGTATATTTTCTGCCATATCCTTTGTTAAGCCTGTCCAATAAACTTTATTTTTTTTCAGTTCTTCGACAATTGCTAAAGTCATAGAATTTTGGACAGTTTCTTGGTCAATAAGACCTCTACTTATAAATAAACTTGGGTCAAATTTAACCATTATTGCATGGCTTTTTTTAGCAAGTTTTTTCAACGTTAAAAGAACAAATTTTAGAAGTTCTTTATCTTCATAGTCAATTACTGGACCTCGTGGAATATAAAACATAGAAAGTCCTAATGGTAGCGGCTGAATTAAGATATTTGCTACTCCAACTAATTGATTATCTTTATAAAAGCCAACTCTCTCGTTCCCCCAAGTATCCTTTATCTTGGACCAATCACTACTCTGCAATAAATTTCCTTGAGGATGATTTTCTAAAAATAAATCCCACTCTTTAGCATCAACATTTATTTTATACCTAAACATAACTTCAACACCGACTCCCTTAGAAACCATTTTTTATTAACATGCTACACTCGTACTATATCTCTACGTTTCATTTTACTTTAATTAAATAATTATAAAAATAGAAAATAAGTTCAAGTAATTATATAATGAAATTAATTTTTCCAGCACTATACAAAGGGTGAGATTAATAAGATCTCACCCTTTGTATAGTAATAATCAGTATATTAGTTTGGATAAATGTATCTTACAGTACCTCTTGATGCTGTCGGATTAAACCATCCACGATAATTTCCGATTGGTTGAGTTCCACTACCATCATAGTTACACTCAGAAACTTGAATACGAGTTGATGATTCAACTGCTGTAACAACTGCTACGTGACCGTATCCTCCATCATCCCAACATGCAATCGCGCCAACTTGTGGTGTAGAACCTGTACGGAAACCTGCAGCTGCTGCACTTGCAGCCCATTGACCGCCATTACCCCAGTAATCACCAGCCCATGGTGCTAAAGTTTTTACTCCCCATGTACATTGACCTACAGGATAGCTTGATGCATTTGTACTGTATGTCGGATGTTGTTTCACTGGTGCAGGAGTATAGCTTGTTGATTCCGCTGAAGCACTACTTGAAGATGATTCAGACGAACTAGATGACGAAGAAGTAGTTGATACTGCTTGAACTTCTGCTGTAAAAGTTGTATTTCCAGAAGCAACGACTTTTTGTTGTTGACTTGCTTGTTTAGCTTTATAAGCTACTTCTGCTTCTGCAGCTGCTTTAGCTTCTGCTTCTGCTGCAGCTTTTTTCTCAAGTAAACTTGCTTTTTCATCTTCTGCAGTAGCCTTTTCAGCAGCAAGATTCAATTCTGCAGCTTTCAACTCAGCTTGTTTTGTAGTTAATGATTGAGCATCATCAGCTAGTTTTTGCTGATTTGCAATAACTGTATTAATTGCATCATTGTTTGCTACTTGTTTTTCAGAAATAGCTTTTTTATCTGCTTTTTGTTGTTCCAACATTTTGTTGTTTGCAGATACGATTTCACTCATTGCAGCAACACGTGAAATAGCTTCTGTAATTGATTTTGAGTTTACAATTGTATTAATGTAATTTGTTGCAGCTCCATTTGTTTGAGCACTACGAGCTTGTTTTTGTAATGAATCATTGCGAGATACAATATTCTTAGAAAGTTCTGTAATTTCACCCTCAAGCTTTTTAGATTCTTCTTGTAGTCTATCATTTTCAGATTGCAAGTTTGATTGCTCTGTTTGAATAGCAGATACTTGCTCCTGAACTTGATCAACTTGTTTTTGGGCTTCTTGTTGTTGTGCTGTTAAGTTACTAATTTTATTATCTTGAGCAGCAATTTTGTCATCAGTCGTTTCTGCATGCGCAGTTGTTAAAACAGCTGCTTGAGAAACCATTACTGTACTTAGTAAAAGTGACGCTAAGATTTTTTTCTTCATATTTCGTAGATACTCCTTCTTTTAAAGACATTACTAGTATACCAAAAAAAGGCCTAATGAATATTACGCCTTTGTTACATTTTTATTTCTTTCTTATAGGTAAATCTTTTCAAAAATAAACTGAAAAATAATCATCCATATAAGGTTCAAAATCATTGATGGTACTAAACTATAGACTATAAATAAAGACATACTATCCACAGTTAAACCTACCACTATTGCAAGTATATAAGCTCCCATCTCAAATAGAAAAGTCATGACAATAATTGCCAACATTCTCGTCCAACGATTCAATAAAATAACGCTATTAAATTTATGGAGAAATGCCCCCAATAAGACGAATAACAAAGTCGCAATCCCTATCAAGTGGAAAAAGTAGATGTCATAGACCAAACCCACTACAAAACAATAAGCTAAGTAGAAGTACTCTGATACTTCAATCGTCTCAAATAAGAGAAACAAAAATAGAAAATGACTAGCCAACTGTACATGGGGAAATAATGAGCCCAAAAGCTGACTAATATGGGCATCAATTAGAACAAAGAAAGGAAGCAATAAAAATACTCCAACTCGCTTCAACTGTCTCATTATGAATTCCCCACTAATTCTATCACACTCACATTATGAGTATCTGCACTCAATTTAACAGTTACTTCTCGTATCAAATAGTCCGTACTATGCGTTGTGGCAACCACTTCACCAACAGGAATATCAGCAACATTAAAGTTTCCTAATCCACCAGTTGTCACCTTATCTCCCGCACTAATATCGCTATTACTATTTAATTGGCTAATTTTAAGAACTTCATTTTCTTTGTTATAGCCAACAATAATCCCATAAATTGTAGTAGAACCATGTTGAATTTTAACAGAAATCTTATCAGCATTTTCCGTATTTGTCAAAAGGTTGACCATAGTAGAGTTCTCCTCTACTTTTGAGACACTCCCAATCAAGCCACCATTTGCAATTGCTAACATATTCTCAGAAGCCCCTTTTGATTTACCTGCATCTAAGGTCAACTCCTGCTTCCAAGATACCGGAGAACGCATAATAACATCTGCTGCCAAAGTCTTTGTGGCTTGCAACTTGGACTTCATATCAAGCAATTGGCGCAGTTGTTCATTTTCCGTCTTTAAACTTTCCGCCTCATTTGATTTAACTTCTAATTGGTAAATCTGTTTCTTCAAACTTTCATTTTCATCATATGTTCGTGTCAAATGAGCCAAATCTGATTTGACAGAATCAAACCACTGAAAAGGTTTTTGAACAACTCTATCAACCAATGAGATTCCATCTCCTAATTTTGTCACAATTGTACTTGAATAAGTCGTCGCTAAGAGAGCTGACACAAGCAAAACAGTGACAAAAACAATAATGACATATTTTGATTTTTTAAAACGGTTCATATCCCTACCTTCATATCAAAAACTGTTACAGTAATTTTTTATCAATTCCTGAAAGCTACTAAGATTTTAAGAAAAATAAGCAACAACCAAGTACGATAATAACAAGAATGGTCAGCGTATCCTTTCTAGTCCATTTCAGTTGTCGGTATTGACTTCTGCATTTTCCCCCCTGATAACCACGCGCTTCCATAGCGATAGCCAAGGAATCTGCACGTTTTAAACTTGTCGCAAAAAGAGGAATCAAAATGGGAATCATCGCCTTCACCTTTTGAACAATGCTTCCTTCACCAAAATCCACTCCACGCGCTTTCTGTGCGTTCATAATCCGCGTCGTATCATCCATTAAGGTCGGAACAAAACGCAAACTCATAGATAGCATCAATCCAATTTCATGAACTGGAACTTTCACACGCTTTAAAGGTGCTAATAAAGCTTCGACAGCTGATGCCAAACTTAAGGGCATGGTAGTTAAGGTTAACAAAGTTGAAAAGAAAATAATCAATACGAAGCGACAAAAAATAATCCCAGCTTGTTGCAAAGCATAATCCGTGATTCTCACAAACGAAAACTCAAATAAAACATTCCCATTAGAAATGAAAAACAGTTGAAAAATAGTTGTGAAGGCAATCAAGAAAAACATAGACTTCAAGCCCTGAATAAAAAATGAAAGAGATACTCCTGACAAGGCAATAAAGATCCCTGTCGCTATAAAAAGAATCAGATTCGTCAAGGGATTATTAGCCCAAAAAACGATCAAAATCAGTAGCATCATAGCCAGTAATTTGCTACGTGGATCCAATCGGTGAACTATCGAATCCCCTGGGATATAACGCCCCAAAATCATACTATCCATTTAGCGACTCCTTGAACTCCTCTATCTTAATCGGTAATCGTTTAAATGACACGCCTCTATCAGCCAATCGTTTACAAAAAGCTGTAATTTTAGGTACTCCCAACTGAACTTCTTCCATAAAAACAACATCTTGAAAGACATCACTCGGTTTACCAAACTTAACTAAACGTCCCTTTTCCATCACATATACCTGGTTCGCATATTCAGCAACATCATCCATCAAATGTGTTACTAAGACGATGGTCATCCCTGACTGATGGAGCTTTTTGAACAAATTCATCAACTCTTTTCTTCCCAGAGGATCCAGGCCTGCTGTGGGTTCATCTAAGACTAATATAGCTGGCTCCATGGCAAGTATACCTGCAATGGCCACACGTCTCATTTGTCCACCTGACAGCTCAAACGGGCTACGATCAAAAAGTGATTCATCAATTCCAACCAGAGCCAGTTTCTCACGCGCAATCTGCTCCGCATCTTCTTCAGAAACTCCAAAATTTTGCGGTCCAAAAGCAACATCCTTCAAAACCGTTTCTTCAAAGATCTGATTTTCAGCAAACTGAAATACCAAGCCAACCTGTTTTCTAATTTGACGAATATCTTTATTTTTAGACGTCGAAGTGATTAAGGTATCAAAAACTCGTACACTTCCTTGACTTGGCACCAATAAACCATTTAAGAGTTGTAAAATAGTCGATTTGCCGCTACCTGTGTGCCCAATTAAAGCCGTATAAGAACCATCTTCAATCGTCAAGGAAACATCCGACAAAGCTGTTGAGGCTAAGGGAGTCCCTTCTTGATACGTAAAACTCACATTTTCTAGAGCAATTCCCATAGCTTATCCTCTAGCTCACTTTCTGTCAAATAATTTTCAGGCAAATCATAGCCATTCTGGCTCAAAGAATATTTTAATTGATTAGCAAAAGGATCGTCTAATCCAATTTGATCCAAATCATTTCGAGAGAAAAGCTCCCTTGGACTACTAGTTGATTCAATTGACCCTTTTTTCATGATCAACACACGATCACTCATGGCAACTTCTTCCAAATCATGTGTAATGGAAATGACCGTCATATCATAGTCTTTTCGAATTCCTTTTACTGTCTCAATTAGTTCTCTACGTCCCTCAGGATCCAACATACTCGTTGCTTCATCTAAGATTAAAATAGCTGGTCTTAGGGCTACAACACCAGCAATAGCCACACGTTGCTTTTGGCCACCTGATAGACGCGCTGGTTCTCTCTTTTTAAAGTCCAACATGCCAACCAAATCCAGAGCTTCTTCCACTCTCTTTTTCATTTCTTGACGAGAAAGTCCCTGATTTTCCAAACCAAAGGCAACATCATCTTCAACAGTCGCTCCAACAAATTGATTGTCTGGATTTTGAAAAACCATACCGATTTGACGACGTATATTCCAAACATTTTCCTCAGTCAGCCGTTGGTCATCAATTACAATCTCTCCGGATTCTGCTTCCAGTAAGCCATCAATTAAGCGAACCGTCGTTGATTTACCACTACCATTATGCCCTACAATCGAAAGCCATTCTCCACGTTTCACGTGAAACGTAATATCCTTCACATCATAGTATTCCTGACTTTCCTTATAACGAAAAGAAAGATTTTTTACATCAACTACTGATTTCATTTCGAACCAAATGTCCCTTTAAATACATAGGCACTACCCTTGAAATAATCATAGCCAGAGTAGATAGTGAAAAACAAGGCTACATAAAGTAGAATTTGACCAAGAAAAATCCAATGTAATAGCAAGAAAATAATCGCAAACATCTGGCTGAAAGTTTTAATTTTTCCAGGCATTGCTGCTGCTAAAACTGTCCCACCAGTTTCAACCAATAAAAGCCTTAAACCTGTCACTGCCAACTCACGACAGATGATCACTGCAACAATCCAAGCTGGAGCCATACCTAACTCAATCAGCATAATAAAAGCAGACATAACTAGTAACTTATCCGCCATAGGATCTGCAAATTTGCCAAAATTACTGACCACATTCCATTTACGAGCTAAATATCCATCTAAATAGTCGGTAATACTGGCAATAGCAAATATAATAGCTGCTACTATATGACTTTCTAGCGAATTTCCTATCGTTAAAATAAAGATAAAAATAGGTATAAAGAGAATTCGACCTATTGTCAAGAGATTGGGAATTTGTTCTTTTTTCATTCGTTTTTCCTTAATTTCTAGTAAAGGTTACAGTTATTTGTCCAGTTTGAGCTGTTAATTTCGATAAATCGACAGTCTGATTATCTACTGTTAAAGCAACACCTTTGACAACACCTAAAGTAATGGTCACAGGATTTTTTGTTGAAACTGTTGTTTCTGCACTTTTATTATCCGGTGATAAGGTCACACCACCCTCAAGCTCACTTTCTGAAACACTAACCCAACTTCTAGCATCTGAAACCGATAATTGCAATTTTGCGGTTTCCTTACTTGTTTTATAAGCGATTTCTACATAATTTCCTTCACCTGATACACTTATAACTGGTTCAATATTCGAAGAGCTACTTGATGAACCACTACTAGTTGAAGATGGAGTTGCAGAACTAGTCGAGCTTGTTGCTTGGACTACACTATAACTAGACGCAGATGAACGCTCCGGTTGAGTCTGAATATAATTCCAAACATAATAAGTCACAAAAATGACAATCGATAGGGCAAAGAGTATAAAATAAAATAAAGGTAAAAATGATGTCTTATTTTTCTTACTTGAACGTCTCCTACCTGTCAACTCCTCTTCATCAACATCTACTTCCTCATAAGTAATCATGCTCCCAGAATCATAAGCATCCAAGACAATTCTCTCATCAAGTTCAACTGCCCACGCATACTTTCTCAAAAAAGAACGAGTATAAAATGGACTAGGAAGTTGATCAAAATCATCAGCTTCCATTGCTTCCAACATATCCAACTGAATTTCTGTTTTTTTATGTAATTCTTCTAAAGTCAACCCTTGGTTGGTTCTAGCTAAACGTAAAACCTCACCAATTGTTTTTTTCCTCATACTTGTCATTCCTTCTTTCTAGTATCGATTATGATAGGTTTCTACGATGGGAATATTGTAAAATCAACTATGTCACCATCATCTATTAAATGATGTCCAGCATCAAGGACATCCTCTAAAGTAATTTCCTGTAAAATTTTCGGCAAATCAAAGATTGTCTCACCTTGTCCAAAAGCATCATATTGCATTGCAATAAATTCAAGAGAGTTCATGCTACTGAAAAATTCTCCAAACATTTCTCTTTTTATAATATCTAAATGATCCTCTGTAATATCTGAATCCTTTGTAAAATTACGAATAGCCTTCCTAAACTGATGAGATAAAGCAACTGGCTCTTTTGTATCCATTGTCAACATAACAAAATGAAAGCGACTTGTTACTTCAACTTCCAGAGATAAGGACGCATCAATTTTACCTGATTCATATAATTTCTGAAAACGATCCGAAGTCCAACCAAACATCATTGCAAACAATAATTTTAATAAAATATGATATCGATAGCAATCCGCTTCAGCAACTTCTCGCTTACCTCTAACTCCAATCGCTAGTTTGGGAGAAGATACTTCCATTCTCATACTGTCTGTTTGCTTTACATCTTGTAAAACAAGCTTTTCTCTTGCCACTTCCTTAACATCTAAATCTTCCAGTTCTTTTCTTTCAAAGTAGTCCTGTACTTGATCCACATCAAAATTACCAACTAAAAACAGAGACATGTTTACAGGTTTGTAAAATCTTGTAAAATTTTCTTGCAAATTAGTTAGATTGATTTGGGAAATGGACTCCTCACTGCCAACTATATCCGTTGCTAAAGGTGTGCCTGGATACAAATTCGCTAAAGTTGAAAAGAATAAACACGAATCTGGATCATCTTGATACATTTCTCGTTCTTGCTGGATAATATCCTGCTCTCTTAAAATGGAACCTTCAGTATAGTGTGCTGATGTTACCAATTCATCAAGTAAGTCTAAATTGTCTAAAAAATGATCCGTTGCTGAAAAAAGATAACTTGTTTTTGTAAAGCTTGTAAAGGCATTACTATCTGCACCTAGACTCGTAAAAGCCGACATCAAATCGCTAGCATCTTCTCTCTCAAACAATTTATGTTCAAGAAAATGAGCAATTCCTTCAGGATATTGTTTTACATCTCCGTCAACTTCTGTGACAAGCGTATCTACCGAACCAAACTGTACAGTTACACTCCCGTAAACCTCTTTAAATTCCTTTTTAGGCAAAAGAGCAACTGTCAATCCGTTTGCTAAACGAGTTCGATAAACCATTTCTTTTACAGCTGGATAGTACTTCTCTCCAAAAACAACCTTTGTCATTCTATTCCTTCCATAAAGTAAATCGCCTGTAGTTTGACATTATTAGCTGCTCTACAAATAGCATCTTTGTCAACTTGCTCGAGTTTTGCAATCCAATCTTTAAAGTCTGCTGAAGATTTTCCAAGTAAGGCATTTTGATAAGCACGTTCAATCAATGAACTTTGATTATCTTGAGAAAGTAACAGAGACCGACGAATCATTTCCTTGGTCTGCTCTAGCTCAAGCTCTGTAAAATAACCTTTTTTTAAATCAAGCAGTTGATTATTCATCATTTTACGAGCCTGGTTCCGATTTTCTCGATCGATACCAGCATACATCCTCAAGAATCCACTAAATAAATCAAGCTGACTTGAAATAGTATAAGCCAATCCAGCATTTTCACGGACATTCGTAAATAGTTTAGAGTGAGCAAATCCACCAAGTAAACCATTCATTACAATCATGGGTAAATGTTGCTCATCACCATATTCAGAAGGGCAATGATAACCTAATTCCAAAATGGATTGTCCCACATTTTTCCGAACCATACCTTCTTGTAGGATATTGGAATAAGGTTGACAATACTGAACCTTCACATCTCCTTTTCGACCTTTAAAGGCAAATGATTCTAATACATTTTGAATTTCGACCTCATTAAAATCACCTAGGAAAAAGAAATCTATTCGATCATTGGCCAAAAATTCTTGGAAACAAGAATAAGAACTTTGTGGAGTTTCAGCTAAAATACGATTTCGTAAATCACTATATTCCAATTTGAGACGTTCATCATAAAAAAACAACTTATCTAATTCTTTATGTGAAAAATAAAAAGAATCATCCATATCAGCTGCTAAACTTGCTAGCAATTGTTTTTTCTCAATTTCAAATAAAGCCGAATCAAACCCATTATCAACTACTACGGGTGAAAAAAGAGTTTCTTTTACAAGTTCCAAAACCTGAGAAGTTAGCACATTTTTCCTACTTAAAAACTCATCACGAACATAGGTAAATATCAATTCTACAATATGACTTTGCCCTCTTCTAAAACAATTGGTTGACATATCTGTACCATATAGACTGGCCAAGTGTCTTCTCAAAGCTTGAGAAGTGGGGTACATCTGGTTGGACGTTTCTAGCATACTCGCACTCAACATGCGACCTGTAATCGTATCAAGAGATAATGGAGAGGTAAAACGCACGGTAATTTTGTTCGTTTTAAACTTCTTTGATTGGATAAAATGTGTTGAAATTCCATGCACTAACTCCATGATTTACCTCCTCATATACAGACTTCTATTATATCACGAAAACCTGAAATTTTCTTGTTCCCTGTAACACTTTTGAAATAAAAATCGCTTACATTTCTCCCTGTTTCTCTCACTATTTTTAGGAAAATATGGTATAATACCAAAGATTGAGGTGAATTATGGAATACAAATTATTTGAAGAATTTATTACCCTCCAAGCACTACTCAAAGAACTTGGAATTACACATAGCGGAGGAGCTATCAAATCATTTCTCTCTGAACATTCTGTTTACTTTAATGGGGAATTAGAGAGTCGTCGTGGTAAAAAACTTCGCATTGGTGATAAAATTGACATACCTGACATGAATATTGACATCTTATTGACACAACCTACTTCTGAGGAGCAAGAGGAATATCAAGCTGATAAAGTTGAAAAAGAACGGATCGCTAAACTTGTCAAAGAGATGAATAAGGGATTTAAAAGAGACAAATCGAAACCTACTTCATCACCTAAAAGCAAACAAGCTCCACGATTCCCTGGTAGATAATCATGTGGCTACAACACCTATCTCTCAAAACTTTTCGTAACTACAAAGAGACGAAAATAGACTTTAATCCTAAATTAAATATCTTTTTAGGACGCAATGCTCAAGGAAAAACAAATATACTAGAGGCTATCTATTTTTTAGCCTTAACTCGTAGTCATCGAACTCGAACAGATAAAAATCTCATTCATTTTGATGAGGAACAACTTCATCTTTCAGGTCTAGTTCAGAAAAAAACTGGATCCATTCCCCTAGAAATAGAACTAACACAAAAAGGCCGTGTGACAAAAGTTAATCATTTAAAACAGGCACGCCTTTCAGATTATGTAGGACACATGAATGTTGTCTTATTTGCTCCTGAAGATTTACAACTAATTAAAGGAGCACCTTCAGTTCGACGAAAATTTATTGATATGGAGCTTGGGCAAATTAAGCCAATCTATTTATCAGATTTAACCAATTATAACCATATTCTTAAGCAAAGAAATACCTATTTAAAATCAGCTCAAAAAATAGATGAAACCTTCCTTTCAGTACTAGATGATCAGCTAGTCGATTATGGATGTCGTGTAATGAATCACCGCTTAGATTTTATAAAAAAACTAGAGCATTTTGGTCGTAAGAAACATTTTGAACTTTCTAATCAGATTGAAGAGTTGTCAATATCCTATCAATCTTCTGTAAAGTCAACTGAAAAAGAAGACTTATCAGAATCTTTCAAAATTGCTTTAGAAAAAAGTAGGTCCAGAGATTTATTTAAAAAGAATACTGGTGTTGGGCCTCATCGAGATGACATTTCTTTTTATATAAATGGGATGGATGCTAGTTTCGGAAGTCAAGGCCAACATCGTAGTCTCGTCCTCTCGATAAAATTAGCAGAAATCGAATTAATGGAAAGTATTACTACAGAATCTCCGATATTATTACTTGACGATGTTATGAGCGAACTTGACAACACTAGACAACTAAAATTATTAGAAACGATTTCTCATTCAATCCAAACCTTTATCACAACAACAAGCATAGATCATCTTCAAAATCTACCAGAAAATCTAAGTATTTTCACTATTCAAGATGGTAAAGTTATTGTAAATAAAACTTGACAACATTGTAAAAGAACTCCTGTTTTCGCAGGAGTTCTTTTCATTTCTTTTACATAGAATAATTTGGTGCCTCATTAGTAATTTGTACATCGTGAGGGTGGCTTTCTTTCAAACCAGCACCAGACATTTCAATAAATTGAGCATTGTCGTGTAGTTCTTTAAGGTTAGCTGCACCACAGTAACCCATACCAGAGCGAATACCTCCAATCATTTGGAAGACAATATCAGCTGCCGCACCTTTATAAGCAACACGACCTTCAATTCCTTCTGGAACAAGTTTGTTTGCTTCATTGACAGAACCTTGGAAGTAACGATCGCTTGAACCTTTCTTCATAGCAGCAATTGATCCCATACCACGGTAAGTCTTAAACTTACGTCCTTGGAAGATTTCAGTTTCGCCTGGAGCTTCATCAGTTCCAGCAAACATTGATCCAAGCATAACTGCATTTCCACCTGCAGCAAGGGCTTTTACAATATCTCCAGAATACTTGATTCCACCGTCAGCAATAATCGTTCTACCATATTCACGCGCAACAGCTGCAGCATCGTAGATAGCTGTTACTTGCGGAACACCAACACCAGCAATCACACGAGTAGTACAGATTGAACCTGGTCCAATCCCAACCTTGACAACATCTACACCTGCTTCGTAAAGTGCGCGCGCTCCCTCAGCAGTAGCAATATTACCAGCAATCAAAGTACGATCTGGGAAGTGAGCACGAATCTCAGCAATTTTACGCAAGACACCTGCAGAATGACCATGTGCAGTATCAATAACAATCGCATCCGCTCCTGCCTCAAAAAGAGCCTCTGCACGTTCAAATGTATCTGAAGTAACACCTACTGCACCTGCAACTAGAAGACGACCAAACTCATCTTTAGCAGCATTTGGAAACTCAATAACTTTTTCAATATCTTTGATAGTAATCAAACCAGAAAGACGACCTTCTTCATCTACCAAAGGAAGCTTTTCAATACGGTGTTCTTGAAGAATACTCTCAGCTGTTGCAAGATCTGTACCCACAGGAGCAGTCACAAGATTTTCACTGGTCATATGGTTTGAAATTGGTTGGTTATAATCTGAAATAAAACGAAGATCTCGGTTTGTCAAAATACCAACCAATTTACGATTTTCAAGTGTTTCAACAACTGGAACACCACTGATGCGGTAACGACCCATAAGCTCATCTGCTTCAGCAATTGTATGTTCAGGTGTCAAGAAGAACGGATCAATAATAACTCCATTTTCAGAACGTTTTACCTTGCGAACCTCGTCTGCTTGTTGAGCAATTGACATGTTTTTATGGATAACTCCGAGACCACCTGCACGAGCAATAGCAATGGCCATTTGACTCTCTGTAACTGTGTCCATGGCAGCGGTAATAATTGGGATATTTAAAGTCAAATTATCTGCCAATTTAGTTGTTAAATCTGCATCGTTAGGCAACACATGACTTTCAGCTGGAATAAGCAATACATCATCAAAGGTAAAACCTTTTTTCAAAAATTTAGTGTCCCAATTAGACATTCGAAGTTTCCTCTTTTCTTTCTTTTCTTTCTTTTTGAGCTTGACTCTTTTTATATTGTATCTATCATACCATTCTATAAAAATTTGTCAAATGTTACAGGGGTAAATAAAAAAACTATCTTTTCTTCGAGATAGAAATGATAGTTTCTTGTAAAATAAACTTAGTTAAAGTAATGAAGTCCCATTGCTCCTTTAACCTCAGATAGGGTTTGACCTGCAACTTCACGCGCTCTTTCACTACCTTTTTGAAGCATATTATAAACTTCTCCCATATCCTTAGCAAATTCAATACGGCGCTCACGAATAGGACCCAGTTCACGTTCTAATATTTCAAGTAGATAACGCTTGGTCTTCACATCACCAAGACCACCTCGTTGATAATGTTCTTTCATGTCAGCAATTTCTTGAGCATCTTCTGGACGACCAAAAACATCTAGATAATGGAAAACCATATTTCCCTCAATCTTACCTGGATCTTCCACTCGAATATGATCTGGATCTGTATACATACTCATTACTTTTTTACGCAAAGTATCCGCATCATCAGCTAAATAAATACCGTTATTAAGGGACTTAGACATTTTAGCATTTCCATCTAAACCAGGCAAACGCCCTGCTCTCTCATTTTCTGGATAAATACCTTCCGGCTCTACCAAGACATCACAGTTATATGCATTATTAAAAGAACGAACAATTTCACGAGTTTGCTCAATCATTGGTTTCTGATCTGTCCCAACAGGAACATAATTAGCCTTGAAAGCTGTGATGTCAGCTGCTTGAGCTATTGGATAGACCAAGAATCCTGTCGGAATGCTTTCTCCAAATCCTTTCTGAGCAATTTCTGTCTTGACAGTTGGATTACGCTCCAAACGTGCCAATGACACCAAATTCATATAATACATAGACAACTCAGCTAATTCTGGAATTTGGCTTTGAATAAAGATAGTTGATTTATTTGGATCCAATCCAACTGCAAGGTAATCCAAAGCCACATTTCCGATAGACTCTACAATGGTTTGAGGATCTTTGGCATGATCTGTCAAGGCTTGTTGGTCAGCCAAGAACACAAACATATCATACTTATCCTCTTCCTGTAATAATACTCGATTTTTGAGACTTCCAACATAATGTCCAATATGCAATTTTCCTGTTGGACGGTCTCCTGTTAAAATAATGGGTTTAGTCATTTTGTTCTCCTTCGATATGGTCCCTTCAATTATAGCATTTTTTTAATGAAATAACCGCAATTTATCAAAATAAATCAACCTTGCTATTCACGGTTCTGTGTAAAGTATGCTGTAAATATAATTTACATATAATTGACAGATAAAAATTTGAATATTTCTGTATTTTCTAGTAGAATAAATATATTACACATAATAGGAGAAAAACATTGCTTACAGTATCTGATGTTTCACTACGTTTTAGTGACCGCAAACTTTTTGATGATGTCAACATCAAATTTACAGAAGGAAATACTTATGGATTGATCGGTGCTAACGGTGCTGGAAAATCAACCTTTTTAAAAATTTTAGCTGGAGATATTGAACCAACTACAGGTCACATTTCTCTTGGTCCAGATGAACGTCTCTCTGTTCTTCGTCAAAATCACTTTGACTATGAAGAAGAACGTGCTATTGATGTCGTTATCATGGGAAATGAAAAACTTTATAGCATCATGAAGGAAAAAGATGCTATCTACATGAAGGAAGATTTCTCAGATGAGGATGGAGTGCGTGCTGCCGAACTTGAAGGAGAGTTTGCCGAGCTTGGAGGCTGGGAAGCAGAAAGTGAAGCCTCTCAACTCCTTCAAAATCTAAACATTCCAGAAGAATTGCACTACCAAAATATGAGCGAATTGGCTAACGGTGAGAAAGTAAAGGTTCTCCTCGCCAAAGCACTTTTTGGTAAACCAGATGTTCTTCTATTGGACGAGCCTACCAACGGTTTGGACATCCAATCAATTACATGGTTAGAAGATTTCTTGATTGACTTTGATAACACCGTTATTGTTGTATCCCATGACCGTCACTTCTTAAACAAAGTATGTACCCACATGGCAGACCTTGACTTTGGAAAAATCAAACTCTATGTCGGAAACTACGATTTCTGGAAGGAATCTTCTGAGCTTGCTGCTAAATTGCTAGCAGACCGTAATGCCAAAGCAGAAGAAAAAATTAAGCAATTGCAAGAATTCGTTGCTCGTTTCTCTGCCAATGCTTCTAAATCAAGACAAGCAACCTCACGTAAGAAAATGCTTGATAAGATTGAGCTAGAAGAGATTGTGCCATCTAGTCGTAAATATCCATTTATCAACTTTAAAGCAGAACGTGAAATTGGTAATGATCTCTTGACAGTAGAAAATCTAACTGTAAAGATTGACGGTGAGACTATTTTAGATAATATCAGCTTTATCTTGCGTCCAGGTGATAAGACAGCTCTTATTGGACAAAATGATATCCAAACGACTGCATTAATTCGTGCAATCATGGGAGATATTGATTATGAAGGAACTGTCAAGTGGGGAGTTACAACTAGTCAATCTTACCTACCTAAAGATAACTCAGCTGATTTCGCAGGGGGAGAATCAATTCTTGACTGGTTGCGTCAATTTGCAAGTAAAGAAGAAGATGACAATACTTTCCTACGCGGTTTCCTCGGCCGTATGCTCTTCTCTGGAGATGAAGTTAATAAACCTGTAAACGTCTTGTCAGGGGGAGAAAAAGTCCGTGTCATGCTTTCAAAACTCATGCTCTTGAAATCAAATGTCCTTGTCCTCGATGATCCAACCAATCACTTGGACTTGGAATCTATCTCAAGCTTGAATGACGGATTGAAAAACTTTAAAGAATCAATCATCTTTGCCAGTCATGACCACGAGTTTATCCAAACTTTGGCAAACCATATCATTGTTTTGTCTAAAAATGGCGTCATTGATCGTATCGATGAAACCTATGATGAATTCCTAGAAAATGCAGAAGTACAAGCAAAAGTTAAAGAACTTTGGAAAGACTAAATAAGACTTCAAAACTCAGTTGGGGTAACCAACTGAGTTTTCTATCATTCTACGAGGTAACATGAAATCATTTTTTAAAACATATTGGACCTATTTTGTTTCTTTCATCATTCCCATAATCATTATGATAGGAGTATATCTATCTCAAGGTATCTACTGGAATAGCGACAACTCTCCTCTATTAGGAGATGGCTTTCATCAATACGTTATTTTTGATATAGCTCTAAGAAATATCCTACATGGAAATGGTAGTTTGTTTTACACCTTTACAAGTGGCCTCGGATTAAATTTCTATGCCCTATCTAGTTATTACTTGGGAAGTTTCCTTTCACCTCTAGTTTACTTTTTTAATCTGTCGAATATGCCAGATGCTGTCTATCTGACAACTCTCTTAAAATTTGGATTGATTGGACTGTCAACTTACTTTAGTTTAAATAAATTATTTCAATCGATTCCTAAATCTTTAAAACTAGCTTTATCTACTTCCTATGCTCTGATGAGTTTCACTGTCAGTCAATTAGAGATAAAAACCTGGCTAGATGTTTTTATCTTGATTCCTTTAATTATAACTGGTTTACATCTACTGATAACTGAAAAGAAATTCCTATTGTACTTTACAAATCTGTCAATTTTGTTTATTCAAAATTATTATTTTGGCTATATGACAGTATTGTTTCTTATTTTCTGGTATCTCTGTCAAATTTCTTGGGATTTTAAAACACGAAAATCATCTTTTCTTGATTTCATAGTCATCTCCTTTTTAGCTGGTATGGCTAGTTTGATTGTGACTCTTCCCACTCTATTTGATTTACAGACACATGGGGAAAAGTTGACTGAAGTTACAAAGTTTCAAACTGAAAGTAGCTGGTATCTTGATCTCTTTGCTAAGCAATTCATTGGTTCCTTTGATACAACAAAGTATGGGGCTATCCCAATGATTTTTATTGGACTGCTTCCCTTTATTTTGACCATTTTATTTTTTACACTTAAATCCATTAAGTTTCACGTGAAACTGATCTATGCAATTTTCTTTGCATTTCTAATTGTAAGCTTTTATATAGAAGCTCTTGATTTATTTTGGCAAGGTATGCATACTCCAAATATGTTTTTACATCGCTATGCTTGGATTTTCTCTACCCTGTTAATTTATACAGCAGCAGAGGTCTTAAATCGTCTGAAAGAAATTAAAATCTGGAATTTTTTAGTTTCGCTTTTTTTTGTGGTAGCAGGATTTTTAGCTACCATCTATCTAAAATCACATTATTCTTTTTTAACAGATTTGAATATTCTGCTTACTCTTGAATTTTTGGTTGTCTATTCGCTTTTACTCCTTGCAGTTATCAAAAAGTTTATCTCTGTAAATCTATTTGCCTTTCTAATCTCTTTATTTATAATGGTTGAAATAAGTTTAAATGCTTCATCTCAAATGGACGGAATTGCTAAAGAATGGGGCTTTGCTTCTCGAAGTGCATATAATCGAGATATCCCAGCTATGGAATCTTTCTCAACATATATTGGAAATCAATTTACTCGTACTGAGAAACTAGAGACTCAGACAGGAAATGACAGTATGAAATTCAACTACAATGGAATCTCTCAATTTTCATCTGTTCGAAATCGTTCAGCAAGCTCTACTTTGGATAAACTTGGATTTAAATCCTCTGGGACTAATCTCAATCTCCGCTATGCAAATAATAGTATTTTGGCTGATAGTTTATTTGGCATCCAGTACAATATCTCAGAAAACCCTATTGATAAGTATGGTTTCCAAGATGTATATCAAAAAGATAATCTTACCCTATATGAAAATCAATTCTCTCTTCCGATTGCATTTGCTAGTCAATCTGTTTACAATGATGTCAAGTTCAATGAACACACTTTGGATAATCAGGCCTCGTTTTTAAATCAACTTGCTAACGTTAATTTTGATTATTTTTCTCCAATACCTTGTGAAAAAACTGAAAATACTGATGATTTGATTAGTGTTACAAGTTCTTCAAATGAGGATGCAGCAATCCAGTATCAAATTGAAGTGCCAGAAAACAGCCAAGTTTATCTTTCTTTCACAAACCTTCACTTTTCTAATGACAAACAAAAAAAGGTTGACATCCTTGTCAATGGGAAAAAGAAAACTTTTACAACTGATAATGCATTCTCCTTCTTTAATCTAGACTATACAAAAGAGAAAAAGACTTTCAATATCAATGTTAGTTTCCCTGGAAATTCACAAGTATCATTTGAATCTCCTACCTTCTATCGTTTAGATACCAAAACTTTCACCGAGGCAATTCAAAAAATTAAAGAACAACCTGTCACAGTATCAACTTCTAAAAACAAGGTCTTTGCTACATATGATGTCAAACAAGATACGTCCATTTTCTTCACCATTCCTTATGACAAAGGCTGGTCTGCCTACCAAGATGGTAAGAAAATAGAAATTAAACAAGCTCAAACTGGTTTTATGAAAGTTGATATTCCTAAAGGGAAAGGAACTATTACACTTTCCTTTATTCCCAATGGTTTTATTACTGGATCAATCTGTTCCTTTACTTCACTTTTACTATTTGGAATTTATAATCACAAACGAAAGTCATCTGAGACATAAAAAATCGACCAGTTGGTCGATTTTTTTAATCTTCTTCCATTTTCTTAGGTTGATAAGCTAGCATACCTAAACCAGTAAATAGGGCTAATATCACGGCAAGGAAAACAACTTGATGATGAATATTTCCTGTCATAGAGATTGTTTGTCGTAATCCCGAAACTGAATAACTCATTGGTAACCAAGGATTAATAGCTCTAAAGAAATCATTTGTCAAAGCAAGTGGATAAGTACCTGCACTTGATGCCAACTGTAATAGAAGCAAAATAAGAGAGAAGAAAGCTCCTATACGGTTATTCCATGTTGTTAAAGCTGTAACCATAGACATGAATACTAAACTTGTTAAGATGATGAGAATAAATGTTCTCATTTCATGATTAGCAGTTAGACCAATAAGATGAACTCCTCCATATACCAAAATCCCTGCTAAAATAGCTATCATACCATTTATTTCAGCTCTAGATTTCAACCAAGCCCAACGGCTCTCTGGATGACGTCCTGAAGGCAGCTTCGCAAAGATCATATTTGTTGATATTGCTGCAACAAAAAGAGCAACTGATATCATATAAGGAGCCATTGCAATTCCATTTACAGGAACTTGATCATTGTCTGTTTTTGAAAGATTGAGAGGATTTGACAAAATCTCTGCATTTTTAGATTCCGTTGATGCTGACTTGAGTTGATCACTAGCATTACCTAATCCTTGTCCTAAAGAAGCAACTCCTGTCTGTAAACCTTCCAATCCAGAAGTTAACTTTGTTCCACCTTCTGCTAGTTTCCCAGCTCCATCTGCCAATTTATTAGATCCACTTTCTAATTGAGAAGCACCTGAAATTAACTGACTGGATTTGTCAGCTAGTTGGCTAGATCCTGACTGCAATTTATCAACTCCTGCTATCAATTCTTGACTCTTTTGATTCAATTGGTTGGAGCCAGTTGATAATTTTTCAATACCAGATACTAATTCTGGAGTTTTTTCAACTAATTGACCAACTCCTGCTGTCAAGTTAGAAGATTTTTGTGTCAAGGTAGCTGAGCCTGAAACTAATTGGTTCAAACTACCTGTCAAAGTAGAATTCTTTTCAATTAGTTGATTTGCACCTTGAGAAACTTTATCAACACCTGCAGTATATGCGTTTACACCTGATGCAATCGACTGACTAGCAGGAACTAATTTGCTAGTAACAGCTCCTTGTATCTCTGTTAATCCACTTGACAATCCTGTCAAAGAAGTAGAAGCAAGCGGTAATACTTGATTAGCTTGATTTTTTAAAATCGAAAGATTAGATGATTGATTTTGTAAGTTTTCTAAACTTCCCTGTAAACCTTTAACTAAAGCTACAATTGACTGAGCCGATTGAATACTATCAGTTGAATTTTGAGATACAGAAGCGCTTATCTCAGCTTGTTGCTCACTTGTCAATGATTGATAAGCTGCTGTCGATTGAATATTAGCTAATGTAGTCGCTTTATCAGACTGAGCACTTGCTAACATTTGATTAGAAAGAGATACTATACTTGATAAAACAGAATCTAATTGTTTTGTATCTCCAACATCAATATTTTGAATGGCTTGGTTTAACTGATTCAGACCAGAGGATAATTGATTAATTTGATCTTTTTGCTCAGACGAAGCATCTAACTTGCTAGAAAGTTGTTGAATACCTTCACTTAATTGCTCCACCCCCATTCGAAGTGTAGCTGATTGATTAGATAACTGATTAGCACCTGTTGCAAGACTTCCCACTCCATTGGTGTAGGCACTGACACCAGATGAAAATTGATTAAGACCAGTATTAATCTGAGAAACACCGCCAGTATAGGATTCTACACCAGTATATAACTGATTGATTCCTCTTACTAATTCAGGACTTTTAGAAGATAATTGACTTAATCCGCTATCTAATTGACTCACTGCACCAGTATATGTAACTAAACCACTATTAAAATTCCCTAAGCCAAGATGAAGTTGTTCGACACCAGAAACATAAGCAGATAATCCTTTAGTAAACTGCTCCGTTCCATTTGAAAATGTTAAACTTGAAGCTGCTAAAGAGTGTAGGTTGGTAGTTAATGTTTGACTTCCTGCCACTAACTGATTCGCTCCATCAGTTAATTTTTCACTACCAGAAGCTGCTTGACTCATACCATCCTTTAAATCAATCATTTTGTTAAATAAGGCTTTAGTATAGGTTTCGGTTACATTGGTAGAAACATTCTGCTTCAATTGTGTCATCGCAGAATCGCTCATCTTGCTGGCAATAAAGCTATGACCACTTGAAGTCTGATAATCAATTTGCATTTGCTCTGGATGATCCGTTAAAATAGAAGCTGCTTTTTCAGATAAATCACTGGGTAAAGTCACTACCATATAGTAATCGCCATCTTCCAATCCCTTCTTTCCTTCATCTTCATCCACGAAATGAAAATCCAAGGTTTTATTTTCTTTTAAATTGGACACCATGTCTTTTCCTATAGACATGCTATTACCATTATAGGAAGCCTCTTTATCACTATTGACAACTGCCACAGGTAAGTCAGACAATTGCCCATATGGATCCCACATTGAGGACAAAAATATGATATTGTACAGAGCTGGAATAAGAGAAATCCCTATCATGACAATAATAAAGGTTGGTTTTTTAAAAATTGTTTTCCATTCTTTAAACATAGTTTCTCCTTTTTTAAACATATTGTCTAAAATTTTGATATAATAGATTATACATTAAAAAATCTAAATTACAATATAAAAAATCTATTTTTAGACATATAGTCTAATTTGTTTACAAGGAGGAAATATGCAAGAAAGTAACAAACGCTTAAAAACAAAGCGAACTATTGAAAATGCTATGGTACAATTACTCATGGAACAACCATTTGATCAAATTTCTACTGTCAAGTTAGCAGAAAAAGCCGGAATTAGTCGTTCCAGCTTCTATACTCACTATAAGGATAAGTATGATATGATTGAGCACTATCAAAGCAAGCTATTTCATACATTTGAATATATTTTTCAAAAACATGCTCATCACAAAAGAGATGCTATTTTAGAAGTCTTTGAATATCTAGAGTCAGAACCACTTCTAGCTGCCCTTCTTTCTGAAAATGGGACCAAAGAAATCCAAAATTTCTTACGAAATAAACTTCATATCATGCTCAGTACAGATTTACAAAAGCGATTTATGCAACTGAATCTTAATACCACTGAATTAGAATATAGTAGCATCTATCTAACTCACGCACTTTTTGGTGTCTGCCAAACTTGGATTGCACATGGAAAAAAAGAAAGTCCTCAAGAAATAACAGACTTCCTTATGAAGATGCTTGGTGATACGAATTGATGCAAAAAAGGGAACAACACTGTGTTCCCTTTTATCTATACTCCGCCAGTAGGACTCGAACCTACGACATCATGATTAACAGTCATGCGCTACTACCAACTGAGCTATGGCGGATAAAATAGTCCGTACGGGATTCGAACCCGTGTTACCGCCGTGAAAAGGCGGTGTCTTAACCCCTTGACCAACGGACCTTCTATCTGTAGCAGATATAACTATTATATCAATTTCTTACTAATTGTCAATCACTTTTGAGATTTTTTCTCTAGAATATCTTTCAATTTTCTAATTTTTAATCTTGAAATAGGACAACGATGGTCTTCATAGAAAACAATTTCTAGATTCTTTCGATCAATTTCTCTGATATTGCCTATATTTACCAAAAATGACTTATGAGGAGAATAAAATCGCTGAGTATGTTTGTCCTTTTCCTGAATATCTGTCATGGTACCGTAAAACTCTTTTGCAAAATTTTTACCAATAATGCGCAATTTATGAGAAACTCCTGTCGTTTCAATATACAGAATGTCATGGTAAGGAATTTTTAAATCATTTCCCTTGTAATTATAGTCAAAATAATCTACAACATCTTCATTTTCAAGTAACATACTCTTCGTGTAGAATATATTTTGCTCAATTCTCTTCTTAAATAACTCATCATTGATATCTTTATCAACAAAATCTAAGGCTGATACCTGGTATTTATAGGTGAGAGTCGCAAACTCTGATCGACTGGTAATAAAGACGATAATAGCGTAAGGATTGTGATGACGAATAAACTGGGCAACTTCAAACCCTTTTTTCTCAATTCCATGAATATCAATATCTAGAAAATAAAGCTGGTTTACTTCATCATTTTCGATATATTCCTTAAATTCACGAACTTTTCCCGTTGTCTTGTATGATATTGGAATATTCGATTCTTTCGAAATTTCATCCAATATTCTCTCTAGTCTCACTTGATGTTCAATAACATCTTCTAAAATTAAAACTTTCATTCAAATTCCCTCTTAAATCTAATGATTTGTCTAAACGTGCTATCTTCCATTTCTGTTTCTAAAATAATGTTATCATACTTGTCTAAAATTTCTTTAACATTATTAAGTCCTAGGCCTCTATTTCTTCCCTTAGTAGAGAAACCTAAGATAAATAAATCCTCTGAAGGATTCATCGTCATTTTACATGAATTCTGGATGACTATAACTGTTTCAACATCCATTTTAATGACTGCTACTTCCATCTGCTTTTTATAACTATCAGCCGATCCTTCAACAGCATTGTTCAATAAAACACTCATAATACGAACTAAATCCAGCAGTTCTATTGGTAGTCTAGTAATTATATCTTTTACTTCCAGTGTAAACTCTACACTATTATTTCTAGCATATATAATTGACTGAGCAACTAAACTTCGTAAAGCTGAATCTTCTATGTTGTTCAAATCAAAGTAAGTGTACTTATCTGAACGTAGTTTGTGATTAGCTTTGACCAAAACTTCATTGTAAACTCTGTCAATTTCCTTTAAATCACCACTGTCAATTGCCATCTGCATACTGACAAGCATTCCAGCATAGTCATGTCGAAACCCACGTATTTCATTATACAAGCCAACAATTTCGTCTGTATAATTCTGTAAATGTTTCTGTTCAAATTTCTTCTGCTTCAAAGCAATCTCTTTCTCCATTTGAACTTTATGCGAATTCATTGCAAAGAAGATCAAAAGTAGAGAAATAAAGACAATAGACGACAAAATACTTCCAAAACTATTCAAATGTTTAATTGTACTTACTATATCTGAAATGAAAGATACAACATGTAGCAGTAGTAAAGCAAAAAAGACTTTTTTCAAGAAAGGATAGAGATAATCTTTGTCAAAATAGTTTAGTTCCAAATGAAAGTAACGAATAATTGTTACGATAACAACATAAGTCAATGCCACTACAACTAAAAAGAATAGACTATGATATTGTAAGGCAGCATCATCTCCTATTATAGAGGATAAAGTTACGGATAAAAAGGTATGGGTGCTATTATATAAAAGGGATAGTAGTAAACTTAAGAATACTCCTCTATACTTCTCATACTTTTTAATAAATATAAAATATGAATATAATATTAAAGGAAATAAAAATTTTTCAATTCCTAATCCATCTAAGTATATAAAATAAAAGGAAAGTTCAAATACTGATTCTACTAGTAATGTATAACCACCAAAAAAGCATAGTTCTTTTATATTTATTTTATTTTTACATATTAAATAGTAACTTTTACTAATAATAAAAATATGTAATATCACAACTAATACTGCAAGAAAATCCATTCTTCTACTCCTTTATCTTCTTTTAAAGAAATTAAAGAAAATATTATGTGTTTGCCTTATCTCCCCACCTTGAATATTTTGCAAGTCTTTTTCCTTCAATTCTACAAACTTATCTAAATTAACTGTGTTTTTCATAATTAAATCTCCTAAATGTTTTTTTCTTGTAAGCTAACTTACAAAAACTATTATACAAAATGGAATTCCATTTTAGATAAAATTCTCTCAACTGTCATTTTTTTCTCCCCAAGTGTACTTTTTTAAGAAAAAAGCCGGGAAAATTCCCAGCTTTGCTACTATATTGATCCCAGCAGGATTCGAACCTGCGACCGTTCGCTTAGAAGGCGAATGCTCTATCCAGCTGAGCTATGAGACCTAATACAGCTATTCTACCAAAAATTCAATTGAAAGTCAATTTTCTATTTATGATAGGGCGAGCCCTGCTGTATTGTAAAAGCTCGATAGATTTGTTCAACAAGGACTAGTCTCATTAACTGATGGGGCAAGGTTAAACGACCAAAACTAACAGAGAGATTGGCTCTCTTTTTTACATCCTGTGCTAATCCCAGACTCCCTCCAATAATAAAAGTAAGAGTAGAAAATCCTTTTATAGAAGCTTCTTCTAACTGCTTACTAAATTCTTCTGAGGAGAAAGTTTTCCCTTCAATGGCTAACACAATCACGAAATCACGGTCACCAACTTTTGATAAAATTCTCTGACCTTCTATTTCTAAAATCTTTTGATTTTCTGATTCACTGGCCTTATCTGGTGTTTTTTCATCTGCTAGCTCTATCATTTCAAGCTTAGCAAATCGAGAAATTCGTTTTGAATACTCTGCAATACCATCTTTTAAATACTTTTCTTTCAGTTTCCCAACTGTTACAACTTTAATTTTCATGACTCTATTCTAACATATTCTCTATTTTTTCACACCTTATTCACAAAATAAAAGCTTAATTTTAGCCGAGAAAACCACAGATTTTTGAAAGTTATCCACAATCTGTGAAAAACTTTTGTTTTTAAGTTATAATTAAGCTAGTCAGTTTATACTTTCAGTAATTTCAAACATATGGAGGCAAATATGAAACATCTAAAAACATTTTACAAAAAATGGTTTCAATTATTAGTCGTTATCGTCATTAGCTTTATTAGTGGAGCCTTGGGTAGCTTTTCAATAAACCAACTAACTCAAAAAAGTACTGTAAGTACCTCTAACAACAATAGTACTATTACACAGACTGCCTATAAGAATGAAAATTCAACAACACAGGCTGTTAACAAAGTAAAAGATGCTGTTGTTTCTGTTATTACTTATTCAGCAAACAGACAAAATAGCGTATTTGGAAATGATGATACTGACACAGATTCTCAGCAAATCTCTAGTGAAGGATCTGGGGTTATTTATAAAAAGAATGATAAAGAAGCTTACATCGTCACCAACAATCACGTTATAAATGGTGCCAGCAAAGTAGATATTCGTTTATCAGATGGAACTAAAGTACCTGGAGAAATCGTCGGAGCTGATACTTTCTCTGATATTGCTGTCGTCAAAATATCTTCAGAAAAAGTGACAACAGTAGCGGAATTTGGTGATTCTAGTCAGTTAACCGTAGGAGAAACTGCTATTGCTATCGGTAGCCCGTTAGGTTCTGAATATGCTAATACTGTCACTCAAGGTATCATATCTAGTCTCAATCGAAATGTATCTTTAAAATCTGAAGATGGACAAGCCATTTCTACAAAAGCCATCCAAACTGATACTGCTATTAACCCAGGTAACTCTGGTGGCCCACTAATCAATATTCAAGGACAAGTTATCGGAATTACCTCAAGTAAAATTGCCACAAATGGAGGGACATCTGTAGAAGGTCTTGGTTTTGCAATCCCTGCAAATGATGCTATCAATATTATTGAACAGTTAGAAAAGAACGGAAAAGTGACTCGTCCAGCTTTGGGCATCCAAATGGTCAATCTCTCAAATATTAATACAAATGATATTAGAAGACTGAATATTCCAAGTAATGTAACATCTGGTGTAGTTGTTCGTTCTGTACAAAGTAATATGCCTGCCAATGGTCACCTTGAAAAATACGATGTTATTACAAAAGTAGATGACAAAGAGATTGCTTCATCAACAGACTTACAAAGTGCTCTTTACAATCATTCTATCGGAGACACCATTAAGATAACTTACTATCGTAACGGTAAAGAAGAAACTACATCTATTAAACTTGACAAGAGTTCGGGTGATTTAGAATCTTAATTGACATCTATGTAAATAAAGCTTTACATAGGAGAAGAGATGTGTTAGTGTAGAGTCATGGAAAAATTTGAAATGATTTCTATCACAGATATACAAAAAAATCCCTATCAACCTCGAAAAGAATTTGATGGAGAAAAACTACATGAACTAGCACAGTCTATCAAAGAAAATGGGGTCATTCAACCGATTATTGTTCGTCAATCTCCTGTTATTGGTTATGAAATCCTTGCAGGAGAGAGACGCTATCGGGCTTCACTTTTAGCTGGTCTAACGTCTATCCCAGCTGTTGTTAAACAGCTTTCAGATCAAGAGATGATGGTCCAGTCCATCATTGAAAATTTGCAAAGAGAAAATTTAAATCCAATAGAAGAAGCACGCGCCTATGAATCTCTTGTAGAGAAAGGATTTACCCATGCTGAAATTGCAGATAAAATGGGCAAGTCTCGTCCTTATATCAGCAACTCTATTCGCTTGCTGTCCTTGCCAGAACAGATCCTTTCAGAAGTAGAAAATGGCCAACTATCACAAGCCCATGCGCGTTCGCTAGTTGGGTTGAATAAGGAACAACAAGACTATTTCTTTCAACGAATTATAGAGGAAGACATTTCTGTAAGGAAGTTAGAAGCTCTTCTGACAGAGAAAAAACAAAAGAAACTGCAAAAAAATGATTATTTCATACAAAATGAAGAAGAACAGTTAAAAAAACTACTCGGATTAGATGTAGAAATAAAATTGTCTAAAAAAGACAATGGAAAAATCATTATTGCTTTCTCAAATCAAGAAGAATACAGTAGAATTATCAACAGCCTGAAATAAGGCTGTTCTTTTATTTTTTTATCTCACAAGGTTATCCACTATTTTTTTCAATAAAAAGCTTAATAAATCAATAGTTTCTGCTTTTATCCCCAACCTGTGGATAAAACTTGATAACATTGTGGATTATTTTTCACAACTTGTGGAAAAATCTTACTATCTATGGTAAAATAAGTCTAGCATTAAACTTTTAAACAAGTAGTAAAGGAGGAGGACGGA